>CAJUAW010000070.1 GCA_910584605.1 uncultured Oscillospiraceae bacterium
GTTCTTCTCCGGCCAGCGGCCCGCCGTCAACGTGGGCCTGTCCGTGTCCCGGGTGGGCGGCGACGCCCAGACCAAGGCCATGAAAAAGGCGGCGGGCACCCTGCGCCTGGATCTGGCCCAGTACCGGGAGATGGAGGTCTTCACCCAGTTCTCCAGTGACCTGGACGAGGCCACCAAGCGCCAGCTGGCCTATGGCCAGGGCCTGATGCGGCTGCTGCGCCAGCCCCAGTATGCGCCTCTGGCCCAGCACCAGCAGGTAATCCTGCTGGTCAGCGCCCTGGGCCATATGATGCAGGACATTCCTCTGGATGACATCGACCAGTTTGAGAACGGCCTGCTGGCCTTTCTGGAGGAGGGGGTCCCCGACCTGTGCCGGAGGATCGACATGAGCGGCCAGCTGTCCCAGGAGGACCGGGAGGAGATCCTGAACCAGGCCAGGGAGTTCCTGGAGGACTGGAAGTCCAACGGAAAGCGCGGTGGCTGAGGTGGCAGGGACAAAAGAGATCAAGACCCGCATCCAGAGCGTCCAGGAGACGAAAAAGATCACCAGCGCCATGTACCTGATCGCCTCCACCAAGCTGCGGAAGGCCAGGCTGGAGCTGGAGCATACCCGTCCCTACTTCAGGGCGCTCCGCCGGGAGATCAAGCGGATCTTCCGCACCGCCAATGAGATCGACAGCCACTATTTCTACCCCAGCGACGACGACACCCCCCGGGAGGGGACCTACGGCTGTCTGGTCATCACCGCCGACAAGGGGCTGGCGGGCTCCTATAACCAGAACGCTATCCGCCGGGCCCAGGAGTTGCTGGAGCAGCACCCGGACACCAAGCTCTTTGTGGTGGGGGAGTACGGGCGGCGGTTTTTCTCCCAGCGGAACATCCCCATTGAGCGCAGCTTCCTCTATACCGCTCAGAACCCCACCATGGCCCGGGCCCGGGAGATCGGCGCCCAGCTGGTGGACGGCTTTGACCGGGGGGAGCTGAAGGAAATTTACATCATCTACACCGACATGGCCAGCGCCATGTCCTTCGAGGCCCGGTCCGTCCGGCTGCTGCCCTTCCACCGCACCTACTTCGGCGCTCCGGCCGGGGAGCAGGCGGTGACCGAGCCCTTTGAGTTTTTCCCCAGTGTGCGCCCGGTGCTGGACAATCTGATCCCCAGCTATGTGTCCGGCTACATTTACAGCGCCCTGATCGACAGCTTCTGCTGCGAGCAGAACGCCCGCATGACGGCCATGGACAGCGCCAACCAGAATGCGGAGGAGCTGCTGGGGGAGCTTTCGCTGAAATATAACCGGGTGCGTCAGTCGGCCATTACCCAGGAGATTACCGAAATCTCCGCCGGGGCCAGGGCCCAGCGCCAGAGGAAGGAGTGACAGGGGTTTGGAACGTGGAATTATTGTGCAGATCTCCGGCCCTGTTGTAGACGTGGAGATTACCGAGGGCGAGCTGCCCAAGCTCCAGGAGGAACTCACGGTTGAGATCGATGGGACCGTGCGGGTGATGGAGGTGGCCCAGCATGTGGGCCGGGGCGTGGTACGCTGCGTCATGCTCTCCCCCAGCGAGGGGCTGGCCCGGGGCCTGGCGGTGGATGTCCCTGGCCGCACCATTGAGGTGCCCGTAG
This sequence comes from uncultured Oscillospiraceae bacterium, assembly GCA_910584605.1. Lineage (GTDB taxonomy): Bacteria > Bacillota > Clostridia > Oscillospirales > Oscillospiraceae > Lawsonibacter. Next base: position 1,625 of record CAJUAW010000070.1, read on the forward strand.
GCCAGGCCACCCTGGGACGGATGTTCAACGTGCTGGGCCAGCCCATTGACGGCGAGGGTCCGGTGCCCGAGGGCACCCCCACCAAGCCCATCTACCGCAAGCCCCCCTCCTTTGAGGAGCAGAGTCCGGCGGTGGAGATCCTGGAGACGGGCATCAAGGTCATCGACCTGCTGGAGCCCTACCCCCGCGGGGGCAAGATCGGCCTGTTCGGCGGCGCCGGCGTGGGCAAGACGGTGCTGATTCAGGAGCTGATCCACAACGTGGCCATGGAGCACGGCGGCTACTCCATCTTTACCGGCGTGGGCGAACGTTCCCGTGAGGGCAACGACCTGTGGCGGGAGATGCGGGAGAGCGGCGTGTCCGACAAGACCGCCCTGGTCTTTGGACAGATGAACGAGTCCCCTGGCGTGCGTATGCGGGTGGCTCTGTCGGGACTGACCATGGCGGAGCACTTCCGGGACGCGGAGCACAAGGACGTGCTGCTGTTTATCGACAACATCTTCCGCTTTGTCCAGGCGGGCAGTGAGGTATCCACCCTGCTGGGGCGGATGCCCTCCGCCGTGGGCTACCAGCCCACCCTGGCCAACGAGATGGGGGAGCTGCAGGAGCGCATCGCCTCCACCAAGGCGGGTTCTGTCACGTCGGTGCAGGCAGTGTACGTCCCCGCCGACGACCTGACCGACCCGGCCACCGCCACCACCTTTGCCCATCTGGACGCCACCACCGTGCTCAGCCGCCGGATCTCTGAGCAGGGCATCTATCCGGCGGTGGACCCCCTGGGTTCCTCCTCCCGCATTCTGGAGGCGGACATCGTGGGGGAGAAGCACTACCGCGTGGCCCGGACGGTGCAGGAAATTTTGCAGAAATACCGGGAGCTTCAGGACATCATCGCCATCCTGGGCATGGACGAGCTCAGCGAGGAGGACCGGAAGACCGTGGCCCGGGCCCGGCGCATCCAGCGTTTCCTGGCTCAGCCCACCCACGTGGCGGAAAAGTTCACCGGACTGCCCGGCGTGTACGTTTCCCTGCGGGACACCCTGGAGAGCTTCGAGGCCATCACCTCTGGCGAGCTGGACCAGCACCCCGAGGCGGCCTTTTACAATGTGGGCACCTGGCGGGACGTGCCTGTTAAGGCGAAGAAGCTGGAAGCGGGTGAGGTCTGATGGAGACCTTTCAGGTACACATCCTGGCCGCGGACAAGACCTTTTATGAGGGCCCCTGCGTCAGTCTGACGGTTCCCACCAGCGACGGGGAATTCAGTATCCTGGCCCACCACAGCAATATGATCGCCGCCATCCAGCCCGGCACCCTGCTCTATCAGGCGCCGGGGGAGGAGTCCTGCCGGGCCGCTGTCTCGCCGGGGATGGTGAAGGTGGAGCAGAATGACGTGCTGGTGCTGGTGGACTCGGTGGAGCGCCCGGAGGAGATCGACGCGGTGCGGGCCCAGCGGGAGATCGACGAGGCCAAGGAGATCCTGCTCCAGAAGCGGAGCCGCCAGGAGCACCGGATCGCGGAGGCATCCATGGCCCGGGCGCTGAACCGCCTGCGGGTGAAGAATATGGGCATCGGACGATAGCAGAAGGGAGGCCCTATGGACCACCAGGGCAGAAGCATCCTCTACCACTACACCGACTTTCAGGCTGTGGACGGGATCCTGCGTCAGGCCCAGCTGCGGGTCAACAATGTCCTCCGCATGAACGATTCGGCGGAGATGCGCCACTTTATGAACGGGCTGTGCACCGCCGTGACCCAGCGGCTGGAGGACGGCGGCGACAAGGTGCGCGCGTGGCAGGTGAAGCAGCTGTTCCGGGAGGAATTGGAAAAGGAGTACTCCGCCTTTGCGGCCTGCTTCTCCTTCCACCGGGATGACGCCGCCCAGTGGGAGCGGTACGGCAACCGGGGCCGGGGAGTGTGCATCGCCTTCCGGCGGGAGTACCTGGAGCGGATGGCCGTCGGGGCGCTGTCCCTGCAGATGGTGTTCTACCAGAGCGACATGGCCGGCCACCCCATGGTGGAGACCTTTTACCGTCTGGTGCGGGAGGGCGCGGACCTGGCCGGGGAGGAGATCCGCCGGGCCATGCACGACGCCTGGGCCTGCTCTGTATCCTTTAAGCATCCCTCCTTCCGCTCCGAGTATGAGATGCGTCTGGTGGTCTCCCCCTTCGGGAAGGAGGACCTGGACGTTCAGCCCTGCTACCACGTGTCCAAGGAGCGGATCAAAAAGTATTACCCGCTGGACCTGAACAGCATGTGCGAAAAAGCCGGGATCGGGCTGGAGGATCTGGTCACGGAGCTGATCATCGGCCCGGACTCCACCCAGTCGGCGGTCATTTTCCAGGACTACCTGCGGGACCACGGTCTGAACCGGCTGGCGGAGCGGGTGTCTCTGTCGGACTGCCCGCTGCGGGTGTCTATCTGATCCTGTCTCGGAACACCGGCGGGCCCCTGACGGTCCGCCGGTTCTTGTTCTTGACTTTTTTTCCATTCCGCCATAAACTAGTGTCAGAGAAAATGAGGGAGGCGGAACCGATGGAGCTGCAGCAGACACAGACGCAGCGATTGAGCCAGCGGCAGCTGTACAGCGTGGAGCTGCTGCGGCTGAGCACCCTGGAGCTGGAGGCTTATGTCCGGGAGCTGGCCCAGGAGAACCCCCTGGTGGAGCTGGACGAGACCCCCGGCCCGCCGCCGCAGGCGGAGGACCGGGACGATATCCTGAGCCGCCTGCGCTGGCTGGAGGACAATGACCGGCAGAACTGGTTCTACCAGCAGTTCACCGATGAGGAGCTGGACCCGCTGGCCCGGGTCGGCACCAGCGGGGGGCTGGAAGAGACGCTGGCCGGCTTCCTGTGCCGGCAGCTGGACCGGCTCAAGCTGGAGGAGGGGAGCGCCCGTCTGGTGCGCTATCTGATCTACAGCCTGGACGACGACGGCTACCTGCGCACCCCCCTGGAGGAGCTGGCCAGCCATGGAGGCGTCCCCCTGTCCAGGCTGGAGGAGGCGCTGGCCCTGCTGAAAACCATGGAACCGGCGGGGGTCGGGGCGGCGGAGCTGTCCGAGTGCCTGGCCCTGCAGCTGGAGCGGATCGGGGAGACGGGCCCCGCCCTGACCATCGTCAGGGAGCACCTGGAGTCCCTGGCCAGACGCCATGACCGGGCGCTGGCCGCCAAACTTGGCATTCCCTCCGCCCAGGTGGAGGAGGCCCGCCGGACCATCCGGGAGCTGGACCCCCGCCCTGGCGCGGTGTTCCAGCGGACCGAGCAGGTGTGCTATATCCAGCCCGATCTGGTGGTGGAGGAGAAGGAGGGCCGGTTAACGGTCCGGTCCGCCCGGGGGGAGCGCCCGCCCTTCCGGATGAACCGCTACTACCGAAAAATGCTGGAGACGACCGACGTTAAAGAGGCCCGAGAGTACCTCCAGGAAAAGCTGCGTCAGGCGGAGAACGTGCTGTGGGCGGCGGAGCAGCGGGGGAGTACCCTGCTGCGGTGCGCTCAGATCGTCGTGGAGCGGCAGAGCGAATTTTTCCACTCCGGCCCCGAGGCCCTGCGCCCCCTGCGGATGGGGGAGGTGGCCCAGGAGCTGGGCCTCCACGAATCCACGGTGAGCCGTGCGGTACGGGAAAAGTATCTTCAGTGTCCCCAGGGCCTCTATCCGCTGAGCTGGTTCTTCAGCCGCTCCGCCGGGGCGGGGGAGAGCCTGAGCGGCACGGCGGCCCGAAAGCTGCTGGTGCGGCTTATCGACGGGGAAGATAAGGACAGGCCGCTGTCGGATCAGCAGCTGTCCGAGCGTATGGCCCGGGAGGGTTGTCCCATCTCCCGGCGGACGGTGACCAAATACCGGGAGGAGCTGGGGCTTCCCAGCGCCTCGGGACGAAAGAGCTGAAAAAAGAGGCGAGCGTTGTGGAGCGGACGATGAATACGGCCATCCAGCGGCAGACGGACCGCCGGAAGGTTTACCGGTATATTTACGACCACCCTCAGCCGGTGACGGCCTGGGAACTTGGAGAGGAGCTGTCCTTGGAAGCGCCGGTCGTGTCCAGCAGTCTGGCCGGACTGCTGGAGGAGGGGATGGTCACCCGGTTGGAGGATGAGGCCTACGTTTTGGACCCTCTGGCGCGGGTGGCGGCCGGCCTGTGCATGCTGGATGACCGTGTGCAGCTGCTGGCCATCGACTTGCGCGGGGAGGAGCTGGGCAGCCGGGAGCTGTCCATGCCCTTTTCCCACACCCCCGCCTACTATGAGACGACGGCCCAGTGCCTGGAGGAGTTTTTGGACGACTGCAGCCTGGACCGGGAGCGCCTGCTGGGGGTGGGCATCGCCATGCCGGCCATTATGGACCAGGCGGAGGGCCGGCTGGTGATTTCTCCCACGCTGGAACTGCAGGACATCCCTCTGGAGGAGATATACTGCCATTTCTCCCGCTATCCCGTCTTTATTGAAAACACCCCCAACGCCAGCGGCTACGCGGAGCGCTGGGCAGGAGGAGTAAGGACCAATGCGGTTTATCTCTCTCTGGACCGGGGGGTGGGCGGCGCCATCCTGCTGGGGAACGAACACTATATGGGGGACCATGGCCGGGGCGGCGAATTCGGCCACGTTTGCCTGGTCCCCAATGGACGGCCCTGTCACTGCGGCCGGCGGGGCTGTGTGGAGGCGTACTGCTCCACCTCCCGGCTCAGCGACGACCTGGGGCTGACCCTGGAGGAATTTTTTGACCGCCTCCAAAAGGGAGACGAGCAGGCTGCCGCCGTTTGGGAGGAGTACCAGGGCTATCTGGTGGACGCCTTGGTGGACCTGCGCACCTGCTTTGACTGTGACATCATCCTGGGCGGCGCCCTGTCCCCCTACCTGGAGGGACTGCTTCCGGAGCTGCGCTGGGAGGTGGGGGAGAAGACCCTCTTCAACGGGGAGGACTTTTTCCTGTATCTGGACCACTTCGGCTCCCGCAGTGCCTGTACCGGCACGGCCCTGCGGTTTATCGACGATTTTCTCCTGACCTATTGAAAAAGCCCCCTGCAGTGTGGTGTTGATGAGAACATTTCTTTATCAAACGCTGTACCGCATGATGTGAAAACGTTATTATGCAAGGGATGGCCTACATCTTCACAGTCCAGCAGGAGCCAGTACAGGAGCGCCGGGTGCCGGTCTCCTGCCCTGGCTTTTTTGCGTCTATCTGTACGCTGTTCGAAGCCCCTTTTGAAAGGAAGTGAAGCCATGAGGCTTTTAGTCGTTGAAGATGACCGTCTTTTGAACCATACACTTTGCTACAATCTTTCGGCGGCGGGCTACACTGTGGACGCCGCTATGTCAAAATCAGCGGCGGTCAATTTCTGCGAAGCACAGGACTATGATTTGATTGTGCTGGATGTCAACTTGCCGGATGGAAGCGGGTTTGACTTCTGCATGGAGATTAAAGAGCGCCGTCCAGATACCGCCGTGATTTTCCTGACCGCAAACGATATGGAGAGCGACCAGCTGCGTGGCTTTGAGTTGGGAGCAGACGATTATGTGACGAAGCCGTTCCCGATCAGTGTATTCCGAAAAAAAGTATCAGCTCTGCTGGGCCGCATCCAGAAGCAGACAGGCGGCGATTGCTACACAGACGGCACACTATTTATCAATTTCTCAGAATTGACCGCCACCCTCGCAGGGGAGCCGGTTGTTTTCACGCCGTTGGAATACCGCTTGCTAAAGGTGCTGGTTAGAAATCCGCAAATCGTTTTGACCCGGCAGGCGCTTTTTGAAAAGCTATGGGATGCAGATGAAAACTTTGTGGACGAACACGCGTTGACCGTTGCGATCAGCCGCATCCGGGGCAAAATCGAAGGAGACGGCCTGCAATATATCAAGACCGTCTATGGCATGGGTTATATGTGGATTGGGGGGATAAAAAAGTGAGTGGGGACCAACTTTCCATCAACCGCGCCTGTGCGGTAGGGGCAGCTTTTTCAGGATTGCTCTCTGTTATGACCGTTACCACGGCTTTTCTCTTTACCAGAAATCCGGCAATCGTATGGCTGGGCCTGCTGTTTGTCCTGCTGATGTTCACCTGCGCGGCCCTTTTCGTAGCTTTTCTGCGGCGGAAACTGGTGCTGTTTTCGGACAGGCTGTGCGAAACAATCGACAATATGCTGAACGGGGCGTCAGCCCCGCCGCAAGTCTATGAAGAAGAAAACCTGTTTTACAAGATCAATCACCGGCTTGTCCGTCTATATGAAGTGATGAGGGAAAATCGGGAGAGCGCAGCAAAGGAGCGGGCCGATTTGCAGGAATTGATTTCCGATATTTCCCATCAGGTGAAAACACCCATTGCAAATCTCCAGATGGTAAACGCCACCTTACTGGAACAACCTATGACAGCAGAAAAACGTCAGGAATTTTTACAGGCATCCAGCGGCCAGCTTGAAAAGCTGGACTTTCTCATGCAGGCCATGATAAAGACCTCCCGGCTGGAAACCGGCGTGATTTCGCTGGACAAAAAGACGCAGCCGATCTACGATACTCTGGCGGCGGCGCTGGGCGGTATTCTGCTGAACGCCGAGAAGAAAGCGATTCAGGTCAGCGTAGCTTGCCCATCTGATATACTGCTGGCCCATGATACGAAATGGACCAGTGAAGCCCTGTTCAATATTTTGGATAACGCTGTCAAGTACACACCAGCGGGCGGCACTATTCGGGTGTCCGTCCAAAGCTGGGAGCTGTATGTAAACATTGACGTTACGGACAGCGGCAAGGGCATAGCGGAGAGCAGACAGGGGGTGATCTTCAAACGATTCTACCGGGAAGAAGAAGTACACGACGTTGAGGGCATCGGTATAGGGCTGTATCTTGCCCGTGAGATCATTTCCATGCAGGGCGGATATATCAAGGTGACTTCGGCATTGGGCGGCGGCTCCACATTTTCTGTATTTCTTCCTCGTGGATAATAATTTATAGTTCAATCAAGATTGGGGGTTTTGAGCATGATCGAAACGGAGAGTCTTATTTTGGATAAAGCAAAGTGTTCGGACTGGATAGAAATGTACCGCAATGTCTGGTCACAGCCGGAAAGCGCACGGTATATGGAGTGGACGATTACCACAAGCGAAGAAGCCGCCAAAATAAGAATCGCGAAGACCATCGCGTTTCAGAAGGAGCACGACACTTATTTGGTTTATGAAAAAACAAACGGTAAGGCGATTGGGTTTGCGGGTGTAGAGAAAATCGAGCCTTTCATATATCAGGAGGCCGGAATATGTTTGGGGCCGAACTATGTGGGGAAAGGATTTGGCAGGCAGATTCTTCAAGGTCTGATTCAATATTGCAGAGAACAATTTGGCGCAAAAGAGTTTATCTATTCAGCGAGAGATGAAAACACAGCTTCCAACCGATTAGCAAAGTCATTCGGCTTTTCACTGATTTCTTCGGCAGCTAAAACAGACAGCAAAGACGGCCATCAATACAATCTTTTGCGATATAGTTTGAAACTATAAGTTTGGGTGGCTATTTTGCTTCAAAAACCTTATTTGCTTTCAAGTGTGGCCATTAAAAAAGGAGGATACCAAAATGTCAGAATTACACAGCATTCCACTCATTTACAAAGCAGGCGCGTACAGCCTCGCCGGTTTCAGCAGGGACATTGACGATGACGACGCAATTTCCTTTGACTATGACGCACAATATCAAATGCTCACCTATGACATTCCTGTCGGGAAGGACTGGCGTGGGATGACGCTGTACAATGTGCCGGAGGACGATCTCATCCGGACACTCCGTGCCGTCTATGGTAAAGATGGAGCGCTCCAGAACATCACCGCCATATTGGGCGGCCATGAGACGCTCTTGTACATCCGCTATGAAAACAAGGAGCACGCCAGACAGGAGATTCGGAGCTTTGCTGTTCGGAACGCGGACGCCATTATTGAACAGATCCGACAATGCACAGATGTTGTGGCAAGGCTTTTCATCGAGTATTATTGCGACTCTGATAACATGGATTACCATGCCGTGATTGGCACAGCGGATCAGGTGGAAGCGGTAAGGCAGAAATACCGTGACGAGGATTCCTGCGACTGTGCCGGCAACTATCCGTCTGAAAACATCGAAGGCGATAACAGGATGCTGATCACAATGGTGCGCTGTGCTCCAGGCCATCCATGCGAGAATTTCCAATATGCTGTGGAAATTATGTCAAAACACATTGAGGAACACGCATTATCAGCGATAAACAGGACGGCGGATTTCAAATATATCTGTGCGGAATATGATTAAGAAAAAATGCGGCCTGTGACATTTCTGTGAGAATTGGCTGTTATGATAGCGGTATCACAGAAAGGATGGTGCAGCCCATGAGCATTTTGCAGACAAGTGACCTCAAAAAATACTACGGCACAGAGCCAAATATCACAAAGGCGCTGGACGGTGTGACCCTCTCCGTTGAGCAGGGGGAATTTGCCGCCATCGTCGGAACCTCCGGCAGCGGCAAGTCCACTCTGCTGAACATGATGGGCGGTCTGGACATACCCACCTCCGGCAGCGTTCAGATCAAGGGCAAAGAGCTGGCCGAGCTGAACGACGAGCAGCTTACCATTTTCCGCCGGCGCAACATCGGCTTTATCTTCCAGAACTACAACCTTGTCCCTGTCCTGAATGTCTATGAAAACATCGTCCTGCCCGTAGAGCTGGACGGGGATACGGTGGACAAAACATTCATGGACGAAGTCGTGCGCCTGCTGGCCCTGGAGGACAAGCTGAGCAATATGCCCAACAATCTGTCCGGGGGACAGCAGCAGCGTGTCGCCATCGCCCGCGCCCTCATTTCCAAGCCCGCCATCGTCCTGGCTGACGAACCCACCGGCAACCTGGACAGCCGGACCAGCGGCGATGTGCTGGGCCTGTTGAAAGCGACCAGCAGCAAATTCCATCAGACCCTGGTGATGATCACCCACAACAACGAGATCGCCCAGCTTGCCGACCGCATTATCCGCATAGAGGACGGAAGGATTTTTGAGCAAGGGGGCGCTGGCGATGAATGACATTTTATTCGGCAACAACAACGGCGCGGTCATCAAAAAGCTGTCAGGCCGCTACTTCAAGGCCAGCAAAAGCAGGAATATGATCGCGATCATCGCCATTGTTCTGACGACCATCCTCTTTACCACCATCTTCACCCTTGGGTCTGGCCTGATGGACACTGTTCACGATCAGAACATCCGCAAGGCTGGCGGCGACGGGCAGGCGGTCTTAAATTATATCAGCGATGAAGTTTACAACGATATAGCGGGAAGTCCCCTGATTGACCGTATCGCCTATACCAAAGCGGTGTCCTACCGGCTGAAAAATCCGGGCTTGGAGCGTTGGCGGTCTGACCTGTGGTATATGGACGACACCGCTTTGGAATTTGCCCGCTACACCCCCACAACAGGCCGCCGGCCCGAATCGGAAAACGAGATCATCGCGGACACGAAGACGCTGGACGCCCTGGGCGTACCGGCGCGGATCGGGGAAACCGTTTCTCTGACCTATGAAGTAAAGGGAAAGTTATATACCACCGATTTTACCCTCTGCGGCTTTTGGGAAACGGACAGCTTGAGCAACATCGGGAGGCTGGTCGTGTCGAAAGCCTTTGTGGACGCCCATTCGGACATTTTGACCTATACATATCCCGTGGACAATGATTATTCCGGCGTTGTCTCCGCCTATGTGATGTTCAGAGGGAACGGCGACATAGAAGCCCGGCTCCACCAGCTTCTTTCCGAAACCGGCTATACCTGTGACACGATGGGCGGCAGCAAGGAGGACAGCAATTATGTGATTGCCCGTGTCAGTCCGGCCTATCAGAGCGGCGCATTAACGGACAATCCTGCCATGCTGATTTCCGGCCTTGTTGGCGTCGCGTTGATTGTCGTAACAGGGTATTTGATTATCTACAACATTTTCCAGATTTCCGTTATTCAGGATATTCAGTCCTACGGACAGCTGAAAACGCTGGGTACAACAAAGCGGCAGATTAAGCGTCTAATCAACCGGCAGGCGCTTCGGCTGTCCTTGGTTGGGATTCCCATCGGCCTGCTGGCAGGCTTTTTTATTGGCCGGGCCTTGGTGCCCTTCCTGATGAACGGAACAAGTTATACCGCGGACGCCGGTGTTAAAGTAACAATAAATCCTCTGATTTTCATTGGTTCCGCCGCTTTCGCCCTTTTTACCGTCTTTGTCAGCGTTCGCAAGCCCGCTAAGATCGCCGGTACGGTTGCGGCCATCGAGGCCATCCGCTACACAGAGAATAATACGGCGGCATTTGGAACGCGCAGGGCCAAAGATAAAAAATCGACCCACGGCGCGAAGCTCCACTTCATGGCGCTGGCCAACCTGGGCCGCAACCGCAAGCGTACTGTGCTGGTGATCGTGTCCATGACATTGAGCTTGGTATTGTTCAACACAGTATTCACCCTGTCTGGCGGCTTTGATATTGACAAGTATATTGCAAAATTTATGGATACGGACTTTGTGATTTCCAACGCAGAGTTTTTCCAATACCAGGTTGAAAAAAGCGAACATGATCTGTCCGATACCTTCATTGAGGCCGTCAGACAAAGCAGCAGTTTTGAGGACGGCGGCAGGCTCTATTCCTCCTGGATGCTGGAAGAACCGTTTTCTACGGAACACAACGCTTTTTTCAGCTATAACAAAGACCAGAATGGAAATCCCTTTGTAAGACTGTATGGCGCGGACGATTTTCTGTTGAATGGAATGGAAGTCATAGAGGGAACCATCGACCTGGAAAAGCTGAAAACGGGAGAGTATATTCTTCTGAGCGTGGATTGTAACGATGATGGAACGGTCATAGAGAACCCCAATATCAGCGTGGGGGATACAGTACGGCTCAACCATCTGAAAGCGGAGGAACTTTCCACCACCATTACTGACAGCTATGATTTTATCATCATGGCAAAAGTCCGAGCCAACGAGAACACGGCCACCACCCGCAACACAGGCGAAGCTCGCTTCTATCTTCCGACAGAAATCTTCCTGCCGCTGTGTAAGAACCCCCATCTGGTCAATTTCACCTTTGACGTAAAAGAGGGAACAGAAGCAGAAATGGCAGAGTTTTTGAACAGCTATATCGACAGTGTGGAGCCAAGTATGGACTTTGAATCCAAGGCGACCTATACCAGCTCCTTTGACAATCTCATTTCCCTTATCATCACTATCGGCGGGGCACTGAGTATCATCATCGGAATTATCGGCATCGCAAACTTTGTCAACTCCGTCCTGACAAGCGTTATCACCCGCAAAAAAGAATTTGCCATGCTGCAAAGCATTGGCATGACCGGGCAGCAGTTAAAGCGTATGCTCTCCTTTGAAGGCCTGTATTATGCGGTTGGGACGATGCTTGCATCTGCTGTTTTTGGAATGCTGTTTTCCGTCGTGGTGGTGAGGGGGATTTCCAGTGGAATTTGGTTCTTTACCTATCGCTTTGTCATGTGGCCTATGCTGGTGATTTACCCGTTTCTGATCCTCCTGACCGTGGCAATACCGGCGCTGCTGTACCGCCAGATTGCCCGGGCCAGCATTATTGAGCGGCTGCGTCAGGGATAAAAAAGCCAGTTGCTCTGGAAATCGAATCGTTCAACAAAAGGAGAGAATGTAACATGAGAAAACGATTGACCTGGGCGGCGTTATTGGCCGCACTGCTGATTCTTGCCGGCTGCGAAGGGAAGGAACCGCCGGAACCCAAGTGGGAAGACCCACTGTACCGCACGGTGGTTTATAACAGCGGAGAAGATGAAAGCGATGCAAAGTATTTGGAAATCGCGCAGCGCAGCCAAAAACTGCTGGCTCTGCTGGAGGAAAAAGCAGGGGCGTTTGTCATGGACGCATACAATTATCAGACTATAGATGATGAGGGCACGCCCCTATATGCCATGAACAATCCTGAAGTTCCCATTGAGATTGCTCCCGCAGGGATGTCTATACAGGTGAGCCGGGGATATTTCAAATGGAATCCCATCGAAACAGCGGATGGTTCGGAGCTGGAAAAACAGATCGTGTTGGATGACTTGACGCTGAATCTGCTTGTACCGGAGCAGTACCGCGACATGGAGCAGGAAATATTAGCCGCTTGGAGGGAGTATTTCTATTTTGAAAAGGTGGAAGCCGAGAACGATTACAATGAATTAGCTGGCAGAACAGAACGGCTGGACATCGCAGAAAATCAACTGACTGTGAACATTATATATGTGAAAGATGGTCAGAGGTACTTTACTTATCGGAGTGATTGTGCATCTGCTGACGGAAGTTGGATCACTGATCCTCTGGTACAGATTTATACTGGGAATATTCACTGCAACTATGCTCACAGCTTTCTGACGCAGTGGACATATCTCCCTTCGGAAGCAGGTTCGCCAGAAAAGGCTTACGAGGAAATAGCTCCCTATATTTTGGAGTGTGGCGCGCAGGAGAGCTTGAAAGAACTGCGCCCTTTGCGGAATCAGTAAGGTAATATAGGGGGTACTCCGCAACCCCGTTCAAAAGGAAGTTGAGGGCAAAAGCTTGGAAAAGAGCCAAAAACAGGCTTTATAGCCTTATCGAAACAAGGAAATATGGGG
>CAJUAW010000071.1 GCA_910584605.1 uncultured Oscillospiraceae bacterium
CGGTTTGTTGTTCCTGGTCCAGTCGTCCAGCATTTTGGCCAGCTGGGCCAGGGGCGCTTCCTCCGGCGTGTTGGACGCGCCCTGGAGCATGGCGGCCAGCTTGGACAGCGGGAGAATCGCCTCCGGCTCCCTGCCCTCGCCCGCCTCCAGGATGGTGGGGGCGGTAACAATGCCGCCAGTGGCCAGCATGGGGATCTCGGGCAGATTGATGGAAAAGCTTTTGCCGCCCACCACGGGCACCCAGTCCGGGATAGTGAAGCCGCAGGAGTTGATGGCCCCAATCACGGAGTTAACCGCGCCGATCACGGCGTTGATGGGCACTTTCGCGATATTGGCCAGACCTCCGAACAGATTTCCGAATATATCGCATACGCCCTGCCAGGCAAGTTCCCAATTCCCGGTGAATACGCCGGTAATAAAATTGAGCAGCCCGGTAAATATGCCGATGACATTTTCTATGATGGGCGCCGCGATTTGTACGGCGCTTTCCAGGCCGTTGATCAGCGCCAGACCCGTGACCTGAAAAGCAGGGCCCAGGACACCGGCCAGCAGAGAGGCTAGGTCCATCAGACTGGCGCCCAAGGGCTGGAGCTTGACCCACAGGGACGTTACAGCAGCCCGAAATTTTTCACTGTGGTTCCACAGATAGATGAACCCTGCCGCCAGAGCTGCGGCCCCGCCAGCAATCAGGGCCAGCTTCACATTGCCTATGCTCATCACCCTGGATAGCAGGCTCCCACTCTGAGAAGCCGCGTTGAAGATGGTGGACAGGTTTTTTACAGCCCCAACGGCGGCACTTGCCACCTGCAGCCCCTTAAAGGCCCCTACTGCGGCCGTCACCGCACCGCCGACGGCGAGGATAATATCGCGGTTCTCCCACAGCGCCTTGCCGGCTTCTATCACAATCGGCGTGATTTCCTCCAGCTTGCTGGATACGACCGGCAATACATTATTTGCCAGGTACTCCAGGCCCTCCTTGGCGTATGGGACCAGTTGTTCTCCAACACGCACCAGCGCGGCCTCCGCCTGGCGCTTTACGCCCTCCATGGCGGTGCCCAGGTCGTTGTATTTAACCGAGTTGATTTGCTCCAGCGCGTCCATTGTGTCATAGGCCCCGGCTGAGGCGCTTGCCATGGCCTCCATGGCCTCGGCGCCCAGGTCCTCCCACATGGTCCCGAACAGAGATACGCCCAGCGCGTCCCGCGCCACCTGGTCCTCCATGTCCATCAGGGTGTTTAACACATCGAAAAACGCCTGATTGGCCCCGTCCCCGCCTGCGGCAAATGTGCCCATCATTGCGCCTGCGTTATAGCCCAGGGCCTCAAAGGCGGCCACTGTGCTGTCGGAGCCGTCAATCGCCCGGATGGAGAACTCCTTTACCGCGTCGCCCACCTTGTCCAGGTTCCACGCGGTGCTGTCCGCGCCGGATTGCAGGAGCTGGAACATACCGTCAGCGGTAAATCCCAGCTTTGAAAATTGGCTGGAGTATTCGTTGATGGTATCAATCAGCTCACCGGAATAGTCAAGGCCGTTCTGTGCGCCCGCCGCGATCAGGCCGAAGGCCTCCTCTGCTGACCCTCCGAAGTTTTTTCGGATTGCCGCCGCGGCGCGGGTGCTTTCCGACACGTCGTACTCGAAGGCGTCCCGCAGAGCAATCGCGGCTTCTGTCGCTCCCGCAATCTCCTGGGCTGGGATGTCCTTGATATTCCGATTGACCAACGCAACCGCATTGGCAGCGTCCTCGATACTCTCGCCAAAGTTGTTCTGGTAAACGCTTTCCATCGCGCTTTGCAGGCTGGCCAGCTCTTCCCCCCTGGCCCCGGTGGCCGCGGCCAGGCTGTTGGCCGCTTTTTCGTGTTCCGTGTAAGCGGAAGTGGCGGCAGTTGCGATCCCGGCCGCAGCTGTCCCAAGCCCGGTCAGGGCCGTGGCGGCTACTTGACCCGCTTTTTTCGCCGCCTCGCCCAGGGTGCTCAGATTCTCACTTGCAGCTGCACACGCCTTTTTCAGCGAGCTGTTATCACCGGCGATTTTCAGCAGCATCTCATAGGTCTTACTTCTTGCCACGGCCCCGCTTCACTCCCTCCCAAATGGTTTTTGCCATATCGGCGTACTCGTTCACATCGTCCATCTGCATGGAGATGAAAAACTCCGGGCTGCTATGGAATTGCAGGGCAAGGGCGGCACACCCCTTACGGACGGTTTCTGGCGTTATTCCTCCCCATCCGCGTTGAACAAAAAACCCACGACTTTCCCTTTCAGCGCGATAGCGTCCTTGGCCGGCATACGCTCAAAGAACTCCAGCGGAAGCTTTGTCACCAGATGGCCCATGACGGCAGCGTACTCCGCTGTCATTTCCAACGTCGCCGCGTTCAGCCCTCTGTGCTTCTTGGACGTGATCTTAGCGGCCCGCGCAAGGTCGCCCGCCGTGGCATTCTCCAGGCCGGACAGGTCCAGCTCCTCGTAGGTCCTGCCCTCGAATACATAGGGCTTGGACAGCTTCAGCACCAGGTCCTCCGGCTCGTTGTCCTCTCCGGTCCCGGCCAATTCTTCCATAGCCTCCGGCTCCGCCCGGCCGGCGGCCTCCTGGGGGACTTCCTGCTCAGGGGCGGGGGTCGTTTTTCCTTTTTCCATCATCAGCACATCTCCTTAATTTCAGCCAGCATGTCTTTACCGCGAATCTTGAATACCTCGTTCAGCTTGTCCAGCTCCACCATAGGCTCGCCGTCCAGCTCAATGAGGATATACAGCAGGGTCAGGGTGATCTTGACCTCCATCCCGCTGCCGGCCTTGAATTTCCCAAGTTCAAACTTGGACATCCGCCCCCGGACCACCACCCGGACCGAGTGGAATACGATATCCCCCTCGCTGTTGGTGGACTGGGCGGAGCCCCGGACCGTCAGGCGGACCGCTTTCCGCTGGTCCAGCATGTCTACGGCGTCCCGGTCCAGGACCCGGAAGGGAAGCTCCATCTCCTGATTGGAGAAGTAGCCCACGGTGGGGTCGTCGAACTCGCCCAGGACCCCGGCACCGCTTACCGTCTCGCTGGAGGACTCAAAGCCGGGGAGGGGGAGCTCGTCCCCCATGCCCAGAAGCCTGTCACCCTCGTTGTACACGTTGTACTTATTGATTTTGGTCGGAATTTCATGCATCCTCAGTCACCTCCAAGGGCCGATTCCAAAGCGTCCACGTCGTACTCGCGGATGTTCTCAATAAATTCGGCCGGAATATAGGGGGCCAGGAACGTATGGACCGTCAGGTGGCCGTTCAGCAGATTGGTCACCGGGTTCTCCTCGCTGCGGAACTCCACCCGATAGCCCGCGCAGTAGCCCCGGGCCACATAGCCGTTGCCCACAATGTTCTGGCTGTCCACGATGGACTGAATCAGCCGCTTGTTCCCCGGCTTGTCCACCTTTTGCAGATAAGTACGGATAAAGTTGTTGCCGTCCCAGTCGAAGAAGCGGCGCACCTTCAGCCAGCGGTCCTTGGGGTCAGTGGTGGAGGGGTAGGCGGCGGTGCTGTTGCCCCAGGCCTTGAAGCCGTTGGCGTTGATTGCCGTGATGACCCCGTTGGCATTGAGAACGTCGTTGGCCTGCTGCGGATCCAGCACGACGGGCGTGCCGTCCGCCAGCAACGTGGCGGTAATGCGCAGGTCCTGGTTGGATGCGTTCTCCGGCACATCGCTGTTCTGGGCGTCTGTGTAGGCCTGGAGCGCGGCGAACATGGCGGAGTAGTAGTACACCTTGTCGCCCACCGCCACCAAGGGCCAGAGCGCGCCGGCATGATTGCTGGTGGCTCCCAGCTTCTCCTTGGCCTCCTTGACCTGAGTATAGACCTTTGCTCCGTTCTCTCCCTCAGTGGGGATGTCCAGCAGGCAGGTGCAGTTATACACCCCGTTGATACTCTCCGTCTTGGCCTGGAGGGCTGCGGCCACCACGGGGAACTGGCTCCAGCCGGGGGCCAGCAGCAGGCCGGGGGTCATGCCCAGCTTGGGATAGATCTGCCGGATCAGCTCCAGGCCGGTCTCTTTCCCGGTCTGCGCATCCACTCCGCCTACAATGTCCGCCTGGGTGACGCCGGAAGGATCAAGGCTCTTGCTGGACACAGACAGCTGGACCGCACCCTTTGCCTCCTTAGACAGGAGGGTGATCAACACACTGCCGTCCTTGGCATGGACGGCTATGTAGTCGGTGTCCCGCTCCAGGGTGTTCTCCCCGGCCTGGACCACGAGCGTGTCCAGCAGCACATAGTCCGCCCGGTATACCGCCTGACCGTCCGAAACGGAGCAGTCCTCGGCCGCGTTCTCCTTGGTGTGGGCGGGGTTGCTAGGGTCCAGCACGTTTACCAGGATGATGGGCGCCACGTTGAACACCCGGAAACAGGCGTCCATCGACTGGCACAGGGTAAAGGTCTTGAAGTCGTCCGAGTACCCCAGCGCCTGCTGGCACTCGGCGAAGGAGTAGCACAGCACAGGGGCATTGACCGCCGCGGCGGGGTCCTTGATCAGATGAATGGGCGCGGTCCCGAAGATGACCTGAAGCCCGGCGCTGCCCTGGATGGGCGAGGTCAGGCTGGTGTCCACCTCGGAATTGTAAACGCCATGGGGATATGCCATATTACATTTCCTCCCTTAACGAATCTCCTGCGCTTTGCAGTACAGGGTGTAATACCGCCCGGCTCTGGCCTGGAGCTGCCGCCGCACCTCCGGGAGCTGGTCCAGCGGGACCACCAGGGCTTTCAGCACCGGGCTGGCCTGGACCGCTTCCAGCAGCGGGGACGACAGGCCGTGGGTGTAGGTCGTGAACTGGACCGCTTTCCCGGGAATGGTGGGGCCGCAGTAGGCCACAGGGGTAGGGACGCGGGCGGCCTTTCTGGACGGCTGCTGGCCGCTCTGAAACTTTGCGGCCGATGCGCTCCCCTTGCGGGGAGTTGGGGTCTTGCTCATGTTTCTGGCACCTCCTTGAAGATGGCCGGCGCGGCAAGCTTCAGCGCCATGCCGGCGAAATAATAGGGGTGGGTGTCCTCTTCCGGTACCACCCACTGAATGGGGTACTGCACCTCGTACCGGCGGCCTACAATACCGTTTCGGCCGTAGTGGGTCAGGATGGCGTTGACGATGTGGAGCGCGTCCCGGAAGCCCTGGCGGTTCGGGTCCGGGTCATAGACGCATACCACCAGAACGAGCTCCACCTGCTGGCGTGTGTCCTGGCCCGGCAGCTCTCCGCCTGGTATTCGGACAATCACATAGGGCTCCGGCACGTCCTCCGGGGACTGCTCCTCCAGCTGCTCCAGCGCCAGGTCCGGGTCCTCCTCGGGGTCCAGCTCCGGCTCCAGGTCCGCTCCCGCCCGGATCGGCAGGTCCTGGGGGAAAATCTGAATCCGCCGTTCCACCCCTGTGGAATTTTTTAAGGTTTCCCCCTTGAAAAGCTGTTCCAGGTCCGCTACCACGGCGTCCTGCAAAAATTCTTGGGTCAAGAGTTTGCGCCTCCTGCTTCATTATTTAATGTGATTTTCTCTGCCGCTTCCAAATAAAATCTGTGCGAACTTTGGGCCATAAAGCTGAGTGCTTCCCGCACGTCGTCTTGCGTGGGGCACTCGGCTTTTATTTTGATCTCCACCTCGGTGCCATCCTCGCTGCGGTAAGTGTTGCTATACTCTGTCATAAATTCCTGGCTCCTTATAATTTTCTGTTGACAAATATAATTATATGTGTTATTATATGATTGTCAGGAGGGAGACGGCATGAGAAGCTATTCCTCGCGGGAGGTCATTCAACTGCTGAAAGCGGACGGCTGGTATGAGGTTGGCGTGACCGGAAGCCACCACCAGTTCAAGCACCCCACAAAACGGGGCCGCACAACGGTGAAGCACCCGGACAAGGACATACCCCGCAAGACGCTGGACAGCATTGAGCGCCAGTCGGGGCTATCGTTTCGGTAGCCCCGCCCCCCCTTTGAACTTGTAATCAGGAGGTCACATCCATGAAAAAACCGGAACGCTATGTCTATCCCGCAGTTTTCACCTATGAGCCGGGCCAGGAGATTGCTGTGGTGTTCCCAGACCTGGACACGGCCACCAGCGGAGTCAGTGACGATGACGCATTGTTTTCTGCCCGTGAATTACTTGGCTGTGTGCTGTTCGGCCTGGAAGAGGATGGGGAGCCCATCCCTGCGCCTACACCGTTGTCCGCCCTTTGCCCACAGGACAATGAGCGGGCCTTGCTGGTTGACGTCTATATGCCCTCTGTCCGCATGGCACAGGTCAACCGCTCTGTCAACCGCACCGTCACCCTGCCGGCCTGGCTCAATGCCGCAGCTCTGGAGCGCAATGTGAATTTTTCTCAGGTACTCCAGGATGCGTTACGGCAACAGTTGAATCTGCAATAACCCGTGCAGGCGGCCCGCCGGGGCCGCTTTTTTATGCCCTGCCCAAAACCTTGGCGATACGCTTATCTATCTCAGCGTGCAGGGTTTCATAGGTCAGCTGTTCCGCCTGTGTCCTCACCGCCTCGCTACCAAGCATGTGGGGCACGGCGGGGGACAGCAGCTTCTTTACCGGCAGACGGCTTGTTCCTTTTCGCTGCACAATGGCGGTGTGGCCGCTGGCAAACCTAGTGACAAAGGCTTTGAGATCATCCATCTCCAGCAGCTTCAAGCTGCCAGAGGACAAGATTTTAGCTCTTGCCGCCCCCGTTTTCGTGTTGGGCCGGGTCATAAAAGACATGATATCCTGCATGGGGCCCCTGGAGCGGATAGCAGCGGACAGATTTGCTGAACTGGCCGTCAGAACCTTGGGGCCGCCCTGGGCCGTATCCCGCAGGGCCTTGGTATTTTTGATGGCATACTCATCCTTAACGTCTGTTACCATCTGCTTGCGTACCTTGCGGGCGGTAGAGTTCAGCGCGTTTCTCAGGATATTGGGGGCCGCGATCTGGTCAGACAGGCGGTTCAGCTGCTGGATGATTTTTTGCAGCTCCTCCTCCACGTCAATGTGAATTATCGACTCATTTCCGCTCACGTCTTTGCCGCCTCCAGTTCAATGGCCAGGATCCCGGCCTCCGCTGTGCAGTCCCGCACCCGGTAGGCCACCCGGTCCAGGGTCAGCACAGACTTGATGGCCGGGCGCGGTCCGAAATCTGCCTGGGCCACATAGATCAGACGGCGGCTCTTGTAAAGCCCGTCCGAATGGCCGCCCTGCTTGGCCTTGTCCCGCTCCAGCAGCTCGTTTTCATCCACCAGCACCGCCATTTTTTTGCCGTTGACGGTGTGGAGGTCCGCAAACTCCAGCTGGTCCAGGAAGATGTCAGAGACGTCCGATGCAATACAATCCTTGAAGCTGGGGGCGGCCATCACTGGCCACCCCCGGTATCGTCAGGGGAGCCGGCGGGGGCCTGAACCTCCGCCGCGGCAAGGATGGCGGCCCGCTCGGCATTGGTCCGGGCACTGGAAATATCCACGCCCATATCCTCCGCCAGCTTTTCCAGGTCCGCCTTTTTCCACTTCTCCAGGTCCTCCACATCCAGGCGGCCGGTCTGCCGGGCGGGGGCTTCACTGCCCTGCCCGGTTTCGCCCTCCCCCGGGCGGCTATCGGGGGCAAACAGGGCACGGAGCTGCTCCGTCAGGCTGGAAACGCCCACAAACTCCCCGGTGCCGTCCTCGATATCCACGCCCATGGACCGGATAACCTCCGCTGCCAAGTCGTTCACCTTGGAGCGCCGGGCGGCCTCCTGGACGACGGCGCTGACAAAGCCCTCCATGTCCGTATCCGTCCACACGGCGCTGTCGGCTCTCAGCCATGCCTCCACCATCTGGGGGTTTTCAGTGGGGACGGCCTCTCCGCACTTGTAGGTCCGGCCCATGTACTGGATTGGGCGGCGGGCAATCAGTTTTTTCATATCGTCCTCACAAACTCCTTTCCGCTCCGCCCGGCTGTTCGCCGGGCATACGCTGCATTCCGTTGTTCGTCCTCTCCCCGGCGCAAACGCTCCGCTGGTTTGCGCCGGGGGCCCCTTTTTCTCCAATCAGCCCAACAGCTTGACCATCACAGTGGCGGCCGTGGCGGCAGCGGTCGAGGCGGCATAGCCGGCGGGCGTGTTTCCGTCCGCCGTGGCGGTGATGGCCTCCGCTGCGGAATCGTAGTAGACGGCGGCACCCTGGGCAAGCTCCTCCCCCTCCGCCTTGGTCATGGAGAAGACGCCCACCACATGGACGTTGCCCAGCTCGTTGGCAGGGATATCCGACGCAGCCACGCCGATCCGTGTACCCAGGGCCACTACCTGGCCCGCCTTTGTATCCTCAGTGGGGGTATAGCCCAGGGCCTCTCCCCGCTGGAAATAGACTGCTTTCATATCTGCTCCTCCTTATCCGTTCAGCTTCACGCCGTTGTTCCGCAGCAGGCCCCGGAAGTCCACCGCGTTGATACCCCAGTCCAGCCAGATGTCCCAGAGGAAGCCCAGGTGGCCGGCCTTTTCGCTCCGGCGGAAGGTGGGGGTGGTGACGCCGTTGAGGTAGTCCACCTGCACGCCCTTCACCAGGCGGGGATCCGAGGCCATGAACCAGGGGCAGGCTTTGTCACCCGCCAGCACGTTCAGCGTGCCCTCCTCGACCACCTGAATCTTGCTCCGGTACTGGCTGTTCAGCACGTTTACCGTGTGGCTGCCAATGCCCTCCACGTCGATTTCCGCGGTGCCCAGAATCTGGTTGACCCGCATACCCATCCCCACGGGCACGATAACCTTGGAGGGCTCCACCATGATGCTCTCACCAAACTGGTCAATCTGCATCCCCATCAGCTGGATCATCTGCTCCAGCACAGAGATACTGGGGGCGGAGCCCGTGGCAATCAGGTTTCTGTGAATTGCATCGAACAGGGCCGCGCCGTCAAATACGGCGGGGTTCTCATAGATCAGCTCATAGACCTGGCGGTTGATTTTCCGTTTGGCCTTGCGGGCGTACTGGGCGGGCATACTGGCCAGGAACCCAATATCGTCGTTGATAAAGGCCTCCCGGGTCATGGTGAACGTGGTACCGTAGGTGTCCAGCTTCCGGGTAGGCAGCATCTCGGTCTGGAGGCTGCTGTGCTTCAGCTCTCCGCCCTCGCCGACCTTAGAGAACTCGCCTCCGCCCAGGGCGTACTTATGCTCCTTGCTGGGCTTGAAGTCGGTCAGCGTCCCCCGGCTGGTCCAGAGCTCGAAGGTGCAGGGGACCAGCGCGTACTGCTGCACGATGGATTTCTTGATGGCGTTGTCCAAGATCGCCGGGAAGTCCGCAGTGGGGCTGAAGAACTGACGCACCGCCGTATCCCACAGGTCGGCCCGGGACCGGCGCAGCAACTCGGTCGTGGTGCCCTCGCCGGAGCGGGCCATGCTCTCAATGAGGAAATCCCGCATGGACATACCCCGCAGCGCCTCGGTGCCCTGGGCGGGCTTCTCGACCTCCACACCGGCCTGCATCAGCATGGCGTCCCGGGCGGCGTCTCGGAAATTGTCCTGGTCCGCGTCTCTGGCCCCAACCACCACCGGCGCCCCATGCTTCAGCAGGTGGTCCACGGCGGACTCCCGGACCTTATCCACAGAATCGCCATTCTGGACATATTTATCCGGGTCCATGCCGGCCTGACGGCACAGCGCAATAATATCGCTGATCCGCTGGCGCTCCGCCTCCGTGGCCTGCCGCTCCACGTCCGCAGGATTTGTGCCCAAGTTGGGCACATTGCTCCCGTTGGATGTGGAGTGGTCGCGCTGGCCGTTGTCCGGCTCCCCATTGCCCTGGCCGTCCGGCTCCGCGTCGATCTGGCGCTGGAGCTGGTCAAACTCCGCCTGCTCCTCAGCCGTCAGGCCCCGCCCGGCGGCGCGGGCGGCGCTGACAATCTCCTGCTGACGCTGGATCCACTTTGCCTTGTTCTTCATACTCTTACCTCCATCATGTTCTGATTGATTTGGATTTGACTCTCGTACACAGACAGGTCCGGCGGGCTGTCATCTGAACGGCCCACGCCTACAGTGGCGTCCGCCGGTACCGACACGACAGACGCCTCCAGGGGCGTCCATTTCCGGGCGATCATGCAGGGGCCGTTGAAGCGCCCGTCCACAGACACGGCACCGGCCTTGACCTCCTCCCAGGCGTCCACAGCGTAGCGTACAGACGTGGTTTTCAGGGTGCCCGACTTGACCTTGCTGAAAATCTTCTCCGCCTCGGCGTCGCTGTCAAACTCAATTTCCGCCATGCCGCGGCCGTTCTCCACCCAGGCCCTGAGCACCTTTCCAATCACCTGGTCCCTGTTGTGGTTGAACAGGACCACACCCACTGTGTTCAGGCGGGACAGATTTACCGCATCCCCGGCATGGTCCAGAATCTCCATGCCGAAATACCGCCGGTACGGCTCCTCGCTGGAGAAGCTAATGGTCCGCCGGCGGCTCTCCTGTGCCTCCGGGCTTTCCGCCTCCCTTGCCAGAATTTCCCCCATGCTCCGGGTCCCCCGGTTCCGTTCCGGCTCCGGGGCCGCCAGGTTGGGCTGCTGCTGCCGCTCCATTTCCAAACATGACACCTCCCATATCAATTCCGAGCTCACGGCCATATCTCAAAACCTCCGCAATCTCGCTTACCGCCTCTTTCCAGTCCTTGCCCCGCTCGGCGCAGAGGTCCTGGAACGTCTTTTGACCGCTTTGCAGGGCGATTTTATCCGCGTTGGCTTCCTTAACCGGGTCAATCCACTTTTTCGGCGTCTTGATCCAGGCGTGGCTCAAATATTCCTCCCTGCGCGCCCAGAAGTCCGGAACGGCGAACAGCCCGGTCAGGCAGCCGGAAATCACAAAATGCTCATACGCCTCGGACATGAACGCAGTAAGAAGCTCAACCTCCTCGGTGTATGTGTTCTCATCCTCCTGGGCGTTCTGCCGGGCGGAGGAATAGGTCGCGCCATTCATGTCCCGGCTCACCGCCTCATAGGACAGGCCCTGCCCCGAGCCGATCAGGCTCTGCTGAGTCTTCAGGAAGGCTGTGGCGTCTGTTGCGGCGCTCTTGGGGTCCACGACCTCCACATCGTCCCCGGGCCCCAGCTCCATGATCATGCCGGGGGTCATCTTCTTGCCGGAGTAGTCCACCTGGCCGTCCAAGCCCCGGGACGATGAGCTGCGGCCGGTCCCCCCGGTAGGCAGCGCCTTTTTGATCACCAGGCCCACCAGGGCCGCGATGCGCTCCTTGATGGCCACGGCGGTAATAAATTCGTTGGCGTCCCGCACTCTGGTGATGGTGGGGCTCAGGTCGGACATCTCCCGGAGCTGGCTGGGCCGGTGCTTATTCTTGTAGAAAAAGATGTCTTTGGCGTCGATGTACATCGGGTCCATAACCTGGCAGCCGTCCAGGTCATACTGCCGGAACCAGTAGCCCATCGGGCGGCGGTACCGGTTATACTCAATGCCGCCCACCACCCGGTTGCCCCGGTGCCGCGGAGAGGTCTGGGTAACATCCAGCTCATCCACCTCCAGGCACTGGAGCTTGAAGGGGACCAGCCCGCCGGGGGTGTAGCAGAAGTGAATGAGGATCCCGCCGTCGTACTTTTTCCGCTCCACCATCATGCGCAGGATGCTGTTGAAGGACTGTTCCCCGGTCACATCGCAGTTTCGGGCTTTGCACCAGCGCTTCCAGGCCCGCTCAATCTGATTGTCCAGGCTGTCGTCGCCCGTCATGGCCCGGAGGGTGTAGCCCCGCCCGACAACATTGCGCTTATAGGCGTGTACCACAGACTGGGCGATATCGCTGTTGCGTTCCAGGTCGCGTGCCCGGGCCCGAATCACATCCCGGCTGTACCGGTCTGTCAGCTCCGCGCTCTCGTTCACCACGCGCCACCCGGCATTGACGCGGCCGGAGCTGGCTGCGTCGTAGCCGCGGGCCTCCTCATAGGCCTGCCGCCACATCGTCCGCTCATAGGCCCAGCGGGGGGACACTGCGGCAATCGTATTATTCAGCCAGCTCATACAGATCATCTCCCATCAAAATAGGCTACATAGGTCCGCCCCAGCAGGCAGCCGCTGTCCTCGTTAGCCAGCTGGGCCTCCAGGTCGTCCCGCATGGATTTCAGCATAGCCAGGTCCGCCCGGGTCAGCGACCGGCTTCCGATTTTGTAACTCTGGCCGCCGCACAGCACCTTGGTGATGGCGGTATTGACCTGGGCCAGCATTTCAGCCGGCGTCATGTTTGTTTCGTCCATATTGCCCCCTTAAATCCAGTCCTCATGAGTACCGAGCCAGTTCTCTTCCGGGGTGGCCTCTGCCTGTCGCGCCGGCTGGGCGGGCTTCTCCGGCTGCTGGTCCGCCTGCCCTGGATTTTGAAGGACCAGGGATCGGACCTCCATCACGTCCGCTGCCGCCGCAGCATACACCTCGCAGTCCAGGTAATGGTTATCCCCGTGAGAGTGTTTCGGAACCCAGCGATAAGACACCTTGCCGTTTTTCCGTTCGGTGATTTTATGTTCCGCCGTCACCTGCTCGGCATACTCCAGATCACAATCCTTATGGACCATCCAGGAGCCCGTTCCATTGGGCCGGCGCATACGGGCGGCGATCATGTCCTTGTACTTGCCGCCGTCCACCAGCACCAGCTGCATTCCGTTGGCCCGGCTGCCCGCCTTGTTCACGGTAGATATCCGGTAGTAGCCCTGTAACGACACGGAGGAACCCTTGCAGGCCCGCACCCAGTCGCCATTGATCAGGCAGAAATCATACACCGTGTCGGTCTGGTCGCTGCTGTCTATCAGGGCCAGCTCCACCATGACCTTTTCGCCGGATGGCATCAGAAATTGGGTGTTCATGATCCGCTCCACCTCGGTCATGGAGAGGGCCTGGCCGTGGGCGACGTTCTGGCTGGTCATGAAGTCGCCCCAGGCCCGGATCACCCAGTACACACAGTTCTCCTGCACGTCAATCCCGCCGGTCAGCAGCTTGGTCCACTCCGGCAGCTCCCAGGCGGGCACCTCCGTCTGACGCTCCAGAACCAGGTCCGCATTGGTTTTCAGCTTGGTATCCTCCCAGGGCTCCGCCAGCCAGGAGTTTACAAAATTCTGTAACAGCTCCGGGTCGTCCTTGGAGTCCATGAACGCCTGGGCGATGTCAGAAAAGCGGGTAAAGGGTGAGTACATGGTGGACATCCAGTAGGCGACGCTCTTGGGCGTCTCCGTTCTCTTCCGCACAAACTGCCAGCGGCCCGCCTCCAGCATCCGGCCCTTGTCCCGGTCGGTGATCACGCCCTCGCACACCTGGCACACATATCTGGCCATGCTTGCCCGCGCCGTACTGTCTGGGACATCGTCCTTGCTGGGCCACTTGAGCTGGGAGAATTGCAGCTCGATGTATGTACCGCAGTGAGGGCATGGGACAAAGTAGTGCTTTTCCGCCTCCGCGCCCTCCTTGGCCCGCCAGATATGACCGGTTTTCAGGGTAGGGGTGGAGGTGATGAAGATCTTCCGGTTCAGGGTGTACGACTTGGTGCGCTCAATGGCCAGGGAAACCGGGTCCGACTCTTTTTTACTGGCCCCAGGGTATTTGTCCACCTCATCCAGGAACAGATACCGGATATTGGTGCTGGACAAGTCCGCGGGGCTGTTCGCCCCGTTCAGATACACGGTCATAGCGCCGAATTTCAGCTGGAGCTTCTTGCTGTCCGTCTTCTGGTACAATGCCGCCAGGGGCTTGCAGCGCCGGATCATCGGGTCCAGCTTGGCGTCCACGGTCCGCTCCGCAAGGTCGTCCGACGGGTACACGACCATGGTGGGGCCTGGGTCCTGGTCAATCAGGCTGCCCAGCATGTTCTCCATGGCCGAGGTGCCGCCCACCTGGGTGGGCTTGACGAAGATGATCTTCTCCACTGACTCGGAGTTGAACGTGTCCATGATCTCCGTCAGGTAGGGCGTCACCCGGTTGCGAGATCGGAAG
>CAJUAW010000072.1 GCA_910584605.1 uncultured Oscillospiraceae bacterium
GCAGATTCTCCTTGGGAACCTTCACGTTGTTGAAGTTCAGCTGGCAGGTGGCGGAGGAGCGGATGCCCATTTTATCGTAGTGCTCTTCAAAGGTGAAGCCCTCCCAGCCCTTTTCCACGATGAGGGCGGAGATGCCCCGGGTGCCGATGCCGGGAGTGGTAACGGCGAACACCACATAGGTGTCGGCCTGGCCGCCGTTGGTGATGAAAATTTTCTCGCCGTTGAGGAGATAATGGTCTCCCATATCCTCGGCGGTGGTCTCGGTGCCGCCGGCATCAGAGCCGGCGTTGGGCTCGGTCAGTCCGAAGGCCCCCACCTTTTTGCCGGAGCACAGGTCAGGCAGGTACTTCTTCTTCTGCGCCTCGGTGCCGAAGGCGTAGATGGGGTAGGTGCCCAGAGAGGTGTGGGCGGACAAGATCACTCCCACGCCGCCGTCCACCCGGGCCAGCTCCTCCACGGCGATTGCGTAGCTCAGGGCATCTGCCCCCGCGCCGCCGTACTTCTTGTCATAAGGCAGGCCCATGATGCCCAGCTCGCCCATCTTTTGGACCACCTCGGTGGGGAACTGGTTGTTCTGGTCCAGCATGAAGGCAATGGGTTTCACCTCAGCCTCGGCAAATTCCCTGACCTTTGCCCGCAGCTCCTCATGCTCCTGTGTGGTTTGATACAGCATACAGATATTTCCTCCTCTATGTTGATTTTCTTTGATGTAGTACCATTTTAGTCCATTATACTGCATCTGCTCAATTTGTCAATCCGGTCAGAAATATTTTTTTCATTTTCGGCGTTTTGACAAATGGAGGCCGCTTCGATCTTTACGCTTTTGCAGGTCCACCACAGGGTTGAGCAGGGGGCGCATCTCGAAGCCGTCAGGGCCGGCAATGCGTTTGGGATCGCGGTACAGGGGGGAGAGCAGACCACCTCCTACAGTCCGAAACGGCTCCATGATAGCCGCTCTTTCGCCAAAAATCAACAGGCCGGTAGGAGCGTCCATCTTTGGCCTGTATATGATCGCACTGAATAGATTGACAAATCACACCCACGGTATATCACTTTTAAGAAAGGTAAATATCCACACACAGTGCCCCGCCGGTCCAGCTGGGGGTAAAAGGGAATCAAGTGCAAGTCTTGAGCGATCCGGGCGCAATAAACGGCGAGCGAATCTGGGTACAGAAGAGGTATCGGAAACGCTTAGCCCAGCCGCTGTGACCAAAACGCGCAGAAAACCGTCCCCGCAAGGCGTGCCTTGCAGGGACGGTTTTTATGCTGAAGCTTCCATAATGACCCGTTTGAAGTTTGCGCGGGGGACAGCGGGCTGCAGAGCCTCACTTGAAGAGCGCATCAGGTACAGAATTCCTCCATCGTATCCAGACACAGACGCCCCAGCGCTCTGCCGGGAAACGCACATCCGCAGTCAATGCCGGTCATGGTTTGGCCGTGGAAGATCCGGTCTGTGCGCCACAGGGTCCTGCCCGGCGTATGACCAAACACCAGGGGCCGGCTGGGATCATACACCCTGGCCGGTCACGCCGCCCAGGATGTAAGTGTGGTCCCGAAGGGGCCGTCATTCCGCCGGACGCTCCGGCTGAGGGTCCTTTCCCCGGACCTCCGCCGCCAGGATCGCCAGCAGCTGGGCCGCCCGGGGGATGCCGTCCAGCCGCCTGCCGGCGATCTCCTCCAGCAGCAGGCGGTTCCCCCGCCAGATCACCCCGCTTGCGGTGCGAATGCTCCGCTCCACCGCCTTCCAGTTGGTGCCGTACCGCTTTGCCACCTCTGGATACAGGCACTTGGTCACCAGCAGCAGCCGCTCCTGCTCCTTGGCGCACAGCATGATCCCATAAGAAACATAGAAGTATCCTCTGTAGTTCGCTGTCAGGCCCAGCCGGTGCAGCAAATGGTTGGTGTTCCTCTGCAGATCCTCTTCCATGATCGCTTCTGTTCCCATCTCGATCCCCTCCCACGATTCCTATTCGTCCACTTCTCTTACTATTAAGAGGCTTTCCATCGGAATATGGAAAACCTGACTGATCCGGTAAAGCAGGGAGACAGAGATGTTGGTATCTTTTTCCTTTAAATTGCGCACATGTCTGTCGGTGATGCCGATTTCTTCTGCAAACTCTTCCTGAGTAAAGCCCGCCATCTCCATTGCCTTCATGAATTTCTCATGGTCCAAGAGCGCGGTGGTCATCATGTTCACCCCCTTCCAAAAGCATAGAAGGGGTGGGACAAAATTACCAGGAAAAAAATTTCCGTTATATCAAATTTTGTCGATTTTTGCTCGTTTGTAGAAGCAACACTTCATTCAGTGTGCATGATATGCCGGTTTTTTTTAAAAAATATCCCGAAGCTTTTCCTGGAAAGTCCTTGTACCGCAAGAGCTTCCTCAAAAACTTCGGGATGATTTAACAGGAATTTCCAAATGCAAGACCTCCGGCCCATCCTCCTCAGCGGCGGCCCGGATCAATTGAAGATGATAAAACGGACAATATCTCCTGGAGCATCCGTTCCAGCTGTTCAAGAATACGGTCAAAGCGGGTCACCACATGCTTCAGCCGCTGGAACAAGGTCTCGCCCCCCCTGCTGGTATTCAGGCGTGTCAGAGCCGCCGGAAGGAGTTAGAGGTACCGTCCAGATCTGTGATCGTTCGCTTCATAACAGCGCATCCCCTTTATCCAAATGTATCAACGTGATGAAAGACTTGAACATAGAAGTTGCTTTTCTTGTCCTGCGCCCTTTGGCAGGGCGGCTGAAAGGGGTGTTCCCGCCTCCGAAGCCGCCGGATCAGGACCGGTTATCGCAGCAAAAGGATTATAGCCTGAACTCTTTTTCTTGTCAATATTCACGATCTATTTTTTCGCCCCGCCCCGCAAAATGCCCAGAGCGGAATGCATCTTTGACTTGACAGACCGCCGGAACATGATAAAATTTACCTGTATGACGATACAGCGGAAGGGGCAGGTGAGTACAATGCAGAGGCGCAAGCGGACAGACTCCCATTCTCTGCTGTTCAGTGAGCAGACGTTTCCCATCATTGAACAGATCACAGCGGGGATGCCCGGCGGCTTCTTTATCTATCATGCCGGAGGGGACCAGCGTCTGATCTATGCCAATCAGGCCCTGATCCATATATACGGCTGCGAGACTCTGGAGGAGTTCCAGGCTTACACCGGCTACACCTTCCCCGGACTGGTGCACCCGGAGGACCAGGAGAATACGGAGCAGAGCATCCAGCAGCAGGTATACGCCCGCGGCAGCGAGCTGGACTACGTGGAATACCGCATCATCCGAAAGGACGGCGCAGTCCGGTGGATCGAGGACTACGGCCACTTTGTCCACTCCGAGCAATACGGCAGCCTCTTCTATGTCTTTGTCAAGGACGCCACCGAAAAGCACTTCAAAGCCATTGACAACACCCACATAGCCCAGCTGGCTCAGGAGCGGCTGGAGGCCCTGGAGGCTCTGGAGCACGAGACCACCGCCCTGAAGCTGGTCCACGAGATCCTCAGCTCCGGCATGTGGACGATGGACTTCGACCAGCAGGGCCAGATGGTCAGCGTCTTCTGGAGCCAGGATTTCCGCGCCATGATCGGCTACCGGGACGAGGAGGATTTCCCCAACGTGCTCTCCTCCTGGTCCGACCTGCTCCACCCCGACGACCGCGACCGGGTGCTGAAGCAGTATTACGCCACCATCGACGACTACACCGGAAAGACCCTCTACGACGTGGAGTACCGCCTCCTCACCAAGGACCGGGGCTACCGCTGGTTCCGGGCCACCGGCAAGCTCTCCCGGCGGGCGGACGGCACCCCCATCACCTACGTGGGCATGTTTGTAGACATCACCCATCGCAAGGAGACCGACGAAAAGCTCACCGAGCAGCACAAGCTGCTGGAGGAGGCCCTGGAACGGGCTCAGCGGGCCTCCCAGGCCAAGACCATGTTTTTGAACAACATGTCCCACGACATCCGCACCCCCATGAACGCCATCATCGGCTTTACCAATCTGGCCGCCACCCACCTGGACGACCAGGAGCTGGTGCGGGATTATCTGGACAAGATCCGGGCCTCCTCCAGCCACCTCCTCAGCCTGATCAACGACGTGCTGGACATGAGCCGCATCGAAAGCGGCAAGCTGGCCATCGACGCCGCCCC
This sequence comes from uncultured Oscillospiraceae bacterium, assembly GCA_910584605.1. Classification (GTDB taxonomy): domain Bacteria; phylum Bacillota; class Clostridia; order Oscillospirales; family Oscillospiraceae; genus Lawsonibacter. Next base: position 4,152 of record CAJUAW010000072.1, read on the forward strand.
CTGCAGCCTGTCCCAGGTCCTGCGGGACCTCCAGTCCATCATCCACGCCGATGTGGAGAGCAAGGGACTGCACCTCCGCCTGGACGACAGCGCCCTGCTCCACCCCTACGTGGTCTGCGACCAGCTGCGGCTGAACCAGGTGCTGCTGAACATCCTGAGCAACGCGCTGAAGTTCACCCCCTCCGGCGGAGACATCTCGGTCCACGTCACCGAGCGCCCCGGGGACAGCCCGGACGTTCCCATCTACGAATTCCGCATCCGAGACACCGGCATCGGCATGGCTCCGGAGTTTCTGGACCACATTTTCAAACCCTTCGAGCGGGAGCGGACCTCCACGGTCAGCGGCATCCAGGGCACCGGCCTGGGCATGTCCATCACCCAGAACCTGGTCAACCTGATGAACGGCCAGATCGCCGTGGAGAGCCAGCTGGGCCAGGGCAGCACCTTCACCTGCAGCTTCCCCTTCCGCCTCAGCGACCCCCCCAGCGCCCAGGAGCGGACGGAGGCCCCCGCCATCCAGCCGTGTACCGGCTGGCGTCTCCTGCTGGTGGAGGACAACGAGCTGAATCAGGAGATCGCCATGACCATCCTGGAGGAGGCCGGCTGCATCGTAGCGGCAGCCTCCAACGGGGCCGAGGCGGTGGACATGGTCCAACACTCTGCGGACAGCCCCTACGACCTGGTCCTCATGGACATCCAGATGCCAGTCATGGACGGCATTGAGGCAACCAAGGCGATCCGGGCTCTGACCGATCCCAGGCTGGCCCGGATGCCCATCGTGGCCATGACCGCCAACGCCTTCGAGGAGGACCGCCAGCGGGTCCTCTCCGCCGGCATGAACGGCCACCTGGGCAAGCCCATTGATGTGGGCAAGCTGTTTGCCACCCTCCAGGAGATTCTGGGCCATTCCCAGACATAACAAACCGAGTCCTGAGCTTCGAACCGCTCAGGACTCGGCGTTTTTTGCTCCGCGCAAACGGACTCCAGCGGCCTGGCGGCCAAGAAGGCGCGGTTCTGGTCCGTTTTACCCTCGGCCGCCTGCACCCAGAATTCCCTTCCCGCCGGCCGCCGGAACCCCCGCAAGGCCGGGCGGGGGTCCTGTAGAGGTCGGCGGCCTGCTGGGTCTCCAGCCCCGCCTCGTAGGCCAGCCGCTTGATCAGGATCTGCTCCTGCCGGGCCATCCGCCGGCAGTACTCCCGGTTGAAGAAGCAGCTGAGCAGATTGCTCTTGCCAAAGCCCTCCGCCCCCAGCACCACCGTGTTGACGCAGCTACACACCTTGCTGTCCAGACTCTGAAAGGCGTCCTCCCGGCCCACGTACCGCTCCCGGCGGGTGATGGGGCGGCAGGACAACCTCCTGGTCGTCTGCGTAAGGGGTGCGGAGCATGGCCTCCAGCGCCGCCCTGGACAGGGTGGGGGTCAGCATATTGGTCAGCCCCGCCGTCCCCTCCTGGCTGGGCAGGGTCTTTAAGATCGCCTGCAGGCGGATGGGGAACAGCTCCGCCTGGTTGGACTCATACTCCTCCCGGAAGAGCAGCTGAATCAGCCGCACCGCCTCCTGCCGCTCCTGGGCGTTCCCCCGCGCCGTCTGGTCCATCAGGGTGCGGAAGCAGGTCTGGGCCTGGGCCTGGATGGTCTGGGTCCCCAGCCCCAGCACGCTGCCGCAGTAGACCGCCAGGGCGGTACAACCCCCCTCTGCGGCCCGCGCCTGCAGGCGGGACAGCTCCGGTCCGGCCAGCGCGCCGTCCACTGTGACAAAGCGGCGCACCTCCTCCTCTCTGCAGACCCGCAGGATGGGCTCAAAGAGGCTCAGCTGCAGGCTGAACAGCTGGTCCAGGTGTTCGCCCTCCACCAGGGCGCGCTCCAGCCGGAGCAGAAGGGGCATGGCCTCCTCCAGCAGGCGGACCGTCTGGGGCGGAGCGGTCTCCTCCCCCAGCTTCTTCAGCCTGGCGATGACCTGGGGGGAGAGGAAATAGAGCACATCCTCCCCCACCGCCCAGCCCACGTCCACCACGCCGGTGGGGAGCAGGCAGTCCATACACCCTCTCCAGATGCGCCCGTCCATGGCGTCCCGCCAGCGGTCGAAGAGCACCAGCACCTCCTGAATGCGCCCCTCGCCCCGGTATACGTCCAGCAGGCCGCTCACCGCCTCCGGCTCGCCCAGCAGCAGCGCGGCGAGGAAGCACCGCTCCGCCTGGCCCCAGCGCCCGCCACAGCCGCCTTCCGGCGGAGCAGAGGGTGACGCCGCCCTCCGGCTCGCTCATCGTCTCCAGGGCCGCCTCCAGCTCCGCAGCCGTCAGGCCCAGCCGCTCCGCCTCTCCCGGCGTGTCTATCAGAGCCCGCACCGTCTCGGTCTGGCCCAGCATCACCGCGCTGTCCAACAGGTCCGGAGCCTCAAAGCCGGTCAGGACCTCCCCCAGCGAACAGCTCCCCTGGGCGGCCCGCTCCAGGAGGTCCGCTCCGTCGGGGGGAAAGGGGGCGGAGGGGCGGCCCTGCTCGGTCTCTTCGTTGGGCAGGCCGAAGGTCTGGCACAGCCACCGGCCGTACCCCTTCTCGTCCTCCTGACCGGGGTAGCACAGGCCGTCCAGGTACCAGGGGACGGGGACGTCCTTCCGGGTATTGGCGGCGAGTACGCAGTAGATGTGCTGTCCCTTGGGGGTCTCCCGCTCCAGCGGCACCGCCAGCCGGGAAGTCCGGGCGGCGCTGTCATCCAGCACGCCGCCCGTCTCCCCCAGCAGATAGCGCCCGATCCGCCGGACGCACAGGCTGCGCAGCGCCACCATCCGCAGCTCGCTGCCGCACAGCCTCTGGAACTGCCGGAGCAGCGGCAGGCTCATGGGGATCAGGACAAAATTCAGCACAATCCGCTGCAGCGGGGCGGTCTGCTGCTTCAGCTCCGCCTCGTCGGGGGACAGCTGGTCCCCCGAACACCGCCGGGTCGATGCCCTCCTCCCGAAACACCTGACGGATCTTTCCAAAGCGCATGCTGCCGGTTGGTTCGATCTGTGCCGTCAGCACTGAGACGATTCGCTGTCTGTCTTTTTGTTCCATGCCAGTCCCTCCTGTTTGGGACATTATACCATGCATTCCCCCTTGATTCAAGCGATTTCCCGTTTCTTTGCACAATCCGTTGGGACGCAAACAGGCTCCCGTCCGCTGGACGGGAGCCTGTTCCGGTCAGGCGTGCTTCTTCGCCTCCAGATAGTCGTTGAGCTGGGTGTTCAGGATATCGGTGATGAACATGTGGCCGGGGGCGTGGGTGATGACGATGGGGGGCTTGGCGTTCTCCACGGCGGCCTGGGGCGTCACTCCGCAGGGCCAGAACACGGGGATCTCGCCGGGGTAGACGTCCACCGCCTCGCCGTAGTCGGGCTTCATCACGTCGGCCACGCCCACCCCGGCGGCGTCCCCCATGTGGACGGGCGCGCCGTGGACGTTGGGCATTTTTACCGTGATCTCGTAGGCCTTTTTGGCGTTCTCCGGGGTCATGGGCCGCATGGAGCACACCATGGGGCCCTCAAAGGGGCCGGCCTTCACCGTCTGGATGTTGGTCTTGTACATGGGCACATTGCGGCCCTGGGCGATGTGGCGCACCTCGATGCCCTCCCGCATCAGGGCCTCCTCAAAGGAGAAGGAGCAGCCGATGAGGAAGCCCACATAGCCCTCCTTCCAGTATTCCGAGGCGTCGGTGAGCTCCTTGGTGAACACGCCGTTCTCATACACCCGGTACCGGGGGATGTCGGAGCAGATGTTGCCCCCCTCCCCCATGTCGTGGGTCTCCGGGGTGCCCTTGATGATCTCCAGAATGGGACAGGGGAAGGGATTTTTCTTGGCGTACTCCTCAAAGTCGGCGGCATACTCCGGGGGCAGGATGACCAGATTGGCCTGGGCGTAGCCCCGGCACATACCGGCGGTGGGAAAGTCGATGGTCCCCTCCCGGATGAGCTGGCGGACCTGAGACGGCTTCATGTCGATATAAGGGGTGATATCAAACGCCATTTGACGTACCTCCTCAGTTGTTGATTTTGCTCAGCGCCTTCAGGGCGGAGCGCTGGGACAGCAGCAGACTCTGGGCGTACTCCACCGGCGTCTCCACAAACTGCACCTTGTCCCCGGTCTTCAGCTGGGCCAGGATGCGGAAGTCGGCGGTGATCACGTTGGCAATCTTGGTGTAGCCGCCGGTGGTCTGACGGTCGGCCAGCATGATGATGGGCGTGCCCGCCGAGGGCACCTGAATGGCTCCGAAGGCGATGCCGTCGGAGATGATGTCGCCGCCGTCCTTGTGGGCGATGGCGGGGCCGTCCAGGCGGCAGCCCATGCGGTCAAACTCGGGGGTAACGGTATAGGTCTCGCTGAGGAAGGTGTGCAGGCCGTCATCGGTAAAGGCGTCGTCCTGGGGACCCAGCACCACCCGGAGGGTGTACACCGGCCTGGGGGCGAACTCGGGCTTGAGGACCCGGTCCTCCATGCGCTTCAGGGTCTCCGCCGGAGCCCGGAAGCCGATGACGTCCCCCTTCTCCAGCTTCCGGCCCTGATGGCCGCCGATCTTGGCCTTCATATAGGTGGACCGGCTGCCCATGGTGACGGGGATGTCCAGCCCTCCGGCGAAGGCGATAAAGGCCCGGCAGCCTGTCTTGGGGGCGGTGAACTTCAGCACCTGTCCCGCCCGGACGGCCACCGCCTGGTAGTTGGGAACGGCTTTGCCATCCAGGGTGGGACCCAGGTCGCCGCCGGTGATGGCGATGACGTTGGCCTTGTCAAACTGGAGCTGGGGACCCATCATGGTACACTCCAGCACCGCCTCTCCCTGGTCGTTGCCCGCCAGGATGTTGGCCAGGGCGGCGGACCGGGGGTCCATCACCCCGGACACCGACACGCCGAACTGCTGATAGCCCACGCGGCCCTGGTCCTGGACGGTGGTGAGCAGGCCGGGGTTTAATACGGTGATACTCATGCTCCGCCCTCCTTCCTGGGGTGACGCTTGACCTGATAGCCCTCTGCCGCCTCCTGGGCGGCGATTTTGTCAAATTCCGCCTGGTCGATGGCATAGAACTTGATGTATTGGCCCGCCTGGGGCAGGATGGGGGTGGCCCGGCCGGCGTCGTACATCCGCACGGGGGTGCGGCCGATGAGCTGCCAGCCGCCCGGGGAGTCGATGGGGTACACCCCGGTCTGGGACCCGGCGATGCCCACCGAACCGGCGGGAATTTTCACTCGGGGGGTCTTCAGCCGGGGGGTGGCGATTTCGTCGCTCATGCCGCCCAGGTAGGTGAAGCCGGGGGTGAAGCCCAGCATATAGATGAGGTACTCGGTGGAGGTGTGGATTTTGATGACCTCCTCCACCGTCTTGCCGTTGTGCTCGGCCACGAACTTCAGGTCGGGGCCCATCTCCTCCCCGCCGTAGAGAACGGGGATCTCCAGCACCTCGCTGGGGGGGATTTTTACCTTGTCCAGCTGGCCCAGCAGGCCCTTCAGCTTGTCCATCAAGGGGGCGCAGCGGATGACCTCCGGGTTGTAGTGGACCATGAGGGAGCGGTAGGTGGGCACCGTCTCCACGATGCCGGGGATGTCGCTTTTGCTCAGGGCGATGTTGAAGGCCCGGATCTGGGCGTTGATGGGCTCGCTGATCTCGTTGCCAAATTCCACGCACACCGAGGTATCGCCCGTCAGCAGAAATCTGACGTCAGCCATAGAATAGCTCCTTTCGCAGCTTCAGGGCAGGCCCGGGAAGACCTGGCCCTGCCCTGAAGGGGAGTTTTTATTTATTTGAAGAGATTCACAATGTTGGGAACGGACTGTACGCCGGAGTAGAGGGCAATGGCCACCACAACAATGCCCGGGATAATCATCCATATGGGGTGGTTGTAGTTCTCGCCCACAATCCGCTTGCTGCGGCTGGCGATGAGCATGACGCCCAGGGTGATGGGCAGAATCAGTCCGTTGAAAGCGCCGGCGACGATGAGCAGCTGGGCGGCGTTGCCCACGATGACCATCATCAGAGTGGAGAAAGCGATAAAGCCGATGACGCACTGGCGCTCATACTTGGCAATCATGGGGTGGAGGGTCTTCAGGAAGGAGACGGAGGTGAAGGCCGCGCCCACCACGGAAGAGACGCCCGCGGAGAACAGGCAAAGGCCGAACAGCCGGTAGCCCAGGTCGCCGGCAGCCAGACGGAAGGCCTCGGCGGCGGGGTTGCCGCCCTTGGCGGCGTCGGTAATGATCTGAGCGTTCTCGGCCACCCAGGTGGTGCCCACGGTGCAGGTGCCCAGCACGGCCAGGAACAGCAGGATACGCACCAGGCCGGAGGTGCCGCACCCCTGAACCACACTGCGGCGGACATGGCCTACGTTCTCGGGGCCGGAGATACCGGCGTCCAGCAGGCGGTGAGCGCCGGAGAAGGCGATGTAGCCGCCGCAGGAGCCGCCTAAGATGGTGGTCAGGGCGGTGAACATGCCGGTCTCGGTATTCAGCAGCTTGTCAAAGCTGCCCAGGCCCTTGACGACCTCGCCCATGGGGGGCTGGGACTTGACGGCCACCACCAGCACGGTGAGGAGGATGACGGCGGCCAGCACGGTGGCCACCTTGTCCATGATGGTCTTGGCGTTCTTGTTCACAAAGATAATGATGCCCAGACAGCCGGCGATAATCGCACCGATCTTCTGGTCCAGGCCCAGCATGGCGTTGAAGCCCAGGGCCACGCCGCCCACATTGCCCACGTTGAAGGCCAGGCCGCCGATTGCCACCAGAATGGCGATGACCACGCCCAGTCCGGGCAGCAGCTTGTTGGCCACATCCTGAGCCCGCATGCCGGATACGGAGACCACAGACCAGATGTTCATCTGGGCGGTGATATCCATCAGAATGACCAGCACGATAACCAGAGCCAGGGCCGCGCCGTGCTGGGCGGTGAAGGTGGAAGTTTGGGTCAGGAAGCCGGGGCCGATGGCAGATGTAGCCATCAGGAAGGCCGCGCCGAACAGTACAGAACGGCTGGGCTTTGCGCCGCTGTTTGCGAGATTATTACTCATTTAAGTACCTCCAAAATAGTCAGTTTTCCTCTCTCTTGCAAAACGAACCGCTGTCATTTGCCTTGCAAATGACGTCTCCTTTGTCAAAGGAGACTGTTTTCTCTTTCCTTTTCCAACCAAAAACCTTCTAAAAAATCACACAATGTCAGCAATGGGGGCGATAGTGACCCCCTCGGCCTCCAGGCGGGCCCGGATGTTCTTGACGAACTCCACCGCGGAGGGGTTGTCGCCGTGGACGCAGATGGAGTGGGCGTCGATGGAGACCTCCTCGCCGGTGACGGCGGTGACCTTGCCCTCAGTGACCATGCGGATGGTGCGGGCGATGGCCTCGTCCTTGTCGTGGATCACCGCGCCGGGCTTGGAGCGGGGCACCAGGGAGCCGTCCGCCTGATAGGCCCGGTCGGCGAAGACCTCGCTGGCGGTCTTCAGGCCCACCTGCTTGCCGGCCTCCAGCATCTTGCTGCCCGCCAGACCCAGCAGGATCACGTCCTTGTCCACACTGGCGATGCCCTCAGCGATGGCCAGAGCCAGGTCCATGTCCTTGCCGGCCATGTTGTACAGGGCCCCGTGGGGCTTGACGTGCTGGAGCTTCACGCCGTGAGCGGCGGTGAAGGCCAGGAGTGCGCCCATCTGATACTGGATGTAGGCCTTGGCCTCCTTGGGGGAACAGACCATGTTCCGGCGGCCGAAGCCCATCAGATCGGGGAAGCCGGGGTGCGCGCCCACAGCCACACCGGCGGCCTTGCAGGCGGCAACCGTCTTGTCCATCACCAGCGGGTCACCGGCGTGATAGCCGCAGGCCACGTTGGCGGAGGAAACATGGGCGATAACCGCCTCGTCCATACCGATGGTATAGGCGCCGAAGCTCTCACCCAGGTCGCTGTTCAGATCTACTTTGTACATAGGGGATTCCTCCTTTTAACTTAACTTGGGAACTCTCTCCTGCTATGCTGTGCGCAATCTGGATCGCGCGCATCTATATTACCATATTTTTCGTTTTAACGCAACAGAAACTTGTCAGGAATCCACAAAAGACGGACCGCCCGGAGAGGACGGTCCGTCTGGACGCATCAATGCGGGTCAGCAGTATTTGGCGATGGCGGCCTGGATCAGCTTGTGGACCTCTGCGGTAACCGCCCGGTCGCTCTCCTCCAGCTCCAGCAGGGGGGCGCGGACGCTCCCCGCGTCGGGGCCGCCCTGGAGGCGGATGACCTCCTTGATCACCGCGTACATGTTCCCCTGGGCGGAGCACATCTTGTAGATGATACGGCAGCACTCGTTCTGGACCTCCCGCCCCTTCTCCAGCTCTCCGGCCTGGAAGCAGCGGAGGATCTCCAAATACAGCTCGGGCATGGCGGCGTAGGTCCCGCCGATGCCGCCGATGGCCCCGGCGGCCAGACCGGACAGCAGCTGCTCGTCCGGGCCGTTGAAGACCACCGCGCCCTCATCCCGCCACATCTGGATGTCCTGGACGGGCATGGAGGAGTTCTTCACCCCGATCACCCGGGGATTGTTCAGCATCTCCTGGAGCAGGGGCACGGTGAGGGCCACCCCCGCCAGCTGGGGGATGTTGTAGATGATGAAATCGGTGTTGGGGGCGGCGGCGGAGATGTCGTTCCAGTACTTGGCGATGCCCTTGGGGGGCAGGTGGAAGTAGATGGGCGGGATGGCGGCGACGGCGTCCACCCCCAGGCTCTCGGCGTGAGCGGCCAGCTCCCGGCTGTCGGCGGTGTTGTTGCAGGCCACATGGGCGATGATGGTCAGCTTGCCCCCTACCTCGGCCATAACCTGCTCCAGGGTCTCCTTCCGCTCGGCCGTGCTCTGGTAGATGCACTCCCCGGAGGAGCCGCCCACGTATAGGCCCTTGACCCCCTTGTCCAGCAGGTACTTGGCCAGCGCCCGGACGGCCGCGCCGTCCACCCTGCCCTCCTTGTCATAGCAGGCGTAGAAAGCGGGGAAAATCCCCTGATATTTGGAAAGATCCTTCATAACATCACTCCTTAATCGTCAATAATCCGTACCTTGAACACCACCTTGGTCACCGTTCTGGGGGCGTCCAGCTGCATTTTGATGCGGTGGGCGTCGTTGGGGAAGACCACCAGGAAGCTCCCCGGGGACAGGGCCAGCCTGAAGCGGGCCGGACCCCGGTAGGCATAGAAGTCGTTGACCTCCACCCGGTCGAACTCCTCCAGCTCCCCCGGCGGGGCCAGCTCCACCCCCTCGGAGCCATCGGTCATGATGTGGATGTCCAGGTACTTTTTGTGGGCCTCGAAAAAGCTCTCCGTTTCCGGGACCGTCTCGTAGGTGAAACGGGTCACATACACGTCCCGGCCCTTCAGCTCGGTGGGCTCGCCGCCCACCTGGGCCAAAAACTCCGGTGTGATGTGCTCCAGGGCCAGATCCAGGTTGGGGTGGATGCCCCGGTAGGTCCGGGCATCGGTATTTCCGGCATAAATCATAGCTTACCCCTTTACCGCACCCATGGCAATCCCCTGGGTGAAATATTTCTGGAAGATCAGGAACACGATGATGATGGGCACCGAGGCCATGGCCGCGCCCGCCATCAGCAGTCCCGTATCGGTGGAGGTCTCCGCCTGGAGGGTGGAGATACCCATGGAGATGGTGTACACGTTGTTGGCGTCCAGCATGACCAGCTGCATGAAGTAGTCGTTCCAGCAGTTGATGAAGGTGAAGAT
>CAJUAW010000073.1 GCA_910584605.1 uncultured Oscillospiraceae bacterium
ACCGGGTCTCGCCGGGGTCGCCCTGACGGCCGGCGCGGCCCCGCAGCTGGTTGTCGATACGGCGGGACTCGTGGCGCTCGGTACCCAGGATGAACAGGCCGCCTGCGGCGCGGACCTTGTCCGCCTCCTCCTGGATCTCCCCCTTATACCTGGCCTCCGCCTCAGAGAATTTCTTCCGGGCATCCAGGATTTCCTGGTTGTCCGTCTCGGCAAAGCCGGTCGCCTCGGCGATGAGCTCGTCGCTCATCCCCGCCTTGCGCAGGTCGGCCTTGGCCAGGAACTCGGCGTTGCCCCCCAGCATGATGTCGGTGCCGCGGCCCGCCATGTTGGTGGCCACGGTGACCGCCCCGAACTTGCCCGCCTGGGCCACGATCTCCGCTTCCTTCTCGTGGTTCTTGGCGTTCAGAACGTTGTGTTTGATGCCCTTCCGCTTAAGGATGGCGGACAGCTCCTCCGACTTCTCGATGGACACGGTGCCCACCAGCACCGGCTGGCCCTTGGCGTGGCACTCCTCGATCTGGGCCACGATGGCCCGCAGCTTGCCGGACACGTTCTTGTACACCACGTCGGGCTGGTCGATCCGGGCCAGGGGCCTGTTGGTGGGGATCTCTACGATGTCCAGCTCGTAGATGGTGCCGAATTCCTCCTCCTCGGTGAGGGCGGTGCCCGTCATGCCGGACAGCTTGTCGTACAGGCGGAAGTAGTTCTGGAAGGTGATGGTGGCCAGCGTCTTGGACTCGTTGGCCACCTCCACCCCCTCCTTGGCCTCGATGGCCTGGTGGAGGCCCTCGTTGTACCGCCGGCCGAACATGAGCCGGCCGGTGAACTCGTCCACGATGATGACCTGGCCGTCCTTCACCACATAGTCGATGTCCCGCTTCATCACGCCCCGGGCCTTGATGGCCTGGTTGATGTGGTGGGACAGGGTGGTGTTCTCCATATCCGCCAGGTTCTCCACCTGGAAGGCTTCCTCCGCCTTCTTGATGCCCCGGGCGGTGAGGGTGGCGGTGCGGGCCTTCTCATCCACGATGTAGTCGGCGTCGATGTCCACATCCTCTTCTTCCTTCTCGTCCACCTTCCGCACCCGCTGGCACTTCAGCCGGGCTGCGAACTGATCCACGATGGTGTACAGCTGGGTGGACTTCTCCCCCTGGCCGGAGATGATCAGGGGGGTGCGGGCCTCGTCAATGAGGATGGAGTCCACCTCGTCCACGATGGCGAAGGCGTGGCCCCGCTGGACCAGCTCCTGGGAGTAGATGGCCATGTTGTCCCGCAGGTAGTCAAAGCCGAACTCATTGTTGGTGCCATAGGTGATATCCGCCTGATAGGCGGCCTTCTTGGCCTCCCCCATCACGCCGTGGATCACCAGGCCCACCGTCAGGCCCATGAAGCGGAAGACCTTTCCCATCCACTCCGAGTCGCGCTTGGCCAGGTAGTCGTTGACGGTGATGATATGCACCCCCTTGCCCGCCAAGGCGTTGAGGTAGGCGGGGAGGGTGGCCACCAGGGTCTTGCCTTCGCCGGTCTTCATCTCGGCAATGCGGCCCTGGTGGAGCACAATGCCGCCCACCACCTGCACCCGGTAGGGCCGCAGGCCGATGACCCGCCAGGCGGCCTCCCGGCAGGCGGCGAAAGCCTCGGGAAGGATGCCGTCCAGGGTCTCCCCCTTGGCCAGACGCTCCTTCAGCTCCGGAGTCTTGGCCTGGAGCTGGGCGTCGGTGAGGGCCTTGAACTCCTCCTCCAGGGCGTCCACCTTGTCCGCGATGGGATAGATGGACTTCAGCTCCCGCTGGGAGGAGGTCCCGAAAATTTTTGTAAACAGGCTCATAGTTATGAAACACCTCTCGGTCGTACTTGATCTGGAATATTTTTGGACATACTCATACAGTTTAATGTATCTTACAGAGTATACCACACTCTTTCCTCCAAAAAAAGAGCAAATTGTAAACTTTCTTCCGGGAAAATTCCGTCTCCTTCGTTCAATCAGCCAAAAATTCCACATCCGGCGCATTATTGTCCGCCAGACGTTGACAAGGCGCTGCATTGTGTGGTAAGGTAGGAATGTAATTGAATCGAGACAGACGAAGCGTACAGGAAAACGGCCCCACGGCCTGCCGAAGGAGCAACACTCTCAGGCGTCCCTCCCGGGATAAGGACTGCACGTGGATGTGACTCTGGAGAAGCTCGTTTACCGGGTGCCGAAGGTGCAACGGGCCAGGATCTGACCGGCTCGAATCTCTCAGGCAAAAGGACAGAGGAAAGCGGAGAACGGCGGGGCGCGCCCTGCCGGGATGGCGTTTTCTTTGGGCAGCGGGCAGTTCCGCGGCCCGTTTTTTGTCTGTCACGAGAAAAAGGAGAGAACATGTATGGAAAAATTCCTGGAGATCGTTGAGCTGGTCAACGGCAAGATCAACGACTTCGTCTGGGGCCCCATCATGCTGGTGCTGCTGGTGGGCACCGGCGTATACCTCACCTGCCGCACCGGCTGGGTCCAGGTGCGCTGGTTCGGCTACATCATGAAGAACACGGTGGGCTCCCTGTTCACCAGCAGGCAGAAGAAGGACGGCAGCAACCTGACCCCCTTCCAGGCAGTGACCACCGCCCTGGCGGGCACCGTGGGTACCGGCAACATCGCCGGCGTCACCGGAGCCATCTTCGCCGGAGGGCCGGGGGCTGTGTTCTGGATGTGGGTATCCGCCTTCTTCGGCATGTGCACCAAGTACGCCGAGATCGCCCTGGCGATGAAGTTCCGCAACACCGACGCCAACGGCGTCCACAAGGGCGGCCCCATGTACTACATTGAAAACGGCCTGGGCAAACGCTGGAAGTGGCTGGCGGTGATCTTCGCCATCCTGGGCGGACTGGCCTCCTTCGGCATCGGCAACATCGCCCAGTCCAGCGAGATCGCCGGCTCCCTCAACGGCCTGTTCGGCCTGGACCCCCTGGTCAGCGGCATTGTCCTCACGGTAGTGGTGGGCATCGTGGTGCTGGGCGGCGTGCAGCGCATCGGCCAGGTCACCTCCCTGCTGGTGCCCTTTATGGCTATCTTCTATATCCTGGCCGGGATCTTTGTCATCGTCCTGCGCATCGCCGACATCCCCGCCGCCTTCGGGGCGATCTTCTCCAGCGCCTTCAGCCTTGAGGCCGTGGGCGGCGGCATCTTTGGCTACGCCATCATGCTGGCCATGAAGAACGGCTTCGCCCGGGGCGTGTTCTCCAATGAGGCCGGTTTGGGCTCCGCCCCCATCGCCCACGCCGCCTCCTCCACCGAGGAACCCGCCGAGCAGGCCATTTGGGGCGTGTTCGAGGTCTTTATCGACACCATCGTCATCTGCACCATCACCTCCCTCACCGTTATCCTCTCCGGCGTGCTGGACGCCGCCGGCGGCCTGGATACCTTCGGCACCAAGGGCGCCGCGGCAGTGGCCGCCTTCAACTCCATCCTCCCCGGCACCCTGGGGGGACTGGTCATCCAGATCAGCCTGATCTTCTTCGCCCTGTCCACCATCCTCGGCTGGAGCTACTACGGCGAACGGTGCTGGGGCTATATCTCCAACGACAACAAGATCTTTGTCGCCGCCTATAAGGTGATTTTCGTGCTGTTCTGCATCGTGGGCACCACCGGCTCCGGCCAGCTCATGTGGGACATCTCCGACACCCTCAACGGCGCTATGGCCATCCCCAACCTGGTGGCCCTGCTGGCCCTGTCCGGAGTGGTGGCCAAGATCACCAAGGATTATTTCGGCTCCAAGAAGTAAACCCGTTGAAGCGGCTGTCCACTGGACGGCCGCTTTTTTATATGGTATGATAACCTGACTTCAAAGGGGGAATGCACCATGGCAGATATCCGAAAAAACACCGTCCACACCCTGGACATCACCGGCTACACCGCCGAGGGGATGGGGGTGGCCCGGCTGGAGGGGCGGGTGGTCTTTGTCCCGTACACCATCCAGGGGGAGCGGTGGCGGGTCCGGCTGGAGAAGGTGAACAAAAACGTGGCCTGGGGCCGTGGGGTGGAGCTGCTGCTCTCCTCCCCCATGCGCCTCCAGCCCGACTGCCCCCTCTTCGGCAAATGCGGCGGCTGCCAGTTCCGCCACATGCGCTACGAGGAAGAGCTGCGGGCCAAGGGCCAGCGCATTGCCGATGCGCTGGAGCGGGTGGGGCACGTCAAGCTGGATCTGCCCCCCGTCCTGGGGGCGGAGCGCCCCGACCGCTACCGGAACAAGGTGCAGTTTCCGGTGTCCCAGGGGAAACAGGGACTCGCTGTGGGCTACTACCGCCCCCGGAGTCACGACGTGCTGGACGCCCCGGACTGCCCCCTCCAGCCCGAAGCAGTCACCCGGCTGCGGGCCGCCTTCAAGGGCTGGATGGAGGCGCACCGCGTTCCCCCCTACAGCGAGGGGACGGGCAGGGGGCTGATCCGGCACCTCTATGTCCGCGCCAGCAGCCGGGGGGAGAGTCTGGTGTGTGTCGTAGCCAACGGGGACAGTCTCCCCAACGGCAGCGCCTTAGCGGACGCCCTGCGGCAGGCGGAGCCGGGGCTGGCCGGAGTGGTCCTCAATACCAACACCCGGGATACCAACGTGATTTTAGGGGACCGGTATGACACCCTCTGGGGCCGGGACTGGCTGGAGGAGGACTTATGCCAGCTGGCCTTCCGTCTCTCCGTCCCCTCCTTCTTTCAGATCAACCGGGACCAGACCGAACGGCTCTACCGCACCGCCCTGGACTTCGCCCAGCTCACCGGAAGCGAGACCGTGCTGGACCTGTACTGCGGCATCGGTACCATCTCCCTGGCCCTGGCGAAACAGGCCGGGCGGGTCATCGGGGCGGAGCTCGTCCCCCAGGCCATTGAGGACGCCAGGGAGAACGCCCGCCGCAACGGGATCACAAACGCAGAGTTCTTCTGCGGCGACGCGGGGGCGGTGGCCCGGCGGCTGGCGGAGGAGGGGGTCCGCCCCCAGGTGGTCTGCGTGGACCCGCCCCGGAAGGGGCTGGCCCCGGAGGTCCCCGCCATCCTGGCGGGCATGGCCCCCGACCGGATGGTCTATGTCTCCTGCGACCCCGCCACCCTGGCCCGGGACACAGACCGTTTCCGCGCTTTGGGGTACCGGCCGGTCAAGGCCCAGGGGGTGGATCTGTTCCCCCGCACCGCCCATGTGGAGACTATTGTGTTGCTGCAAAGAGGAAACTCGTAGAAATCCTGCGTTTCCAGCACGTTGCCCGGCATAACGTCTGTTTGTTTCCCCGCCGCGGTCTGCTGATTGTTCCGTTAGCCGGGGTATACTGCGGATGCGTGTATCCAAGTATCAGGATTTCTCCCGAAATGCCATTCTGCCGCAGCTCCAGGTCGATGGCAAGCCCGGTCCAAGGTCAGGCAAAAAAGAAAAGCCTACAAACGGCGCAAACCCGCTTGTAGACTGATCTTTTTGGCGCAGCGGGAGGGATTCGAACCCTCGTGGGATTGCTCCCAAACTGATTTCGAGTCAGCCCCGTTATGACCACTTCGATACCGCTGCACAGCTTATTTAGGATACCAGACATTGGGGAAAAAATCAAGGGGTTTCCGAATCTTTTCCCAGCGGTTCCTGCCAGGGGACGTCCTTGAGCTGCTCTCCGGCCTCCAGCACCTCCACCGCCCCGGCGGTCACATCCAGGACGCGGGCGGCGAAGGTCTGAGCCTTCTCCTCGGGAAGGAGGGCGGAGAGGAGCACATCCGCGCCGTAATCCACACGCTCCACCACGCCGTCAAAGCTGGTCACCTCCCGGCGCATGGACTCGAACTGGGCATAGGTACAGGGGACCTCCATCGCCACCCAGCGGCGGACAACGGAAATGCCGGCGGCATCCAGGGCATCCTTGGCCGACTGGGTGTAGGCCCGGACCAGCCCCCCGGCCCCCAGAAGGACGCCGCCAAAGTACCGGGTGACCACGCAGGCCACGTCGGTCACGTCCTCCCGCTGGAAGACGTTGAGCATGGGCTGACCGGCGGTGCCCTGGGGTTCGCCGTCGTCGGAGTACCGCTCCACGCCCCCCGCCCGGATGCGATAGCACCAGCAGTTGTGGCGGGCGTCGTAGCGCTTCTTTTTGGTCTCCTCAATCCGCGCCCGGGCCTCCTCCTCCGAGCTCACCCGCCACACCTGGCCGATGAACCGGGACCGCTTTTCCACCAGCTCCGTCTCGCTGTGGCCGGTGGGGATGTAATATTCTGTCATGGAGATCACTCCTCCGGAAATACCTTGATTTGCAGCGCCTCACAGATGCGGAAAAACTGCTCCAGCGATGGATTTTTTCTGCCCCGCTCAATTTCGCTCAGGAACGTCTGTGTAATGCCAAGCTGTTCCGCCAGCTTATGCTGGCTCAGTCCAAGGGCTTCCCGCTTCCGTTTCAGGATCAGCCGGTAATTTTCCACGCCATCACCTTCTTCACTCCTATTATAGCTGACAGCTATTAATTTGAAAATGAGAGCTTTTAGCTCTTGACAAATCAAGAGCCATAAGCTATAATAGCCATTGGCTCTATACGGAGGTGACACAAATGCAAGAACCCTGCTGGCTGGAGGAGTTCAAGGACACTTGCCAGGACATTATGGAAGACACGTTCCTTCTGGACGCGGTATCCAAGTACATAGCCAACGACCACTATTTCATGCCTGGGGATCAGCTGGACTGCGCCCTCCTCGTATACTGCCGCCTGTGCGACTATCTGTCCCAGCATGTCACGGAGCTCCACCGCCTGGAAAAACGGTTCGGACCGGATCTCACCATGAAATCCGGCCCTTGACACAAGCAAAGAGTTGTGGTAAACTGAATATATAAAAGGCGCTGCGATAAGCGGTTAGCCTTTGTGCTGGAGTCTAGATGTAAAACCTAGACAGCCGTCACTGGGCCGAGTGGCGGCTGTCCCATTTTACCTTTATCGTTACGGTAAACCCGCAAAGATGAAATGTAATGGTCAGGGGCATTTGCCTCACCTCCTTTAGGGAGGATTTGGCTGACCGCCTATCGTTTTCCCGTGTTTATGCAGCGCCCTGGTCCCCAAGGGGACCAGGGCCTATTTTATCATATCCGGCCGGTTTCTGTCAATCCTCCCAAAACTCCTTACGGGGCTTCCAGCCCTCCACCAGGGGACCCAGCTGGCCGATGACCTTGGGGGTGCAGACCGCCTCCACGTCGATGGTCTCGCCGTAGTCCACCTTCTCCACCTTGGCCTCCAGATAGAGCTTGTCCAGCAGGCCGCCCCTGTCGTAGGGCAGATGGATGGTCACCCGGCGGGCGCCGTTGTCCAGCACCCGGCCGATGGCGGCCAGCAGATCGGGCACCCCCTCCCCGGTTTTGGCGGAGATGGACACCCGGTCCTCCCCGTGGGGGCGGATGTCCCCCGTCCACAGGTCGCACTTGTTGAACACCTCGATGCGGGGGGTCTGCTCGGCCCCCAGCTCGCGGATGAGCTGGTCCACCACCTCCGCCTGCTCCTTCCACTGAGGGCTGGAGGCATCGATGACATGGAGCAGGAGGTCGGCGTACT
The DNA here is from genome assembly GCA_910584605.1 of uncultured Oscillospiraceae bacterium. Taxonomy (GTDB): domain Bacteria; phylum Bacillota; class Clostridia; order Oscillospirales; family Oscillospiraceae; genus Lawsonibacter. The sequence goes on from CAJUAW010000073.1 coordinate 7,528, forward strand.
CCAGCTCCTCCAGGGTGGCCTTGAAGGCCTCCACCAGGTGGTGGGGCAGCTTCCGGATGAAGCCCACCGTGTCGGACAGCAGAACGGTGCAGGTGTCGGAAATTTCCAGCGTCCGGGTGGTGGTGTCTAGGGTGTCGAACAGGCGGTCGTTGGCGGGGATCTCCGCCCCGGTCAGGTGGTTGAGCAGGGTGGATTTCCCCGCGTTGGTGTAGCCCACGATGGCCACCACCGGCACCTCGTTCTTGATCCGCCGCTCCCGCTGGGTGGCCCGCACCCGGCGCACGTCCTTCAGCTCGCTCTCCAGCTTGGCGATCTTACGGCCCAGAATGCGCCGGTCGGATTCCAGCTGAGTTTCGCCGGGGCCTCGGGTACCGATGGCTCCCTCCTGACGCTCCAAATGCTTCCACATGCCCAGCAGACGGGGCAGCAGATACTTGTACTGGGCCAGCTCCACCTGAAGCCGGCCCTCCTTCGTCCTGGCCCGCTGGGCGAAGATGTCCAGGATCAGGGCGGACCGGTCCAGCACGCCCACCTTCAGCTCCTCGGCCAGGTTGCGCTGCTGGGAGGGGGACAGAGGGTTGTCAAAGATGACCATATCGGCGCCGGCGGCCTCCACCAGCGCCTTCACCTCGGCCACCTTTCCCTCGCCGATGAAGGTGCGGGGGTCGGGGCTGTCCTTGGACTGGGTGACCACTCCCACCGTCTGTCCCCCCGCCGTCTCCAGCAGGGCGGACAGCTCCTCCATAGACTCCTCGTCCGCGTTCTCCTCCCGGCTCAGGCTGAAGGCGCTCAGCCCCACCAGGACGGCCCGGTTAAATTGTGTGTTTCGTTGAATATCCGGCATATTGTTCAAAAATTCTCCGTTTCTTTTGTCAAATTCTCCCGGCTCCACTCCAGCATGGCGTGGAGGAGCGGGGCGAAGCTCTCCCCCAGGGGGGTGAGGGTGTACTCCACCCGGGGCGGCACCTCGCCAAAGACCTCCCGGTGGAGGAAGCCATCCTCCTCCAGCTCCCGGAGCTGCCGGGTCAGGGTGGAGTGGGTGATGCCCTCCAGCCGCCGGCGCAGCTCCCCGAACCGCTGGACCCGGTAGGCGGCCACATACCACAGGATCAGAATCTTCCACTTGCCCCCCAGCACCGACTGGAGCCGTCCCATCGCTTCGCACCGGGCCAGCGTCTCTGGAGCGGTAAATTTGTTGTCGGCCATAGTTCCTTCCCCCCTGCGGTATCAAAAAAGGTACTCATTCCAAAAAAAGACCGTACTTGCGCTCCTGGTTTTGTTGTAGTAAGGTGGTTTCGACGGCGGAGGGCCCCCGCCGGTCCCATCCACGAAAGGAGCGTCTGCAATGCACTTTACCGGCACCATCTGGAGGCCGCCCTATGAGGCCGCCTCCCTGCTCATTCAGGTGACGGCGGGCTGTACCCACCATCGCTGTAAATTCTGCACCCTTTACAACGACCTGCCCTTCCCCTTCCGCATGTCCCCGCTGGAGGAGATCGAGGCCGACCTGCTGGAGGTCCAGACCGCCCTCCACTCCCCGATGGGGAAGCTGACCGCCGCCCTTCAGGGCCGGCCCGCCCAGCCAGGGCCGGACCGGGCCTTTCTTACCGGGGCCAACCCCTTTGTGCTGAAGCCGGACCGCCTGCTGAACATCGCCCGGCTCATCCGCCAATCGGTCCCCTCCGTCCAAACCATCGGGTCCTTCGCCCGGATCACCGACGTGGGGCTGAAAACCGATGGAGAGCTGGACCGGCTCCGAGCCGCCGGGTACGACGGCCTGACCCTCGGCGTGGAGACCGGGGACGGCCCCTCCCTGACCTTCATGGACAAGGGCTATACCCCGGAGGATATTCTCGTCCAGTGCCGGCGGCTGGACCAGGCGGGCATCGGCTACCGCTTCTTCTACCTCACCGGCATCGCCGGGGCGGGGCAGGGGGAGCGTTCCGCTCTGGCCAGCGCGGAGGTCTTCAATCAGCTCCGCCCCCAGCTCATCGGCTCCTCCATGCTCACCGTCTACCCCGATTCCCAGCTGTATCAGGAGCTTCAGGCGGGACGCTGGACGGAGGCCGGAGAGCGGGAAAAATATCAGGAGCTGAACACCCTCATCGCCCATTTGGACATCCCCGTCACCTTCGCCGCCCTGGGGGCCTCCAACGCCTACCAGTTTCAGGGGCGGCTCCCGGAGGACCGGGAGGCTCTGCTGTCCGCCCTGGACCGGATCATCCGGCGGGAGCCGGAGGAGCGCCTCCGCACCTACCGGACCACCCTGCCCCATCTGTAGGTCAGTCCTTGGCCAGAACCTCTATGATCTCCCCGATATACAAGGTGTGATAATCCTCCTGGGGATACCACTTTGTTTTGATTTCCTGGGGAATGCAGGCCGGGTCCATGGGCTGGGCGAACCGCTTGCGGCACACCAGCACCAGTTCGGCCTCCTCGAAGTAGGGAGCGCCGCAGGCGGCGGTCTTCACTGTAAAGCCGCACTCCTTTACTTTATCGATGTCCCGGCCGCTTTTGGAGCCGCAGAGCTGTAAAGCCTTTCGGCTTGCCTCCCCGAAGAAGGCCAGGGTGAAGTACTCCTCCCGGTCCACGAACTCCTTGGTGTACCGCTGGGGACGGATGTAGCAGGTGGCCGCAGGGGCGCCCCAGATCACGCCCAGCCCGCCCCAGGAGGCGGTCATGGTGTTGCAGCGGTCCGCCGTCCCGGCGGTGATGAGCATCCACCGGTCGCCGATGAGGGAAAAGACGTTTTGGTCCAGGGTTTTGGGGTCGATGTTGCGCATGGCGGTATTCCTCCTAAACTCAATTCACAAAACAGCATATGCGCAAAAAGCCGCACCGATACACGGTGCGGCTTTTGTACACAGGGTCCTTACTTGTCGAAGCCGAACTTCTTGTTGAAGCGGCTGACACGGCCACCGGTGTCCACCATTTTCTGCTTGCCGGTGTAGAAGGGGTGACACTTGGAGCAAACTTCTACGCGGATGTCCTTCTTGGTGGAGCCGGTCTCGATCACATTGCCGCAGGCGCACCGGATGGTGGTCTGTTGATAGTTGGGGTGGAGGCCTTCCTTCATTTTATCTTCACCTCTTTCTCCTCAGGAGGGTATTCTTGTAAACGCAACTGATATCATAGCATAGTTCCAGCAGAAAATCAACCGTTTTTTCAAATTTTTTCTGCCGGACTGCCCTCATCCCGCCAGCATATTTTTGTCCAATACGCCGTCTACATAATCCATCTGCTCCTGCGTCAGGGCGGAGAAGGGCCTCCGGGGCTGGCCCACGGGACAGCCCTGCCGGGCCAGTGCGTGCTTGATGGCCGGGATCAGACCCACGGAGCACATGGCCTCCATGCAGTTGTTGGCCCGGTGCTGAAGGACCAGGGCCTCCTCCCGCTTCCCCTGGCTGAACAGAGAAAAGATCGCTTTGTAGTGGGGCAGCATCATGTTGAAGGTGCTGCCGATGGACCCGATGCAGCCCAGAGCCTGACCGGCCACCATGGTCTCGTCATAGCCGTTGAAGGCAACCAGATCGGGGTTCAGGTTCAGGATGCGCTCCATCTGGTACAGATTGTAGTTGGTCTGCTTCACGCCCAGAATGGCCCCGCTGCGGAACAGCTCCACATAGGCAGGATCGGCAGTGTTGAACTCCTTGTGGGTATTGCCCGGAAAGTTGTAGATCAGCACCGGGGCTCCGGAAGCCTCCGCAATGTCGTAGTAGTAGCGGCAGATCTCCTTTGGGGAGAAGCCGTAGTAGAAGGGCGCGGTGGCGGCTGTAACGTCAAAGCCCAGCTTCATGGCCGCTTTGGCGTAGCGCACCGCCTCATCGGTGGAGATGGCCCCCACATGGGCGATCAGATTGGTCCGGCCCGCAAAGGCGGAGGCGGCCTCAAAGACCTCCACCCGCTCCCCCTCGGCGAGCAGGAAGCACTCCCCGCTGCTGCCGCCTACGAAGAAGCCGGCGGCCCCCTCCTTCCAGTTGCGCTCCATCACCCGCTGAAGGGCGGCGCCATCGATCCGGCCGGAGGCGTCATAAGCCGTGATGCTGGCGGAGTAGAGGCCCCCCAGCTGTTCCTTTGTTTTCATACAGTCTCCCCCTATCTCCAAAGTAGTGGAGCCATTATAGCATAGAAACCGCCCCTGTGCAAATTTTCTTCTTGACAAACGGGACCTTTTCCGCTAAAATACCCAACAAGCAAATGCGATGAAGGGGAAAAAGACAGCTTCCTCCCACTCAGAGAGCCGGCGGATGGTGCGAGCCGGTGTGTGGAGCGCTGTGGATAACTGGCCCCCGAGCAGTCCGCCTGAACCACAAGTAGGGCGGAACGTGCGGCCCCGTTACCGGCCAAAGCCTTGTTGGAGGCTGTGAGGGCGGATGGGCGACCATTCGCTGAACCAGGGTGGTACCGCGTAGAATTCTGCGCCCCTGACTTGAGAAAGTCGGGGGCGTTTTTCTGTTCCCCGAGGGGGAAGGGAGGCCGAAATGCTAAAAAATCGAATGGTAGACCAGCCCTATGGGACCTACAGCGTCTACTCCGCCCTGAAAACGGGGCTGTGCGTCACCTGCCCCCGCTGCGGCGGGATGGGGCTGGTCACGTACCGGGAGGGGCAGTACCGCTTCCAATGCGCCGCCTGCGGCCACGCCCGGGCAAAACAGCTAAGCGGATACCGCTTCCGGGTGCAAAACCTGTGCCAGTCCTGCGGCCGGTACTACAACGTCCCCATCCAGGACCCGCGCCGGCAGACCTTCCCTGTGCTCCGGGTGCCCTGCCCCTACTGCGGCTTTGTGATGCCGGGAAGGGTGGAAAAAACCGGGCAGGTGGTGTGGTACGGCGGGGACGGCGTGCTCTGGAGGGGTCAGGACCCCATTTTCGGCTTTGACCTGTGGTTTCTGACCAGCTTCGACGGCAAACCGGTCTGGGCCCTGAACCGGGAGCACCTGGCCTATCTCATCGGTTACCTAAGCGCCCGCCTGCGGGAAAAGCCGCCGGACAACCCCGGCCTGCGAACTCAGGCCGACATGCTGCCAGCCTTTATGAAAACGGCAAAAAATCGGGAGCGGCTGGTCAGGCGGCTGAGAGAGCTGCAAAAAAAGTGACTGAAATATTGAAGGAGGACACACAATATGAAACCCGGATTTGAAAAGTATATTCCCTTTACCCCCCAGCCCATCAAGGGCCGCACCTGGCCCGACCGGGTGATTACCAAGGCCCCCGTCTGGTGCTCCGTGGACCTGCGGGACGGCAACCAGGCCCTGGTGGACCCCATGAATCTGGCCGAGAAGCTGGAGTACTTCCACACCTTGGTGGACATCGGGGTGAAGGAGATTGAGATCGGCTTCCCCTCCGCCAGCGAGACGGAGTATGAGATCTGCCGGGAGCTCATCGAGGGGGGACACATCCCCGACGACGTGACCATCCAGGTGCTGGTCCAGGCCCGGGAGCACCTGATCAAAAAGACCTTCGAGGCCATCCAGGGGGCTAAGAACGTCATCCTCCACTTCTACAACTCCACCTCCACCCTCCAGCGGAAGGTGGTCTTTCACATGGACACCGACGGCATCACCAAAATCGCCACCGACGCCGCCGACCTGATCTATGAGATGTCCCAGCCCATGATTGAGGCGGGTATGAATCTGCGGTTTGAATACTCCCCGGAATCGTTTATGGGCACCGAGATGGACTACGCCGTGGAGATCTGCCAGGCCGTCCTGGACCACCTCCACGCCACGCCGGAGAACAAGGTCATCCTGAACCTGCCCACCACCGTGGAGAACTGCATGCCCAACCAGTTTGCCGACATGCTGGAGTACTTCATCCGCACCCTCCCCGGCCGGGACAGCGCCATCATCTCCCTCCACCCCCATAACGACCGGGGCTGCGGCGTGGCCACCACCGAGATGGGCCTGCTGGCCGGGGCCGACCGGGTGGAGGCCACCCTCTTCGGCAACGGTGAGCGCACCGGCAACGTGGACATGGTCACCCTGGCCATGAACATGTACACCCAGGGGGTGGACCCGGAGCTGGACTTCTCCAACATCAACAAAATTAAAGAGATGTTTGAGCGGTGTACCAAGATGCCCGTGGGCGACCGCCAGCCCTACGCCGGCAAGCTGGTCTTTACCGCCTTCTCCGGCAGCCACCAGGACGCCATCAACAAGGGCG
>CAJUAW010000074.1 GCA_910584605.1 uncultured Oscillospiraceae bacterium
AGGCTCTGGCCGAGGGCGCCCGCGAGGGCGGCCTGCAGTTCTAAGGGAGGAGGAAGTAACAAATGGCTAGATTTGAGAGAGAGCCCAGCGAGTTTGTCGAAAAGCTGGTCTATCTGAACCGCGTATCCAAGACCGTCAAGGGCGGCCGTGTGGCCAAGTTCTCCGCCCTGATGGTGGTGGGCGACGAGAAGGGCCGCGTGGGCTTCGGCCTGGGCAAGGCCGCTGAGGTCCCCGAGGCCATCCGCAAGGGCATCGAGGATGCTAAGAAGAACATGATCAACGTGTCCCTGTCCGGCACCACCATCCCCCACGAGGTGATTGGCGAGTTCGGCGCCGGCCGGGTGCTGATGAAGCCTGCCGCCCCCGGTACCGGCGTCATCGCCGGCGGCCCTGTCCGTGCCGTGATGGAAGCCATCGGCATCAAGGACATCCGTACCAAGTGCCTGCGCTCCAACAATCCGCAGAACGTGGTCTCCGCCACCTTCGAGGGCCTGAAGTCCCTGCGCACCCCCGAGGAAGTGGCCCGCGTCCGCGGCAAGAGCGTGGAAGAGATCTTGGGTTAAGGAGGGTCAAAAATGGCTAATCTGAACATTAAGCTGGTCAAGAGCCTGAACGGCCGCATCGCCAAGCACAAGGCGACCGCCGAGGCCCTGGGCCTCCGCAAGATCGGCGATACCACCGTGCAGCCCGACAACCAGGCTACCCGCGGCAAGATCGCCCACATCGGCTACCTGCTCCAGGTGTCCGAGGAAAACTAACGAGGAGGCGCACGACATGAATCTGCATGAACTTTCCCCCGCCCCCGGCTCCAACACCAAGCCCTACCGCAAGGGCCGGGGCGCCGGTTCCGGCAACGGCAAGACCGCCGGCCGGGGCCACAAGGGCCAGTGGGCCCGTTCCGGCGGCGGCGTCCGCGTAGGCTTTGAGGGCGGCCAGATGCCTCTGGCCCGCCGCCTGCCCAAGCGGGGCTTCCACAACATTTTTGCCAAGCCTCTGGAGACCGTCAATGTCTCCGCCCTGGAGAAATTCGAGGACGGCGCCACGGTGGATGTCGATATGCTGCGGGCAAAGGGCATTCTGACCAAGTGCCAGTACGGCGTAAAGATCCTGGGCAATGGCGAACTGTCCAAGAAACTGATTGTAAAGGCTTCCGCTTTCTCCGCCTCCGCCAAGGAAAAAATCGTGGCTGCCGGCGGTAAGTGGGAGGTGGTCTGACCATGATTCAGACCATCCGCAACGCCTGGCGGGTGCCCGAGCTGAAGAAGAAGATGCTGTTCACCATTATGGCGCTGCTCATCTTCCGCCTCGGCTCCGCTATCCCGGTGCCCTATATTGACGGCAATGCCCTCCAGCAGTATCTGGACAGCCAGAGCGGCACCATCCTGAGCCTGATGAACGCCATGAACGGTTCCGCCTTCTCCATGGCTACGGTATTTGCCCTGTCCATCCAGCCCTATATCAACAGCTCCATCATCATCCAGCTGCTGACCGTGGCCATTCCCGCCTTGGAGCGCATGGCCCGTGACGGCGGCGAGGAGGGCCGCAAGAAGATCGCCTCCATCACCCGGTACACCACCGTGGCCATCGCTCTGCTCCAGGGCTTCGGCTACTACAGCCTGGTCAACGGCTACGGCCTGGTCAACGGCGGCGCGCTGCCCGGCGTTTGGGTGGGACTGGTGATCGTGCTGTCCTTCACCGCCGGCTCCGCCTTCCTGATGTGGCTGGGTGAGCAGATCACCGAGTTCGGTATCGGCAACGGCATCTCCATCATCCTGTTCGCCGGCATCGTCTCCCGGTTCCCCCGGATGTGCATCGACGGCATCAACGGCCTGCAGCGCTGGATCACCGTCCAGGGCATGAGTACCGAGTCCCTGATGGCCGAGAACGAGGGGATGACCGAGGAGGTCGCCCGGAGCTATATCGACGCCCTCAGCCAGGGCGCGCTGGCTCCCTGGATCATCGCTCTGGTGGTGATCGGCATGCTGGCTCTGGTGGTCTTCATCGTCTATATCAACAACGCCGAGCGCCGCATCCCGGTGCAGTACGCCAAGCGGGTCGTCGGCCGGAAGATGTATGGCGGCCAGTCCACCCACATCCCCATGAAGGTGAGCATGGCGGGCGTTATGCCCATCATCTTCGCCCAGGCCATCGCTTCCCTGCCCGCCACGGTGTGCGGCTTTATGGGGATTACCTCGGAGAGCGAGGGCTTCGGCGGCGGCATGATGCGGCTGTTCGACACCACCAAGCCCTTCTACAGCATCCTGTATTTCCTGCTGATCGTGGGCTTCAGCTACTTCTACTCCACCATGGCCTTCAACCCCGTTGAGGTGGCCAACAACCTGAAAAAGAATGGCGGCTTTATTCCCGGACTGCGGCCCGGCAAGCCCACTATCGACTTCCTCATGCGCGTGCTCAACAAGATCACCATGTTCGGTGCCCTGTACCTGTCCGTGATTGCCATCGCCCCCATCATCACCGGCAATCTGGTGAGGTACAGCTCCCTGGCCATCGGCGGCACCTCGGTGATCATTGTGGTGGGCGTCGCCCTGGAGACTGTGAAACAGATGGAGGCCCAGATGCTCATGCGGCATTACAAGGGCTTCCTGGAGTAAGGAGTGGCGGCTATGGGTATGAAACTGATCCTGCTGGGCGCCCCCGGCGCCGGCAAAGGGACCCAGGCCGAGATCCTCAGCGCCAAGCTGGGAATCCCTACCATTTCCACGGGAAACATCCTTCGGGCCGCCATCAAGGAGGGCACTCCCACCGGTTTGGAGGCCAAGCGCTATATGGATGCCGGCAAGCTGGTGCCCGACGCCGTGATCATCGGCATCGTGGCCCAGCGGCTGGCGCAGCCTGACTGCGAAAAAGGCTTCATTCTGGACGGCGTGCCCCGCACCATCGGCCAGGCCGAGGCACTCGATCAGGCCGGTGTGACCTTTGACCATGTGCTGTCCATTGAGATCTCCGACGGGGAGATCGAGGAGCGCATGTCCGGACGGCGGGTGTGCCAGAGCTGCGGCGCCCCCTACCACGTGAAGGCTAAGCCCCCCAAGGCGGAGGGCGTGTGCGACTCCTGCGGCGGACCCCTGGTCCAGCGGGAGGATGACCGGGCGGAGACCGTCCGGGAGCGCCTGGCGGTCTACCACGAGGAGACGGAGCCCCTGAAGGGCTTCTACGAGGGGAAAGGCATTCTGGCTCCGGTGGCCAATCAAGACACCATCGAAGGGACCAACCAGGTGATCATGGAGGCGCTGGGACTCTGATGGCGCTGGAAATGATATCACTGAAATCCCCGCGGGAAATTGAGGCCATGCGCCGGGCCGGGCGGCTGACCGCCCAGGCCCGGGCGCTGGCCGGTTCTATGGTCCGTCCCGGGGTCACCACCCACGAGATCGACCGGGCAGTCCGCCGCTTTATTGAGAGCCATGGGGCAAAACCCTCCTTTTTGGGCTATGGCGGCTTTCCCGCCTCCGCCTGCATCTCCGTCAACGAGGAGGTCATCCATGGCATTCCCAGCCCCCGGAAGCTGAAGGAGGGCGACATCGTCAGTGTGGACGTAGGCGCCTACATCGGCGGCTTCCACGGGGACTGTGCCGCCACCTACCCCTGCGGCCAGGTGAGCGAAGAGGCCATGAGGCTTGTTCAGGTCACCCAGCAGAGCTTCTGGGAGGGCATTCAAATGGCCCGCCGGGGCTGCAGGGTGAGCGACATCGGGCAGGCAGTCCAGGATTATGTGGAGTCCTTCGGCTACTCTGTGGTCCGGGACTTTGTGGGCCATGGAGTGGGCGCGAAGATACACGAGCCCCCTGAGGTGCGCAACTTCGGCCCTGCCGGCCACGGCCCCCGGCTTCAGCCAGGGATGACCATCGCCGTGGAACCCATGGTGTGCGCCGGGGACTGGCATGTGAAGGTGCTGCCCGACAAGTGGACCACCGTGTCCCAGGACGGTTCCCTCACCGCCCACTATGAGAACACCATCCTCATTACCGAGGATGGCCCCGAGGTGCTCACCGTCACGGAGGACGGGGCCTATGTATGACTACACAGGCTGGATCGTCCGGGCCAATGCCGGACGGGACAAGAACGGGATCTTCTGCGTAGTGGGTGTGGATCAGGAAGGACAGAGGCTGCTGCTGGCCGACGGGAAGCGCCGCAAGGTGTTCCGCCCCAAGGCCAAAAAGCTGGGCCATGTCTGGTGCCTGACTGACCAGCTGCACATGTATCACCACCCCGTGGTCCACAGTCTGCGAGAGGGAGAACCGGTCTCCGACCGGGCATTGAGACGGGCGCTGGCCGCCTTCAAGGAGGGATCTACGCTTGGCTAAAGACGATATGATCGAATTGGAGGGCGTCGTCACCGAGGCCCTGCCCAACACCACGTTCCACGTGGATATTGGAAACGGACACATCATCCTGGCACATATTTCCGGCAAGCTGCGGATGAACTTTATCCGCATCCTGCCCGGCGACAAGGTGACCATTCAGATGTCACCCTACGACCTGACCAGGGGAAGAATCACCTGGCGTTCCAAGTAACTATCAACGACCGGATGGACGGGGCCTTGCCTCCGATCCACCGGGGCCGTTCAGGCATTCAGGAGGTTTTAACAATGAAAGTCAGACCGTCCGTGAAGCCCATGTGCGAGAAGTGCAAAGTCATCAAGCGCAAGGGCAAAGTCATGGTCATTTGCGAAAACCCCAAGCATAAGCAGAGACAAGGATAATGGAGGTGCTGTAAAAAATGGCTCGTTTAGCCGGTATTGACCTGCCGAGAGAGAAGAGAATCGAGATCGGCCTCACTTATATCTACGGCATTGGGCGCACCAGCGCCAACAAGATCCTGGCCAAGGCTGGGGTAAATCCCGACACCCGCGTAAAGGACCTCACCGAGGAGGACGAGGCCAAGCTGCGCGAGGTGCTCCACGACTACACTGTGGAGGGCGACCTGCGCCGCAACGTGGCGATGGACATCAAGCGGCTGACCGAAATCGGCTGCTACCGGGGCATCCGCCACCGCAAGGGGCTGCCCGTCCGGGGCCAGCGGTCCAAGACCAACGCCCGTACCCGCAAGGGTCCCAAGCGTACCGTCGCCAATAAGAAGAAGTAAGGAGGGATACACATGGCTGCGAACAAAGGTAAGAAAGTGGTGCGCAAGCGCCGCGAACGCAAGAACGTAGAGAGGGGCCAGGTGCATATCCGCTCCTCCTTCAACAACACCATGGTCACCGTCACCGACGCGCAGGGCAACGCCCTGTCCTGGGCCTCCTCCGGCGGCCTGGGCTTCCGTGGTTCCCGGAAATCCACCCCCTACGCCGCTCAGACTGCCGCCGAGACGGCCGCCAAGGCTGCGATGGAGTATGGCCTGAAGACCGTCGAGGTCTATGTAAAGGGCCCCGGTCAGGGCCGTGAGGCTGCCATCCGGGCGCTGCAGGCCGTGGGCCTGGAGGTCACCCTCATCAAGGACGTGACCCCCGTTCCCCACAACGGCTGCCGGCCCCCGAAGCGCCGCCGCGTCTGATCAAGTGAAGGAGGTTTTGACAGATGGCTAGAAATATGCAGCCCATCGCCAAGCGGTGCAAGGCGCTGAACCTGTCCCCCGCCGCCATGGGCTATGCGAAGAAGACGACCAACCGCAACCCCAAGGGCCAGATGCGCAAGAAGCAGTCTGAGTACGCCATGCAGCTGACCGAGAAGCAGAAGGTCAAGTTTGTCTACGGCATCATGGAGAAGCAGTTCCATATGTACTATGAGAAGGCTTCCCGGATGCAGGGCAAGACGGGCGAGAACCTGCTCACCCTCATTGAGCGCCGCCTGGACAACGTGGTGTACCGCCTGGGCTTCGCCATGACCCGGCGTGAGGCCCGCCAGCTCACCACCCACGGCCACTTCACCGTCAACGGCCAGCGGGTGGACATCCCCTCCTACCTGGTCAAGGTGGGCGACGTGATCGAGGTCCGGGAGAAGAGCCGTTCCTCCGTCAAGTTTAAGCGCCTGACCGGCGAGGACGCCCCTGTGGTCAACGTACCCAAGTGGCTGGACCGCACCAAGAATACCCTCCAGGGCACCGTCACTGCCATGCCCACCCGGGATGACATCGACTTCCCCGTGGAAGAGCACCTCATCGTCGAGCTGTATTCTAAGTAATTTCCGGTCCTCCGGCTTCGGCCGGAGCGGCTTGAGCGCACAAACTTAGAGAACCCTCATATATTGGTGAGCTGAATGAAGCGGCGCGCCAGCGCCGCCGAGAAAAGGAGGGTATTCCAGCATATGATAGAAATTGAAAAGCCCCGCATTGATTGCATTGAAAATCCAGGCGACGCCTCCTACGGCAAATACGTGGTGGAGCCGCTGGAGCGGGGTTACGGCACGACCTTGGGGAACTCCCTGCGGCGGATTCTGCTGTCCTCCCTGCCCGGCACTGCGGTGACCAACATCAAGATCTCCGGGGTGCAGCACGAGTTTACCACCATCCCCGGCGTGAAGGAGGATGTGACAGAGATTGTCCTCAATGTGAAGGGCATCATTGCCAAACTCTACAGCGAGGGCACCAAGACGGTCCATATCGAGGCCGCCGGCGAGTGCAAGGTGACCGCCGGCGACATTAAGGCGGACGCCGATGTGGAGATCCTCAATCCGGATCTGCATATCGCCACCCTGGGTCCGGACGCTGCCCTGTCTATGGAGCTGACTCTGTCCCACGGCCGGGGCTACGTCTCTGCCGACAAGAATAAGCCTGCCCAGGCCATCATCGGGGTCATCCCGGTGGATTCCATCTACACCCCGGTCCGCAAGGTCAACTACACGGTGGAGAATACCCGTGTAGGCGACGCCACGGACTACGACAAGCTGACGCTGGAGGTGTGGACCAACGGCACCATCGACGCCCGGGACGCCGTCTCTCTGGGGGCCCGGATTCTGTGCGACCACTTCACCCTGTTCACCGATCTGTCTGAGACCATGGGCAGCCGCTCCACCGTGGTGGAGAAGGCGGAGGCCCAGCGGGACAAGGTGATGGAGATGACCATCGACGATATGGACCTGTCCGTCCGCTCCTACAACTGCCTGAAGCGGGCCAACATCAACACGGTGGAGGACCTGATCTCCAAGACCGAGGAAGAGATGATGAAGGTCCGGAACCTGGGCCGCAAGTCCTTGGAGGAGGTCATCAACAAGCTGTCCATGATGGGCCTGTCCCTGGCCAGCGAGGAGAACAACTAAAGGGCAGACGTATGTAACGTTCCGCCTGCCCTGCGGCTTTGGCCGTTGAACCTGAACGAATTCAGACGGATCTCGCCACGCGAGGTCAAAGGAGTGTTTACCATGTCTCAGAAGAACCGTAAACTGGGCCGTACCAGCGACCAGCGCCGGGCTATGCTCCGCGCTATGGTCACCTATCTGCTGGAGAACGGCCAGATCAAGACCACTGTCACCCGTGCCAAGGAGGTCGCTCCCGTGGCTGAGAAGATGATCACCCTGGCCAAGACCAACACCCTGGCCTCCTACCGCCAGGCGCTGTCCTATATCACCAAGGAGGACGTGGCCAACAAGCTGTTTAAGGAGCTGGGTCCCAAGTACGCTGAGCGCAGCGGCGGCTATACCCGCATCGTCCGCATCGGTCCCCGCCGCGGCGACGCGGCCGAGATGGCCATCATCCAGCTGGTGTAAGAAACAAAAATCCCGTTCGTCTGGAACGGGATTTTTTATTGGCTGAAGGAGGGCTGTTTTGTGCGGAATCAGCGAATGGATCTGTTTCAGTGTGCTGCCATCTACAGCGTGGTCCCTCTGCACATCAAAACCGGCCTTCTGGACGGACAGACGGTGGCGCTGCCCCGGTTTGCAGCTGCTGGGCGCCTGGGCACATTTTGGTGAGGAGCGCCATACCTCTCTTTGGGTGGGGCGTAGAGCACCGTTTGGCCGCAGTACCGGTCATTGCGGTCCTGTCCACCGGGATCGCGGTGCTGATCCGGACTGGACAAGAGCGGCTGCGTGAACATCACTGACACCCGTCTGCGTCCAATGGAGGAAAAGCGCGGTTTTTCTATTCCCTTTTTCAAACGAATCGGCTATAATATCTGCAGACGCTGTGCATCACAGAGGAGGAACTGGAAATGGGTGAGTTTAAAGGAAGCGAACGCTATGTGGCCTCAGAGGAGCTACTCCGTGCGGCCAACATCGCTATGGTGCTGCAAAAACCCCTGCTGATCAAGGGGGAGCCTGGCACCGGGAAGACCATGCTGGCGGAGGCCATCTCTCAGGGGCTGGGCAAGAAGCTGATCATCTGGAACATCAAGTCCACCACCAAGGCCCAGGACGGCCTGTACGTCTACGACGTGGTCCAGCGCCTGTACGACAGTCAATTCGGCGGCCAAGGGGTGGACGACATTGAGAAGTATGTTAAGCTGGGCAAGTTGGGGGAGGCCTTTACCGATGACGAGCAGGTGATCCTCCTGATCGACGAGATCGATAAAGCGGACCTGGAATTCCCCAATGACCTGCTGTGGGAGCTGGACCGGATGGAGTTCCACATCCCGGAGACCGGCCGGACGGTCCGGGCCAAACACCGACCGGTGGTGATCATCACCTCCAACGCGGAGAAAGAGCTGCCGGATGCGTTCCTGCGCCGGTGCGTGTTCCACTACATCGAATTCCCAGACCGGGAGCTGATGGCGGAGATCGTCCGCGTCCACTATCCCGACATTGACGAGCGTCTGCTCACCCAGGTGCTGGAGGCGTTTTATAAGATCCGGAACCTGCCGCAGATCAAGAAAAAGCCCTCCACCAGCGAGATCATCGACTGGATTCAGGCCCTTCAGCACGGCGGGGTGGATGTGCGCCGCATCGTGAAGGAGGTCCCCTATCTGGGGGTACTGCTGAAGAAAAACGAGGACATCGACGCCCTGCGTCGGCAGTGGCGGTAAAGGAGCGGCCGGCATGAGGATCATTGACGCACATCTGCACCTGTTTCCCGCCGCGCCCGATACGGACGCGATGGCGGAGGCGGTGGGCCACCAGAACTCCACGGAGCATCTGCGGCAGGTCTATGGGAAGCTGGGTATAGTCCATGGGGTGGTGATGGGCAACCACAGCCTGGAACCCTCCTACCACGACTACCCCGCCGGTCTGTTCCACTACTGCATCGGACTGGACAGCGCCCTGATGGGGCGGGGAGAGCGGCCTGTCCCCGATTTGGCGGACCGGGTGGAGGAAAATCTGAAGCGGGAGACATGCTGCGGCGTGAAGCTGTATCCGGGCTATAACCGCCTTTGGCTGTCCGACCCCATCTACGAGCCGGTGTATGAGCTGGCCGCCCGGTATGACAAGCCGGTGGCCGTTCATATGGGCCTCACCGCCTTCCCACGGGCCCATCTGAAGTATGCCCACCCCCTGACGCTGGACGAGGTGGCGGCGGACCACCGGCGCACCCGTTTTGTTATGTGTCACTTTGGAAACCCTTTCCTGGAGAGCGCCGCGGCGGTGGTGGAGAAAAACCCCAACGTGGCCGCCGACCTGTCCGGCTTGCTGGAGGGCCGGGTGGACGTTGACCGCTACTTTCAGACCCAGGCGGGCTATGCGGGACTGCTTACCACCTGGCTCACCGCAATCGGCCAGTGGGACGACATCCTGTATGGAACCGACTGGCCCATCGTCAACCTGGAGGAGTACATTCGATTTATCCAGCGCCTGGTGCCGGAGGAGCATTGGGAGCAGGTGTTTTTTCAGAACGCCAACCGGATTTATGGTCTGGGGCAGTAAAAAACGGACCCCCGGAGCAAGTGAAGCTCTGGGGGTCCGGTTGTTTGTTTACAACGGCCGGGAGGAGGCCCGGCCGTCGGCGCAAGGACAAATATGCACAGGCGGTCTTACGACCGAATTCAGTATAGCATACCATTCAGAGGTTGGCAAGAGGAAATGGAAAATTTTTGGACTTTTTCTGACAAAAAGGATGGATTCGGAAGAAAATAGGACAAAAAAATAAACATAGATTCTAACATCGATTTAAACATAGCCGCGGTGCCGCGATTGTTGTAGAATGAAGACGAAACGAGGTGGTTCCGTGGCAAATGACGCATTGATCGTAACAATTAAGCGGCCCAAGGGGGAAGATGGATACCGGACCTTCTCAGTCCGGCTTCGGGAATCCATGGTCAACCAGATGGACCATATTTCCAAGGAGACCGGACGCAGCCGTAATGAGCTGATCGGACTGTTTTTGGAATACGCTCTGGAACATTACACACTGGAGCGGGAGAGCAGCGAGGTCTGATCACAGGAGGGTCCGTCACTTTCCCCAAAAGAAAACGCGAGAAAAAGACGCCGTTTTGCAAAAAAACGCTGTCTTTTTTTCGTTGTCTATGGTATGATGGTCCACGCACAGTTCAAGCATGAAAGGAGAAGCGACTATGATCACTGTTACCGATCTGAGCCTGAATTACAGCGGCACGCCGCTGTTTTCCCATGTGGACCTGCAGTTCCTTCGGGGGAACTGCTACGGCATCATTGGCGCCAACGGCGCCGGGAAATCCACCTTCCTGCGGATCCTGTCCGGCGACCTGGAGTCCACCTCCGGCGAGGTGAACATACTCCCCAATATCCGCATGTCCGTCCTGAAGCAGGACCAGAACGCCTATGACGCCTACAATGTGATGGACACCGTCATCATGGGCAACCAGCGGCTGTACGACATCGGCAAGGAGAAGGAGGCCCTCTACGCCAAGGAGGAGATGACCGACGAGGACGGTATGCTGGCCTGCCAGCTGGAGGAGGAGTACGCCGAGCTGGGGGGCTGGGAGGCGGAGAGCGACGCCAGCCGCATCCTCCAGGGTCTTGGCATCGGCACCGAGCTGCACGGCAGCGACATGGCCACCCTGGACGCCCGTCTGAAGGTGAAGGTCCTGCTGGCCCAGGCGCTGTTCGGCAACCCCGACCTGCTGATGATGGACGAGCCCACCAATAACCTGGACATCGACGCCGTCAACTGGCTGGAGGACTTTCTGCTGGACTTTGAGGGCACCGTGATCGTGGTCTCCCACGACCGGCACTTCCTGAACACGGTATGCACCCACATCGTGGACATCGACTACGGCAAAATCAAGATGTATGTGGGCAACTACGACTTCTGGTATGAGTCCTCTCAGCTGGTGCAGCAGCTGATCAAGAGCCAGAACAAGCGCAACGAGGAGAAGATCAAGGAGCTGCAGGACTTCATCTCCCGCTTCTCCGCCAACAAGTCCAAGAGCAAGCAGGCCACCGCCCGGCGCAAGCTGCTGGATAAGCTCACCGTGGAGGAGATGCCCGCCTCCTCCCGCCGCTACCCCTGGGTGGGCTTCTCCCCCGACCGGGAGGTGGGCAAGGACATCCTCTTTGTCACCGACGTGTCCAAGACCATCGATGGGGTGAAGGTGCTGGACAAGGTGAGCTTCATTGTGGGCCACGACGAGAAAATTGCCTTTGTGGGGGACAACGAGAACGCCCACACCGCCCTGTTTAAGATCCTGTCCGGAGAGCTGGAGCCCGACGAGGGTACCGTCAAGTGGGGCCAGACGGCCACCTTCTCCTACTTCCCCAAGGACAACACCCCCTACTTCCAGGAGAATGACGACGACCTGGTCCAGTGGCTGCGCCAGTTCTCCCCCGACCCCCAGGAGCAGTACCTGCGGGGCTTCCTGGGCCGGATGCTCTTCTCCGGGGACGAGGTCCACAAGCCGGTGAAGGTGCTGTCCGGCGGGGAGAAGGTACGGTGCATGCTGTCTCGGATGATGCTCTCCGGGGCCAACGTCCTGATGCTGGACCAGCCCACCAACCATCTGGACCTGGAGTCCATCGCCGCCCTGAACAAGGGCCTGGAGGCCGTCAAGTGCAACGTACTGATCGCTTCTCACGACCACCAGCTGATCCAGACCGTGTGCAACCGGGTCTTCGACTTCACCGCGGACGGCAAACTCATCGACCGGAAGATGACCTACGATGAGTATCTGGAGAGCCAAAAGGAGCAGTAAAAAAGACCCGCTTCCATATCGGAAGCGGGTCCTTTCTCTGGTTATCCGATGGAGACGTAGTCCTTGGATACGTATCCGACGTTGTCCCCGGAGTAGTTGATCTTGTAGAAGCCGTTCTCCTCACCCAGGATCGTAATGGTGGCGCCGTTTTGGGCGCTGGCCACCACGCTGTAGCTGGTGCCTGGACCGGAACGGATGTTCAGGCCCTTTTCGGCGTTGACAATCCGGCCTCTGGACCCGACGGCTGCCGTTCCGGTGCCGCCGGAGGACCTCGCCTTGCAGGTGACCGAGGTCTCGGTGGTGACGCCGCTGCAGGTGGCGCTGATGGTAACGGTTGCGTCGGCGCTGCCGGTGTTGACATTGGTCACCAGGCCGGTGGCGTCCACGGTGGCCAGGGTGACGTCGCTGCTGGACCAGGATACCTCTCCGATTGCTCCAACCGGGAGCAGGCTCGCCATCAGCTGGAAGGTGCCGCCATTCTCCAGGGTGAAGTCGCTGTTGTTCAGGGTAATGGCCTGCACCGATTGAGGCGCGGTGGAGGAGTGGCTGCCGGAGGTGCTGATCTGACCGCTCTGACTGCTCTGGTTGGTGGAGCTTCCAGCCCCGGAGCTGTTGGCGCCGGGTTTGCCCGAGCCGCCAAAAATAGGCGCGCCCACAAAGCGGATCACAATGAACAGCGCGCTGGCGATGAGGGCCAGGGAGATCACCAGCCCGGCGATCTGGATGGGATTGACAGGCCGTCCATAGCCGCCGCCCCGGGTGTTGGACACACGCCGGCCCGAGACTCCGCCCCGTCCGGGGCGCTCGTCGCAGAAGGGGCACCGCTTATAGGTGGTGGAGTAGTCCTCGCCGCAGTTTTCACAGCGGATCACATCGATGCGCCGGGGAGAGGTCTGCCGTCCGGCGGAGCTGCCCGGGCTGCGGGGGGCGGCGGGGCGGCGCTCGCCATAGGCGGAGCTGCTGCGGGAGGTCTGGGGGCGGTCGCTGTAGCCGCCGGAGCTGCGGGCGGCGGATGAGGGCCGCTGTCCGGAGCTGCTGGGGACCCGGGGGGGTTGGGACCGGGGAGGATAGGCGCTGGAGCCGCCCGAGCTGCGGGAGGTCTGAGGGCGGTCCTCAAAGGCGCTGGACGTGCGGGCAGGCTGGGGGGGGCGCTCACTATAACCGCCGGAGCTGCGGGGAGTCTGGGGACGGTCGCTGTAGCCGCCGGTGGGACGGGGAGCCGCCGGACGAGGCTCGCCGCTGTCGCCGCTGGGCGGGGGTGTTACTCGATCTGCCATGGTTGTTTCCTCCAAGCTAATGTATAAAGACTGATTTGAAGACGAGTTCTATTTTACAGGGAATTTTCCTTCCCGTCAACCAGTATCGGTCGAAATAATAAAAAATTCACGATTTTATGTCAATCGTCCCGGAAGACTCCGGTCCCCACTTGACCCGCCGGCCCCTTTTTACTATAATGGAACCACCAAAACTTAGGAGATGTGTCCGCCATGCCTACCACTATGACCGCCAGTGAGGTCCACAAGCAGTACACCGAGGTGGCCGCCGCCTTCCGCAAGCTGATCCCCGATCCCTCCCTGCGGCTGGCCTTCAGCCGCCAGGTGGACGGCTATATCCGCCAGTACGTCCTG
>CAJUAW010000075.1 GCA_910584605.1 uncultured Oscillospiraceae bacterium
TGCTCTTCCGATCTCCCACGCTGTCGTCTGTCTCTGTGAGGACATTCCCGGCTATCATTCCGCCAAAACAGCGTATGAGCAGGTTCTGTCCCAGGTCCGGGAGCAAATAGGCTTTGAGCTCTGCGACCAGCTTCTCAGCCGCCTGACGGAATGCAGCCGGTATGAGGAATACGCCTATTACGCCGTAGGCCTGGGTCTCCGGGAGACCATTTTCCGGGCGCTGTGCGGGTAAATGCTACCACTCAAACCCAATATATTTTTCCAGCAGGTCCCCCTCCGGGCCCTCTCCGATCTTTTTAAAGCCATACTTCTCAAAAAACCGCCGGGCCCGGTCGTTGTCCGCCGGGCAGTGGAGGCGCAGGCGGTCCCGGCCGCTGTTGCGGTGCATAGACACCGCCGCCCCAATGAGCTGGATTCCCAGCCCTCTGCCCCGGTCCTCCGGAAGAAGGGACAGAAATTTGATGTACCCCGTTCTCTTTGTGTTGCACCGGTCGTCATAGAGGATCACGCCTATGGGCCGTTCCCCCGCGTGGAAGATGTTGATGTTCCATATGCCGCAGGGCCAGCGGTTCCACAGCTCCTCCGCCTCGGCCAGAAGGAGCGCGTCCTCCACGCCGGGACAGACCTCCCGCCGCAGCTTCAGGTACAGCTCCTGATCTTGGGACCAGGTTTTAACGGGGATATCCGCCCACAGGTTCACGTCCGCCGCCGTCTTTTTGTCCTTCCGCCACCAGGACTGGCGGGCCAGGGTGGAGATGTCCTCGGGCAGGTGGGAGTTGTCCATCTCAAACTGAATGGTAAACTTCTCCCCGTCGAAGGTGAGACAGGTCACCGCCGTGTTGTCCCCATGGGGCATGGCGTGCCACTCCTCCGACGGGATATTTTTCACCCTGCCCAGGAACTGACGGATGGCCATGCCATGGCTGAACATCGCCACGCTCTGGTCGGGATGCCGCCCTGCCAGACGGCCCACCGTCTCATACAGCCGGTCCCCCAGCCGGAAAAAGTTCTCCGCCTTCTCCACCTCCCAAGCCGGGTCAGTGCGGTTGAACAGGTCCATCTGCCGGGGGTCGCTGTGGCGCACAGCTCCAAAGGTCCGGTCCTCCCACTCCCCCAGATTCAGCTCCCGCAGGCCGGGGTGGGTGCGCAGGGGGAGGTTTTTGGAGCGGTAAATGGCCCGGGCGGTGGTCCGGGTGCGGAACAGGTCGCTGGAATACACCGCGTCGATGTGGATATCCCGGAAACGCTCCTCTAAAGCGGCGATCTGCCGGTAGCCGTTTTCGGTAATCAGGGAGTCGTACCAGCCATGGACCCGGCGGTAGAGATTGCCCTCCGCCTCGGCGTGGCGGATCAGATAGATGGTTGTCATATCAGGACTCCTCCCTCTTGTTTTCCCGGGGGTCGGCGTGCTCTCCCTTCATCTCAATGTGGATGAGCAGGGACAGCAGCGCCCGCAGCAAAATCACCGCGCCCAGCACCATCAGCTCGTTCAGCGTCCGGACCAGGACGGTCTTCAAAATCTCGGCGGCCATTTTAAATTCCAGACTGGTAGCCAGGCCGTCCGCCAAATAAAACTTGATGTTCCGGGGCTGGCGGGTGACCATCCCCACGCAGTACAGCCAGAAGGCGTGCAGCGCGGTGACCGCCACCACGAAAATACCCATCAGCTCGCAGGCGGAGATAATGGTAGGCAGGCACAGCTCGATCACATGCTCCAGCATGGAACTCTCCTCCTTTTCACCAGGGGCGCACCCCTCCGGTCAGCTCCGAAACCGACGCCAGCCCCTGCCGGGCGGCCAGGCCGGCCAATTCGTCCCGAACCTTCAAGGGGGCGAAGGGGTCGGCAAACAGGGCGGTGCCCACCGCCACGGCGGAGGCCCCCGCCAGCATCAGCTGGGCGGCGTCCGTTCCCTTGGACACGCCCCCCATGCCCAGGATGGGCAGCTTCACCGCCTGGGCCGCCTCCCACACCATCCGCACCGCCACCGGCAGCACGGCGGGGCCGGACAGCCCTCCGGTGTTCATCTTCAAAACGGGGCGGCGGGTATTTACGTCAATACGCATCCCCCGGAGGGTGTTGATGAGGGACAAAGCGTCCGCCCCCGCCCCCTCCACCGCCCGGGCAATCTCGGTGATATCCGTCACGTTGGGGGACAGCTTTACCATCACAGGCACGCCTCCGGCGTGCTTTTTTGCCGTCTCGGTCACCTCGGCGGCCAGCTCGGGACGGGTGCCGTAGGCCAGCCCCCCCGCCTTCACATTGGGGCAGGAGATGTTCACCTCGATCATATCCACCCCGGCCTCCGCCAGCTTCTCGCACATGACGCCGTACTCCTCCGGGGTGTTTCCGGAGATGTTGGCGATAATTTTGGTCTCAAACCGCTTTTTGTAGGGCAGGCCCTCCCCCCGCAGGAAGGGCAGCTCCTCCTTGATAAAGGCGTCCACGCCAGGGTTTTCCAGCCCCACCGAGTTGAGGATGCCCATGGGAGTTTCGGCAATGCGGGGGGCGGGGTTGCCGTTTCGGGGGTGGAGGGTCAGCCCCTTGGCACAGATGCCGCCCAGCTCCCCCAGGTCGTAAAATTGGCTGTACTCCCGGCCAAAGCCGAAGGTGCCCGAGGCCACAACTACGGGATTTTTCAGCGTCACCCCCGCCAGCTCCACCTGCATGTTCACGTCAGGCATCCCAGTCCACCTCCTCCGCGTCAAACACCGGGCCGTCCTTGCAGACATGTTTTACCGTGCCGTCCTTCATGGTCACGGCACACACCAGACAGGCCCCCACGCCGCAGCCCATCCGCTCCTCCATGGACACCTGGCAGGGCACGCCAAATTCAGCGGCCGCCTTGGCCACACTCCGCAGCATGGGCTTGGGCCCGCAGGCCAGGATTCCCTGATAGTGGTGCTCCTTCTCCAGTTCCTGGCGCACCAGTGCGTCCACAAAGCCGTGGTAGCCCAGGGAGCCGTCGTCGGTGGCAATTTGAACGTCGATGCACTCGCTGTCAAACTCGTCCAGCAGGATGGCCCGGTCCTTGGAGCGGAACCCCAAAATGGCGGTGGAGGAACCGCCGGTGTAGCAGGCACAGGCGTAGAGCGGCGGTACGCCGATGCCGCCTCCCACCAATAAGTAGGGGCCGGGGGTGGTCCGGAAGCCGTTCCCCAAGGGACCCAGCACATCCAGGGTGTCCCCCACCTGACGCTGGGCCAGCCAGCGGGTACCCTCCCCCTTCGCCTCAAAGACAACGGTGATGGTCCCCCCCATCCGGGTCCCCAGCCAGGACTGGATGGAGATGGGCCGGCGAAGCAGCAGGCCCTCCCCGCATTTGATGTGGATAAACTGTCCGGGGTGAATGGGCCGTCCGGTATTGGTAATGGCGGAGCTGACCATGTCCCCCACCGCCAGAGTCATGGAGACGGTGTCCGGGGTCAGCTGTTCCCGGGCGATGATGCTGCATGCGTGTTCTACCTTCATGCGTTCACCCCTTACACAATGGTCACAAACTGCCGGATGTCGTCCCGCATGGCGAGGGCGGCGTTGCGGGCCGCTTCGGCGAAGTCGTGTCCGTCCCCGCCCGTCTTCTGCCAGGCGCACAGGATGCCCCGGGAGGAGTTGACAATGGCCCCGTGGCCGTACTTGTCGAAGGCGTACCGCACATCATCCGCCGTCCCCCCCTGGGCCCCGTAACCAGGCACCAGGAAGAAGGTCTTTTCCAGACGTTTCCTCAAAGCGCGGATGTCCGACGGATATGTGGCCCCGGTGACCGCCCCGGCCATGGTGTAGCCATATTTGCCCTCGGTGCCGGCGGCGAGGCGCTCGTTCAGATCCCCCATCACCTGATAGACCAGCCGGTCCCCGGCCACAATATCCTGCAGCTCTCCGGAGCCGGGATTGGAGGTCTTCACCAGCACGAAGACGCACTTGTCCTCCCCCCTGGCCGCCTCCAGGAAGGGCTTGATGGAGTCGGAGCCCATGTAGCCGTTGAGGGTGACGCAGTCGGCGTCGAAGGACTTGAATATCTGTCCCTCGATCTTGGCCCCGGACAGCCAGCCCTCGGCGTAGGCGGCGGCGGTGGAGCCGATGTCCCCCCGCTTGATGTCAGCGATGACAAAGAGGCCCTTTTCCTGGGCGTAGCGGATGGTGCGCTCCAGCACCTCCATCCCCTGCCAGCCCAGGTTCTCGTAGTAGGCCGCCTGGGGCTTCACCGCCGGAACGACCTCGCACAGCGCGTCGATCAGCCCCGTGTTAAACTGCCAGATGGCCTCGGCGGCCCCCTTCAGGCCCGCTCCGTACTCCTCAAAGGCCGCCCGGCGGATGTGCTCGGGCACGTATTCGATGCGGGCGTCCAGCCCGGCCACGGTGGGATTCTTCATGGCTCGGATCTTATCCTGTAATACGTCAAATGACATAATTTCGTTCCTTTCTTCAGCCGTCCTGGTAGATGACCTCGCCCCTGGCGATGGTGTACTTCACCCGGCCCTTGACGGTCCGCCCGGCAAAGGGGGTGTTCCGAGCCTTGGAGGCAAACAGCAGCGGGTCCACGGTCCAGGTCTCGTCGGGGTCGAAGATGACCAGATCAGCGATGGCTCCGATGGACATGTGCCCCCGGGGCAGGCGGAGGATATCGGCGGGGTTGGTGGACATGCGGCGGATGATCCCCGGGAGATCCAGCTTTTTGGTGTGGTACAGCTGGGTCAGCGCCAGAGCCAGACTGGTCTCCAGGCCGATCATGCCGCTGGGCGCCCGGCTGAGGGGCCGGGTCTTCTCCTCCACCGAGTGGGGGGCGTGATCGGTGGCGATCACATCGATGGTACCGTCCCTCAGACCGGCGACGATGCCCTGTACGTCCTTCTGGGTTCGCAGGGGCGGGTTGACTCTGGCCTGCGCCCCCTGGATGAGCACCTCGTCCTCGGTAAGGGTAAAATACTGGGGACAGGTCTCGCAAGTGATGCGGACCCCCCTCTTTTTCATCTTGCGGATGATGTCCACGCTCCGGGCGGTGGACACGTGGCAGATATGCACCGCCGACCCGGTCTCCTCGGCCAGCATGGCATCCCGCATGACCATGATCTCCTCCGCGATGGCGGGCCGCCCCTCCAGCCACAGCTGGCGAGACACGCTGCCCTCGTTCACCGCCCGGCCCGCCACCATGGAGGTGTCCTCACAGTGGCACAGCACCGGCAGCTCCAGCTGGCCCGCCCGGATCAGCGCATCCCGCATCAGGTTGGCGTTGTCCACGTTGTTGCCATCGTCCGACAGGGCCACTGCCCCGGCCGCCTTCAGGGCCTCGGCGTCTGTGGGTTCCTCCCCCCGCAGTCCCTTGGACAGCGCCGCAATGGGGTACACCGCCACTCCGTTGGCCTGCCTGGCCCGGTCCAGCACGTACTTCACCTGCTCCGGACAGTCCACCGCCGGGCTGGTATTGGCCATACAGGCCATGGAGGTCACGCCCCCTCGGGCCGCTGCCGCGCATCCGGTAAAAATGTCCTCCTTATAGGTCAGGCCCGGGTCGCGGAGGTGGACATGCATGTCCACCAGCCCCGGAGCCACCATCAGCCCGGAGGCGTCAATAACCCGGTCCGCCTCGCAGGTCAGGCCGCGCTCCAGCAGGCCCACCCGGCCATTCTCCGCCAGAAGGTCCTGGAGCAGGACGGTCCCCGTCACCGGATGGACCACCCGCCCGTTTTTGATCAAAAGCTTCATTGTGCTTCCTCCGCCATTGCATGGTAATTTTTGTAAAACTGCCCGCCTGCCGGCGCATAGCTTCCTGACATTAAATTATAGCGGAAGATGCAGGATTTAGCAACGAGTTTTTCAAATTTTCAGGAGATACTAGCTCTGCGGAGAACCTTTTGATTTCTCCGGGGAAGGAGAGGAAAAAACATGTGCGGAACTTCTTACAGCTGCCACAACACCGGAGCCTTTCTGATGGGCACCATGGCCGGTATGGCTGCGGGCGCCGTTCTGGGCGCCACAATGGCTCCGTCCAGCCGCCAGATCAAGCGGACCGCCCACAAAGCCGCCCGCCGGGTCAACGAGGCCATCGACCACCTGGCCGACGCAATGGACATGTGAGCATGACAAGGCCCCCGGCTCGCGCCGGGGGCCGCATTTTTGCGGCGTCACATTTTCGTCATTTTCCCCATCAGCCTGATAACCGCTGTATAATAGTACAAGCCACAAATTCAGGAGGTTCGTTTAGTATGGGAAATCATTTTATACGATTCACATTGCGTACAGAAAAAACGCTTTCCGACAAGCTTACATACATTGCCGCATATAACCTGCGCTCCAAAAACCGGGAAATCGAACAACTCATTAAGCGTCACATCGCCGAATTTGAGAAGACACACGGAAAAATAGACGTATAAAAGCCGAAGGGAGCAATCCCCTCGGCTTTTTTGACAAAAAACGCCATTATGCTATAATAGTCTTACCCCTCGACCGGAGGGGACAGGACGCTGTTACATTTGGCGGTTGGTTCACCGATATTACCCCATAGCAAAATCCTGGATGGGGGAGGTGAAGCGGATGTGGAAAAAGCGTATAGTCGCTGTACTTCAGATCATGGCGTACTTAGCGATCATACTGTACGTAATGACCATAGATGCGTGTTAGCCGCCCGGCTGGCACCGAGCGGCTAACTTGGTTAAGTTAGTGTAATTGGGGCCGACCGCTGTAGCGGCGTCCTTATATTGATTATACCATTCACCGCCCTTTTGTCAAGGCGGTTTTTTAGTATAATCCGTCCAAAAGTTCCACAATCGCCCCAATCACGCCATCGTTGCAGTGGCAGAGAATCCGCGCCCCCCAGTCCTTGACCTCCTGGGCGCAGTTGGCGGGGGCGAAGGGGATGGCGGACAGCTCCAGCATGGGGATATCGTTCTGGTTGTCCCCCACGCAGTAGATGTGCTCCGGGGCCACCTCCAGCAGCTCGGCCACCCGGGCCACGCCGCCCCCCTTGTTGCTGCCCTTGGCGGTCAGCTCCAGGTAGCGGGGGTTGGAGAAGATGGCCTCGTACCGGTCCCCCCACTGCCCCAGCAGCCGGGCCTGGGCCTGGAGGAGCACCTCCCGCTCCTGGTGGAACAGGGCCTTCACCCAGGGCGTGGGCATGCCGGCCACCTCGCACTCGGTGTAGTCGCAGTTCACCTTTTTCAGATGGGAAAAGGTGATGTAGTTGGGGTGGCAGACGTAGATATCCTCCCCATGGTAAACCTCCAGGGACAGGGAGGGAAACTCCGCCATCACCGCCGCCAGGTCCTGGGGAGCGGACTCGGGCAGCTGGGTCTGTTCCAGCATCCGGTCCGCCTGGAAATCGTAGATGGCGGCCCCGTTGGACAGCACCGCCGGAGCGTTCATGGGCACTAGATGGGCGTAGGGGGCGAAGGTGCGGTGGGCCCGTCCGGTGGAAACGGCAAAATACCCGCCCTCCCCGGTGAAATAGCGGAGGGCCTCCAGGTTGCGCTCCGGGATGCGCAGGTCCATACTGTACAGCGTGTCGTCAAAGTCGCTGGCCAGCAGCAGACCGTCAAATTTTCCCATGGGGGCCTCCTTTCGCCCCTCCTGGGGGCTCCTGCGCTTTGGCCAGCAGCCACATCCGTCTGGCCAGCAGCGCGGCAGAAATGGTGAAAAAAACCTCCAGTGCGGTGGATACCATCCGGGGGATCAGGAACAGCACCCCGCAGCCCAGGGTGATGAGCCGCCACGTCCGGAGCGGCTTTGACCAGCGGAAGGGGTCCTGGCGGCGCAGGGTCAGAAGGATGAGCAGCAGCGCCAGCATCAGCAGTACGCAGGCGGACGCGGCCAGCAGCACATGGAGGGCGGCATATTTTGGAAAATACTCTGGCAGATAGGGGATGGCCAGGGCGTAGGCCAGGCAGAGGCAGGCGGCGGCGGCCAGCAGCCGGACTGCCAGTCCGGCCCGCCAGCCGGGCAGGACGGCCGCAAGGGCGTTGAGCATCACCAAAAAATAGCCCCCCGCCAGCACGCCCCAGTAGATGAAGCCCCGGTAGTGGTCCGGTCCGGTGACCGCGATCACCGAAAAGTTGGTACCGAACCACCGCATGCTCCCCGCAAAGAGGAGGGTATAGGCCGGAATGAGAAAGCAGGCGAAAACATGCACGAAAAACCGCTTGAGCTTGATCATAACCGCTCCACGGCGGCCACCAGGTCGCCTTTTTCATTAAAGTGGACCGCCCGGATCTGGCTGCCGGTGCATTTGGCGATGTCGTCCAGCCTCAGCCCCTCGCTGATGC
Source organism: uncultured Oscillospiraceae bacterium (assembly GCA_910584605.1). GTDB lineage: Bacteria > Bacillota > Clostridia > Oscillospirales > Oscillospiraceae > Lawsonibacter. The sequence goes on from CAJUAW010000075.1 coordinate 8,251, forward strand.
TGGCCACCAGGGAGAAGGCCACGCCGTGACGCTTGGCCCGTCCGGTGCGGCCAATGCGGTGGATGTAGTACTCGTTCTCATCGGGAACATCGTAATTGAACACGGCGTCCACATCGTCGATGTCCAGTCCCCGGGCGGCCACATCGGTGGCGGCCAGCACCCGGAGCTTGCCGTCCCGGAATTTTTTCAGGGTGTGCTCCCGGAGGGACTGGGTGATGTCCCCGTGGATGGCCTCGCAGGAAATCCCCCGCATGGCCAGCAGGCCGGCCAGACGGTCGGCCATATTTTTGGTGTTGCAGAAGGCGATGACCCGCTCGTAGTTCCCCATCTCCAGCAGATGGGCCATCATGTCCGCCTTCTCCCCCCGGTCCACATCCAGACGGAACTGGGCAATGTCGGGCCGGTTCTCCTGGTCGGCCTGGACGGTGATCTCCACCGGCTCCCGCTGGTAGACCCAGGAGATGTCCAGCACCTCCCGGGAGATGGTGGCGGAGAACATGCCCAGGTTCTTCCGCTTGGGCATGGTGTCCAGAATACGGGTCACATCCTGAACGAAGCCCATGTCCAGCATCCGGTCGGCCTCGTCCAGCACCACCGTCTCCACCTTGTCCAGCCGGACGGTGCGCCGCTTCATGTGGTCCATCAGCCGCCCGGGGGTGGCCACCACGATCTGGGGCTTCTTCTTCAGCTGGTTGATCTGACTGCCGATGGGCTGGCCGCCGTAGAGGCACACCACCCGCACTCCCTCCTTAAAGGCGCACAGGTCCCGCAGCTCGTCCCGAATCTGGATGGCCAGCTCCCGGGTGGGGGCCAGCACCAGGCCGGTGACGTCGGTGGCCGCGGGGTCGGTGTGCTCCACCATGGGGATGCCGAAGGCGAAGGTCTTTCCGGTCCCGGTGGGGGCCTTGGCGATGACGTCCTTCCAGTCCATGAAATAGGGGATGGCCCCGGCCTGGATGGGGGTGGCCTCTGTATAGCCCTTCTGGCCGATGGCCCGCATCAGCTCCGGGGAGAGGCCCATCTCGTCGTAGCGCGCTATGCCGCTGACGGTTTGTCCGTTGATTTCCATAATCGTATCCCTCTCTATATAATCTGTCACTTTATATTATACCTGTTTTTTCGGGATTGTCTATCCTTTTGCAAAAAAGATGCCCGCAGTCAGAATGGACTGCGGGCTGGGCAGAGGGAGAGGCTCACCACGGGAAGAGGTTCCCGAAGGGCCACTGGTAACCATAGTAGCCGCCGTTCCCCTGGGAGGGCTGCTGTTGCTGCTGCTCCTGCTGGATCTGGTTGCGGCTCTCCGTCTCGGCGTTCTTCTCGTCGAAGGTGATGGTGAGCTTCAGCTCCTGCCGGTCCCGGATCACGGTGAGGGTGGCGGTATCGCCGGCCTTGTAGCCGGTGGACAGGGCCGCGGTAAGGGCGGTGGAGGAATCAATGGCGGTATCGTCGATGGCGATAATGATGTCGTTCGCCTGAAGGCCCGCCTTTTCCGCGCAGGAGCCGTCGGCCACCGAGACGATCACCGCTCCGGCGGAGATGCCGTAGCGCTGAGCCTCCTGAGAGACGTTATCCACCCTGACCCCCAGGTAGGGCTTGCCGGTGACGTAGCCGTGGGCGATGAGGTCGGCCAAAATGTCCTTCACGTCGTTGATGGGCAGGGCGAAGCCCAGGCCCTCGGCGCTGACGCCGGAGGAGGATTGGGTGTACTTGGCGGTGGTGATGCCGATGACGTTGCCGTAACTGTCAAACAGCGGCCCGCCGGAGTTGCCCGGATTGATGGCGCAGTTGGTCTGGAGCACGTTGAGGGTGGTGCTGTCGCCGTTGTCCCCGGTGGTGATCAGCCGGTCCAGGGCGGACACCAGGCCGTCGGTAAGGGAGTAGGTCAGCTCGCCCAAGGGGTTGCCGATGGCGTAGACCGCCTCGCCCACCACCAGCTTGGAGCTGTCCCCCAGGGTGACGGGGGTGAGGCCGGTGGCCTCGATCTTCAGCACGGCCACATCGTTGTCCTTTTCGCCGCCCACCAGCCGGGCGTCGTACTGGCTGCCGTTGGAGAAGGACACCTGGATCGTAACCGAGGAGTCGTTGACCGCGCTCTCGATCACGTGGTAGTTGGTGGCGATGTAGCCGTCCTGAGAGAGGACAAAGCCGGAGCCGGAGGCGGCGGAGGTGGTGGTCTGTCCGAAAATGTTCACGGTGGTGTTCACCGTGATGCCCACGCAGGAGGCCAGGTTGGCGGCGTAGAGCTGCTCCGGAGTCATGGGCTGGCCGTTGTTGGTGTTGAGCACGGTCCGCACCTGGGGGCGGTCTTCCTCATAGATCACGGTGGAGCTGGAGGAAGCCACCATGCGGTTGTAGAGGTAGGCCCCGCCCACCCCCGCGCCGCCGCCGGCGATGGCGCAGGCCAGCACCAGGGCGATGAACTTGCCCGCGCCGCCCTTCTTGTGCCGGGGCTGCATGGGGCCGGTGCTGTAGGGAGTGCCGGACATTCCCGGCTCCGGGTCCACGTAGCCGCCGAAGCCGCCGCGGTAACCGTCGTTCTCGCTGTTGTAAAAGTTGAATTCATCCATACTAAAACGCTCCTCTCGAAACGGATTTCAGGTATTCCTGTGATCTATGGGTATCATACCCCCAAAATATGAAAAAAGCATGAAGAAAAACAACTATCTTTTTGAACATTCCAGGGGGTTTTTGGTGATTTTATGAACGGGAGTCCTGCACTGCCGCCGTCAGCCGGGCCGCTCGCTCAAGATGGCGGCAATATCCCTGGCGGCGGCCTCCAGGTCCAGGCGGACGCCCCGGAACATGCCCATCCCGGCCAGGTTGAGGATCACCAGCACCACCACCGGCCCGAACACCATCCCCAGTACCCCCGCCAGCTTCATGCCCACATAGATGCTCACCAGGGACAGGATCGGGGACAGCCCCGTCTGGTCGCCCACGAACTTGGGTTCCATCACCCGGCGGAACAGGGCGATCACCCCCCAGATGGCCATCAATTCCACTGCGCCGGTGAAATCCCGGGTAAACAGAGCCACAAAGGCCCAGGGGACCATCACGGTGCCCGCCCCGATGATGGGGATAAAATCCATCACCGCCAGCCCCAGGGCCAGCAGCAGTCCATAGGGCTGCCGGATCAGGAAAAAGCCCGCCAGCAGGATGAAGAACACCCCCACCGACAGGAGAAACTCCGCCTTGACATAGCCGCCGAAGGCGCCCAGCGCGGTAGTGCGCAGCTGGCTCAGGAAGCGGCGCACCCCCTCATCCAGATGCTGCACATACCGGCTGCGGAGGTAGGGGTAGTCCGCCGTCAGCAGAAAGGCGGCCATCACAAAGATCACCAGCGCCACGCAGAAGCCGGGCAGGCCCATGGCCCGCTCCCCCGCCTCCATGCCCAGGCTGCCCAGCATGGCGGGCGCCGCCTCAGACAGCCACTGGAACAGGTCCTCCCCGGCCTTCTCCACAAGCTCGGTAACCTGGGGGGGCACCAGTGCGAGCAGCTGGGCAAACAGCTGCTCCAGCTGGTCCAGGACCGACTGGAGCTGGTCCAGCAGCCCGCTCCAGTTCTGCACCAGGGACACCAGCTGTCCCGCGGCGGCATAGACCAGCAGGGCCAGCGCCCCGCCCAGCAGTCCGAACAGCACCAGCAGGAGGAACAGTGTCACCGCCTGCCGGTTCCAGCCCAGCGCCCTCTGCAGCCGCTTCACCATGGGATTGAGCATCGCGGCGGTCATCAGCGCAAACAGAAACGGAGCAAACAGAGACAGCAGAGGCCGTCCAAACGCCGCCAGCATCCACACCGCCAAGGCCGCCAGCACCAGCCGGATGCCCAGCCGGAGCCACAGCGCCCCTCGCTGCTCCCAGGTAAGCTTCCGGTTCTCCATCCTTCACCGCTCCCTTCCCAATTGTATGAAGGGTATCCTACCCCAGAATAGCACAAAATGGGTGAATAAAATGTAAAAATTACCGGCCTGCACCAGGCCGGTAATTTTTGATCCTTATACGCGGTAAATCACACCGATGAGATTCGGCCCGGCGTTGATGGCGATCACCCCGCCAATCTGATAGGCCATCGCGGGCTCCTCCCCCAGCTCCTGGCGGCACAGGTCCAGCAGTTTCCCCGACTGCTCGGCATTGCCGCCCTGGATCAGCAGGTAAGGGGTCCCTTCCCGGCGCTCATTTTTGCACATGTCCACCAGCTTGGCTGTCACCGCCTTCTCGCCCCGGATCTTGGCCAGAATCCGGGACTCCCCGTTGACGAAGGTCATGATGGGCTTCAGGCCCAGCGCCTCCCCCACAAAGGCGGCGGCGGCCGATACCCGGCCCGACTTTTTGGCGAAGCGCAGGTCCAGCGGAACGAAGACAACCTGCACATGGTCCACCCAGTCCTGGATAAAGTCCACCACCGTCTGGGGTGTAGCGCCGCCGGCGGCCATCCGGGCCCCCTGGACCACCGCCCAGCCGTAGCCCATGGTGTAGTTCAGGGCGTCAATGATGTGGATGCGGAAGGTCTCCTCCGCCTCCGGGTGATCCCGGTAGAAGGCGCCCCTGGCCTGAAAGGCGTTGGAACAGGTAGCGGAGCCCTTGGAGTTGATGGAGGTGTGGATCAGATCGGTGTACCCCTCCTGCCAGGCCGTCTCAAAGAGCTCGGTAAACACATAGGGGTTGAGCTGGGCGTGGGTGGGGATCTGAGGGGCGGCCAGAAGCATCTCATAAAACTCCTGGGGGGTGAAGTCAAAGCCGTCGGCGTACTCCTTGTCCCCCATGGCGATGGGGAACGGGAGCACCTGAATGTTCAGCTCCTCCCGCAGGGAAACCGGGATGTCGGCGGCGGAATCGGTGGAAAACTTGATGCGAGCCATAATGGACCCTCCTTATCACAGGGCGTTCGCCCGAAACTCGTTCCGTATTGGAAAATCACAGCCATTATGGCAGAAAATGGCGGACTTGTCAATTGAAAATCCAGAAGCCGCCCAGTCCAAGCCAAACAAAAAGCCAGAGGCCGTGTACCAACCGCCTCTGGCTCGCTTCTGTGCGTTATTTTGCTGTGTTCCCTGTCTCCAACGCCAGGGCGTGCATGACGGCGGCCTCCTGCCGGGTGAGGAAGTCGCCGGGCCGGTCGATGGCGCCGTTGATCTCGCTCATGATCCCGGCGTCGATGCACTTGCTGATGTAGGGCGCCGCCCAGGGCGCGGGAGCCGCCGCCCCCAGCTCTTGGCGGTACTGATCCATGTACTCCTTGAATTTGTCGTAACTCACGATATCATCCTCCTGATTGTATGCCCTGGCGTCCACTACCCAGTAATAGGCCGCCTCGTTGCGGAAGGTGTTGATGTCGCCGTTCACCCGGCTGTCCCTGGTGCTGGCCGGAT
>CAJUAW010000076.1 GCA_910584605.1 uncultured Oscillospiraceae bacterium
AATCCTTCCTGTCCGCCGCCTCCTTCCAGGAGACCACCAAGGTGCTCACCGAGGCCGCCATCAAGGGCAAGGTGGACCACCTCCAGGGCCTGAAGGAGAACGTGATCATCGGCAAGCTGATCCCCGCCGGCTCCGGCCTGGCCCAGTACCGCAAGGAGGACATCATCGACGACGAGGGCAATCTGGTCTCCCAGTCCCGCCGCCGCCCCGAACGGGAGATCAACCTGGACTTCAGCATAGATGAGGACGAGGATGAGGGCGAAAACGAGAGCGAAGAGCTCTTCGAGACCGGCGTCATCGAGCTGGAACCCGCCTCCGCAGAGCCTGCGGCTCAGGAGGCCGAGGTCTGAGCCTCGGAATACTGGAAAAGGGACTGCCAACTGGCAGTCCCTTTGTTATGATCCCCTGTTCAGACAGGCATCCGGCCCGCCAGCGTTCATGGCGGCGTCTTTTCCAATGGCAGCATATGTAAGCCGAAAAACAGGGCCGCCCTTTTGGGCGGCCCTGCTGCGCTTCAGGAAACTTACTTCAGGTTGAAGAACGCCTTCATGCCGGGGTACTGAGCCACGTCGCCCAGCTCCTCCTCGATGCGGAGCAGCTGATTGTACTTGGCCACGCGGTCGGTGCGGCTGGGGGCGCCGGTCTTGATCTGGCCGGCGTTGAGGGCCACGGCGATGTCAGCAATGGTGGCGTCCTCGGTCTCGCCGGAGCGGTGGGACACGATGGCGGTGTAGCCGGCCCGGTTGGCCATCTGGATGGCGTCCAGGGTCTCGGTGAGGGTGCCGATCTGGTTGACCTTAATGAGGATGGCGTTGCCCACCTTCTTCTCAATGCCGGTGGCCAGACGGGACACGTTGGTGACAAACAGGTCGTCGCCCACCAGCTGGACCTTGTCGCCAATGGCCTTGGTCAGCATGGCCCAGCCTTCCCAGTCGGTCTCGGCCATGCCGTCCTCCAGGGAGATGATGGGGTAGGTGTCAGCGAACTTCTTCCACATGTTCACCAGCTGCTGCTGGGTCAGCTTCTTGTTGCTCTTGGGCTGGATATAGCACTTCTCCTCCTCGTTCCACCACTCGGAGGAAGCGGCGTCGATGGCGATCTTGAAGTCCTCGCCGGGCTTGTAGCCGGCCTCCTCGATGGCCTGGACGATCACTTTCAGGGCGTCCTCATCCTTCTTCAGGTTGGGGGCGTAGCCGCCCTCGTCGCCCACACCGGCGGCGGGGGTGCCGTTCTCCTTCAGGGTCTTCTTCAGCTGATGGAAGACCTCGGCGCAGCGGCGCAGGGCCTCCCGGAAGGAGGGGGCGGAGACGGGCATGATCATGAACTCCTGAATCTCCACGTTGTTGGTGGCGTGAGCGCCGCCGTTAAGGATGTTCATCATGGGGACGGGCAGCTGCTTGGCGTTGACGCCGCCGATATAGTTGTACAGGGAGGTGCCCAGGGCGTTGGCGGCGGCCTTGGCACAGGCCAGGGAGGCGCCCAGGATGGCGTTGGCGCCCAGGCGGTCCTTGTTGGCGGTGCCGTCCAGCTCGATGAGCATCTTGTCGATGGCAGTCTGGTCCAGAACGTTGGTGCCGATCAGGGCCTCAGCGATCTCGGTGTTCACGCTCTCCACGGCCTTCAGCACGCCCTTGCCCAGGTAGCGGCTCTTGTCGCCGTCCCGGAGCTCGCAGGCCTCGTAGATTCCAGTGGAAGCGCCGGAGGGAACGGCGGCGCGGCCCATAGTGCCGTCTTCCAGATAAACCTCTACCTCAACGGTGGGGTTGCCGCGGCTGTCCAGGATCTCGCGGCCGATTACGTCTACAATTTCGATCATCTGCTTCATGATATTTGATCTCCTTTCAAATCGTCGGATATCATTTGGTAAGGCGGGCTCCCCCGCCGGGGCAACAGATTTACTGGGCGATGAGGGTCTGTCCGTCCATCTCGGCGGGCTTTTCCAGGCCCATCAGGTCCAGCATGGTGGGGGCGATGTCGCACAGGCGGCCGTCCCGCAGGGTGACGTTTGCGCCCACGATGCAGAAGGGCACCAGATTGGTGGTGTGGGCGGTAAAGGGAGAGCCGTCGGTGTCCACCATCCGCTCGGCATTGCCGTGGTCGGCGGTGATCAGGGACACGCCGCCCATCTTGGAGGTGGCCTCCACTACCTTGCCCACGCACTCGTCCACTGTGGACACCGCCTTGCAGGCGGCCTCGTACACGCCGGTGTGGCCCACCATGTCGCAGTTGGCGAAGTTGAGGATAATTACGTCATAGCTGCCGCTGAGGATGCGCTTCACCGCCTCCTCGGTGACCTCATAGGCGGACATCTCCGGCTGAAGGTCATAGGTGGCCACCTTGGGGGAGTTGATCAGGCACCGGTCCTCCCCCGGGAAGACCTGCTCCACGCCGCCGTTGAAGAAGAAGGTCACGTGGGCGTACTTTTCCGTCTCAGCGATGCGCAGCTGGGTCAGGCCCAGGTTGGAGATATACTCCCCAAAAATGTTCTGCAGCTTCTGCCGGGGATAGGCCACCGTCACGTTGGGCATAGTGGCGTCGTACTCGGTGGTGCAGATGAAGTCTACGGGGATGAAGCCGGTCTTGCGCTCAACGTCGGTAAAGTCCTCATCCACCAGGGTGCGGGTGATCTCCCGGGCCCGGTCGGGGCGGAAGTTGAAGAAGATCACCGAATCGTTGTCCCGGAGCTGGGCGTCCTTGGCGCACACTACGGGGACCATGAACTCGTCGGTAACACCCGCATCGTAGGAGGCTTGGACGGCATCCGCCGCATCCGCCGCGAACGGGGCCTGGCCGCAGGCGATGGCGTCGTATGCCTTCTGGAGGCGGTCCCACCGCTTGTCGCGGTCCATAGCGTAATAGCGGCCCATGACGGTGGCAATCTGGCCGATGCCCAGCTGCTGCAGTTTGGCCTGGAGCTGCTCCACGTAGCCCTTGCCCGAGGAGGGGGGCACATCGCGGCCGTCCAGGAAGCAGTGAATATAGACCTTCTTCAGGCCCTGATCCTGGGCCATCTTCAACAGGGCGAAGAGGTGGGTGATATGGCTGTGGACGCCGCCGTCGGACAGCAGGCCCATCAGGTGCAGGGCGGAGCCCCACTCCCGGCAGTTGTCCATGGCCTCCAGGTAGGCGGGGTTCTCAAAGAAGACCCCGCTCTCAATGTCCCGGCTGATGTGGGGCAGGTCCTGGAACACCACCCGGCCCGCGCCGATGTTGGTGTGGCCCACCTCGCTGTTGCCCATCTGGCCGTCGGGCAGGCCCACGTCCAGACCGGAGGCGGACAGCTTGCTGTGGGGGCACTGGGAGAAGAATTTATCCAGATTGGGGGTGGGGGCGTTGACCACCGCGTTGCCCGCGGAGGGAGCCTCCACACCAAATCCGTCCATGATGATCAACGTGGTAGGTGTTTTCATACAAAAAACCTTTCTTAATTCCCCGGCTGCGCCGGGTCATACATTACTCCTGATTGGCGGCCTCGATGATCGTGACAAAGTCCGCAGGCTTCAGGGCGGCGCCGCCGATGAGGCCGCCGTCCACGTCGGGCTGAGCCAGCAGCTCCTGGGCGTTCTTGGCGTTCATGGAGCCGCCGTACTGGATGGTGACGGAGCGGGCCACGTGAGCGCCGTACTCCTTGCGGATGACGGTACGGATGGCCTGGCAGACCTCGCCGGCCTGCTCGGCGGTGGCGGTCTTGCCGGTGCCGATGGCCCACAGGGGCTCATAGGCGATGACCACGTGGCGCACCTTCTCGGGGGCCACGTTGGCCAGGGCGCACTTCACCTGATAGGCGATGAGCTCCATGGTCACGCCCAGCTCCCGCTGCTCCAGGCTCTCGCCTACGCAGATGATGGGGATCAGGCCGGCCTCGATGGCGGCGTGGACCTTCTTGTTCACGGTGAAGTCGGTCTCGTTGTAGTACTGACGGCGCTCGGAGTGGCCGATGATGACATACTTGGCCCCGGCCTCCTTGATCATGGCGGCGGTGATCTCGCCGGTGTAGGCGCCGTGGTCCAGCTCATGGCAGGTCTCAGCGCCAATGGCGATGTGGCACTCCTTGAACAGGCGGACGGCGGACTGGATGTTGGTGGCGGGCACGCACAGCACCACGTTGCACCACTTGCCCTTGGGCATGATGGGCTTGATCTCCTCCGCAAAGGCTTTGGTCTGGGACAGGGTGTTGTTCATTTTCCAGTTTCCGGCGATGATTGTCTTACGGTAACGACGATTCATGGTAAATCACTCCTATTTGTTTTTTCCAAGCTGATTACAAAGGGGGGTGACCCCCACTTAGATGACAAAATACTTATGCGTCCAGCAGGCAGGCCACGCCGGGCAGCTCCTTGCCCTCCATAAACTCCAGGGAGGCGCCGCCGCCGGTGGAGATGTGGCTCATCTTGTCGGCGTAGCCCAGCTGCTGCACGGCAGCCGCGCTGTCGCCGCCGCCGATGATGGTGGTGGCGTTGGTCTTGGACAGGGCCTCGGCCACCGCCTTGGTGCCAACGGCAAACTGATCAAACTCAAACACGCCCATGGGGCCGTTCCAGATCACGGTGCCCGCGTCGGCCACGGCATCACAGTACAGCTTCACCGTCTCAGGGCCGATGTCCAGGCCCTGCCAGCCGTCGGGGATCTCGCCAGCCTTGACCACCTTGGAGCTGGCATCGGGGGCGAAGGCGTCAGCGATGACGGTGTCCACGGGCAGCAGCAGCTTCACGCCCTTGTCCTTGGCCTTCTGGATCATCTCCAGGGAGTAGTCCTTCCAGTCCTCCTCCAGCAGGGAGTCGCCCACGGCGCCGCCCTGAGCGGCGGAGAAGGTATAGGCCATGCCGCCGCCGATGATGATGGTGTCGGCAATCTCCAGCAGGTTGTTGATGACGCCGATTTTGGAGGAGACCTTGGACCCGCCCAGGATGGCCACCAGGGGCCGCTTGGGGTTGGCCAGCGCACCGCCGATGAAGTCCAGCTCCTTCTGGATCAGGAAGCCGCTGACGGCGGGCAGATAGTCGGCCACGCCGGCGGTGGAGGCGTGGGCGCGGTGGACCGCGCCGAAGGCATCGGACACGTAAACCTCCGCCATACCGGCCATCGCCTTGGCCAGGGCCGGATCGTTTTTGGTCTCCCCCGCCTCAAAGCGGGTGTTCTCCAGCAGCAAAACCTGGCCGGGCTGGAGGGCGGCGGCCTTGGCCTGGGCGTCCTCGCCCACCACATCGGCAGCCATGATGATATCCTTGCCCAGCAGCTCCCCCAGGCGGACGGCCACCGGCTTCAGGGACAGCTCGGGCTTGACCTCCCCCTTGGGCTTGCCCATGTGAGAGCAGGCGATCACCGCTGCGCCCTGGTCCAGCAGGTACTGGATGGTGGGCAGAGCGGCCCGGATGCGCTTGTCGTCCGTGATGACGCCGCTGCCGTCCTTGGCCATGGGCACGTTGAAGTCGCAGCGAAGCAGGACCTTCTTGCCCTTGACATCGATGTCTTTGACCGTCTTTTTGTTATAGTTCATACTCTTGACTCCTTTCATTTCGTAAAGGTGACAATAGACTTACCGCTCTTGAGCCATCTCCCCCGTCCCGGACAGCTCGGGAAAGCCCTGCTGGCGCAGCGCCTCATAGGCCAGGACTGCCACCGAATTGGCCAGGTTCAGGCTCCGGGCGTCGGGCCGCATGGGGATGCGGACGCACCGGTCCCGCCACTTTGCCCGCAGATCCCCGGGCAGTCCGGCGGTCTCCTTGCCAAACATGAGCCAGCAGCCCTCCCGGTACTGGACCTGGGTGTAGTCCCGGGGAGCCTTGGTGGTGGCCAGCCACAGATCCGGCCTGGGGTTGACGGCGAAGAAGTGGTCCAGACTGTCATATACCTGCAGGTCGACCATATGCCAATAGTCCAGTCCCGCCCGGCGCACCGCTCGCTCGCTGATGTCAAAGCCCAGGGGCCTGACCAGGTGGAGACGGCTGCGGGTGGCGGCGCAGGTGCGGGCAATATTGCCGGTATTCTGCGGAATCTCCGGCTCGACCAGTACAATGTTCAGCACGCGGGCCCCTCCTTGCTCTTGCGGCTTTCATTGTAGTCCAAACCGAGAAAAATTTCAACTGCAAAATGGTCGAAATATTGCAGAAACTTCATAAATTTATTGAAATATCTATGATTCGCCTCGTTTTTTGTGCAATTCCGAGATTTACCACTTTTTTCTCCTCTTTTTTTAGGCAAAGTGCCGAAGCAAATTCCTTCAAAGCAGCAGAAAAACTGCGTCCCTCCCTTCCAATTTCTGTTTTATCCTCCTTTGGGTAGAAAAATTGTACAAAAAGCATTCCTCTTTCTGGAAATGACTATCCCTTTCCGGAAATACATGCTATAATGGCTCCACCCACATATTCAGAAGGATCAGGAGGTCTTGTTTTATGTCTCATACCGTTGAAATTCTCTCGGTGGGAACCGAGCTGCTGCTGGGCAACATCGCCAATACCGACGCTCAGATGCTCTCTCAGGGGCTGAGCGAGCTGGGGCTGAACGTCTTCTGGCACACGGTGGTGGGGGACAACCCCCAGCGCGCCCGGGAGGCGGTGGCGCTGGCCAAGCAGCGGGCGGACGTCATCATCACCACCGGCGGCCTGGGGCCCACCTGCGACGATTTGACCAAAAACGTGCTGGCCGAAGCCTTTGGCAAGAAGCTGGTCTTTGACGAGGGGTCGGCGGAGCGCATCCGCTCCTACTTCACCCGCACCGGCCGGCCCATGACGGACAACAACCTTCAGCAGGCCATGCTGCCCGAGGGCTGCACCATCCTGGAGAACGACTGGGGCACCGCCCCCGGCTGCGCCTTTGAGGCGGAGGGGGTCCATGTCATCATGCTCCCCGGGCCTCCCAGCGAGTGCCGGCCCATGTTCCAGTACCGGGCCAAGCCCTACCTCCTCTCCCTGTCCGAGGGGGTCATCGCCTCCCACACCATTAAGCTGTTCGGCATCGGGGAGTCGGCCATGGAGGCCCAGCTGCGGGACCAGATGAACGCCATGTCCAACCCCACCCTGGCCCCCTACGCCAAGGAGGGAGAGTGCGAGCTCCGAGTCACCGCCAAGGCCGCCACCAGCGAGGAGGCCCAGGCTCTGCTCAAGCCCACCGTGGAGCAGGTCAAAAAGCTGTTTCACGACAAGGTCTACGGGGTGGACGTCCCCTCCCTGGAGTACGTGGTGCTGGAGGCGCTGCGCACAAAGGGCCTTACCCTGGGGACCGCCGAGAGCTGCACCGGCGGCCTCATCGCCAAGCGGCTCACCGACATCCCCGGCGCCTCCCAAGCCTTCCAGGGCGGCATCGTGTCCTACACCAATGAGATCAAGGAAACCCTGCTCGGCGTCCCGGCCCACATGCTGGACCGCTATGGCGCGGTGTCCCGGGAGGTGGCCGCCGCCATGGCGGAGGGCGCGCGGAAGGCGCTGAACTGCGACATCGCCCTGTCCTCCACCGGCGTCGCCGGGCCGGATCAGGACGACCGGGGCAATGAGGTGGGCACCATGTTCGTGGCCATCGCCACCACCCGGGGCACCCACGTCCGGGCCCTGAATCTGGGGCCCCGCCCCATGCGGGAGCGGCTGCGCACCCAGACCGCCAGCCACGCCTTCGATCTGGCCCGCCGGTATCTGTCCGGGCTGGACTGCGGGGACTAAAAAACCTCCCTCACGGAGGGAGTCCCGCTCAAATTTGATTAGGAGGGAGAGCGACTTGTCCGCACAAGTAACACGGTCCGCCCGCTCCGTGGATATGACGGAGGGCAGCGTGGTGGGCCACCTGGTCCGCTTCGCCGTTCCGCTCCTGCTGGGCAACCTGTTCCAGCAGCTGTACAACACGGTGGACCTGTGGGTGGTGGGCCGGTACGTCAGCAACGCGGCCTACTCCGCCGTAGGCACCGTCACCCCGATCATCATCATGCTCATCGGCTTCTTCATGGGGCTGGCCAGCGGCGCGGGGGTGGTCATCTCCCAATACTACGGGGCCAAAAAGCAGGACCAGGTGCGCCAGACGGTCCACACCTCCATCGTCATGACCCTGGTGCTGGGGGTGGTGCTGTCTGTGGCCGGCATCCTGATCATCCCCTTCATGCTCCGGCTGATGAAGACCGCTCCCGAGGCCGTCCCCGAGGCCACCACCTACCTGACCATCTACTTCGCCGGGGCCATGGGCCTGCTGCTGTACAATATGGGGTCCGGCATTCTGCGGGCAGTGGGCGATTCCAAACGGCCCTTCTACTTTCTGGTGGTGTCCGCCCTGCTGAACATCGCCCTGGATCTGCTCTTTGTGGCCGGCTTTCGCATGGGGGTGGAGGGGGTGGCCTACGCCACCATCCTGTCTCAGGGGGTTTCGGCGGCGCTGATCCTGACCGTCCTGGCCCGCAGCAGCGAGGCGTGCATCCGCCTGCGGCTGCGGGATCTGCGGATCGACCTCCGCATCCTGCGGCAGATCATCCGCATAGGCGTCCCCTCCGCCCTGCAGATGGCCATCACCTCCTTCTCCAACGTATTCGTCCAGTCCTACATCAACTTCTTCGGCCTGGACTGCATGTCCGGCTGGACCACCTACAGCAAGCTGGATCAGTTCATTATCCTCCCGGTCCAGTCTCTGGGGCTGGCCGCCACCACCTTTGTGGGACAGAATCTGGGGACCAGCCAGGTAGAGCGGGCTAAAGAGGGCACCCGCGCCGCCTTCTTCCTGTCCGTGGGCATTACGGTGGTCATCTCCGCCTTTGCCATTCTCTTCGCCCCCTGGCTGGTGGCCTTCTTCAACGACAAGCCGGAGGTGGTGGCCTACGGCACCCTCTTTCTGCGCCGCATGTGTCCCTGCTACGTGCTCATCTGCGTCAATCAGGTCTACTCCGGCTCCCTGCGGGGGGCTGGCATCAGCCAGCCGCCTACCTACATCATGCTGGCCTCCTTTGTGGTGTTCCGGCAGATCTACCTTTACATCATGGCCAACTTTATCTCCAACACCATCCTGCCCATCGCCCTGGGCTACCCCGCCGGGTGGCTGGTGTGCAGCATCCTGACCCTGCTCTACTACAGCCGCGTGGACCTGGCCGGCAGGCGTCTGGTGGACGATCCCACCTCCATGCCCTCGAAGACATAAAAAAGAGCGCCATAAGGGATGTACGGATCAAGAACCTGATCAACCCACAAACAAGTTGAGCAGTTACCGAAAAAAGCAAAACTTTTTGACCGGTAATGTCAAGAAATATGCGCAAAATAGCCAGCGCCCATCCAGCATGACTGAACAGGCGCTGGCTGAATCAAATTTCTTTTACAGTTGTCAAAGGCGGTTTTTCCTCTTTGCTCCAAGGTACAATGTTACTTTGCCAGTCCCCGATACCGGAAGGTCACAATCTGCCCCTGGGGCCGCAAAATAGTCACTTTCCTGCACAACTGAAGCGGAATAGCTGACGGTATTATAAATATGCTCCCGCCGGCGTTCCAGATACCGGGGCGACGGCCTTGACGCCCTTGCCTCTATAGGCCGGTACACGGGTGAGGTTCTGAGAGAACCTGCGCGCATTTGACAGCTGACATAGAAAAACGGTGTGAACCCACACCGTTTTCCCAAATAAAATTGTCTGGCTTTACCATCCGTCCAGCATGGAGATCATGGCTTCCCCCTCCGCCCGGGTCAGCGTTTCGAGGGGACGGAAGGCTCCATTCTCCCCATGCATGAGTCCTGCGGACGTCACTGCCGCCACGGCCTCACGGGCCCAGGGAGCGATCTCCTCCCAATCGGTCCAGGACTGGGCGTCCGCCCCCGTCAGGCCGGCATACCGGGCCAGCATAACCGCCGCCTCCTGCCGGGTAACGGGCCGGGCGGCCTGCACCGCCCCGCCGCCCACACCGGAGAGAACCCCCTGTTCCGCCGCCCAGCTCAGGGCGGGCAGGAACCACTCAATGCCAAACGTGTCGGCAAAACCGGCCTCCGTGCCCTGGGGACTGCCCGCCTTCTGCCACAGCAGAGCGGCGAACCGGCCTCTGGTGAGAGGGGCGTCGGGGTAGTCCCGCTGCTCCAGCCGGCCGGGGTGGGCCAGCAGCCATTCCACGGCGGTGTCCCGGCCCGCCAGGGTATCCTCCATGGTCCGAAGGACGGTCACATCGGGCTCCAGGGCCTCCACACCCCGCCCCGCCCCGGCGTCAAAGAGGGTGTCCAGGTCGATGTACTTCTGGGACACGCCCACCCGCAGGCCGGAGTTAGGCAGACGGAAGGAGCCCACCGAGCCGAAGTGGTCCACGCTCCCGCTGGCCGGTTCTCCCACCAGCACGCCCCCCATCTCCTGGAGCTCTACCGCGTTGATGATGGCGGAGGAGAAGGTGGTCTCACCAATGAGGCCCACCAGCTCCGCGCCCCGGTCCATCTCCTGGCGGAGTACCTCCAGCAGGGGCCAGAGCACCCCGTCGGAGCCCCCGCCGTTGTTCCGCAGGTCCACCACCACCCGGCGGTAGTTTCCCAGCTCCTCCGCAGCCTGGGCGGCAAACTGCTCCATGGGCAGCTCCGGGTCCGCAGCGCAGGTGTTGTACTGGATGTAGTAGGTGTCGGAGTTCAGGGGAAAGGCGCAGTAATAGCAGTCCTGAGCGGCGGTGACAGGCCGGGGCAGTCCCTCACCCAGCTGGGCCATCTCGATGTTTCCCAGCTCCTCCATGGACACCGGGGCCAGGGACAGCTCCGTCCCCTCCGCCAGGGTGAGGACCAGAGGCTCCCCCGCCTCCACCAGGCCCAGATACTCATAGAGGTCGGCCACATTGCAGGCCTGCCGGAACTGACGGCGCAGCTTCACCGGGTTATCGGCGCTAAGCAGCCCGCAGAAGGCTTCCGCCGCCTGGGCCACCGGCTTTCCCGCTGCCGAGATCACCTCCTGGCCCAGCAGCTCCCGGTGTTCCGCCAGGAGGGCGGACAGATACCATTTGCCCTCCCGCCAAGTCAGCGAGAACGGATAGGCCCGCATCAGTTGGGTCTGGTCCCCCAGGGCGGCGGAGGTGTGGGAGTCTCCCGCCAGCGCTGTCAGGCTCATCAGGTCCAGGAAAAACTCCTGGTCGCTGGCGGCGTCCAGCCCAGCCTCAATTTCCCCCTTCCGGGCGAGAAATTCCTCCTCCGGAGTGTTGGCGAACAGGTTGGGGTGACCCTTTTTCAGGTTCTCATAGAGTACGTTCAAATCTTCCCGCCGCTGCTGGACGGTGAGCTGCTCCCCGGGGGCGGCCCAGGCGGGGACTGTCATGCTCAAAATCAGAGCCGCGCTGATGATGCCTCTCCATAATTTCATAGTCAGCTTCCTCCCTCTTGATTGTTTATTATATCATGTGCAGCACAGGGAATCTATTAAGGGCAGATTAAATTTCGGCCCTGGCTTTTGATATTGTCTAAGCGGTGACGGCATAACTTCGGCCAGACTGCGAACCGAGCCGCGCATAGGTCATGCTCCTTCCATGACGGTTCCGGGCTCCGGGCGGTCAAAGAGGTCCCCCATCCGGCCGCGGACGCTCTGCGGGCAGCCCATCAATTGCGTCCGGATGGGACCCAAAACAAATCTGAAAAACAGCATTGCACCAACGTGCAATGCTGTTTTGCTTTAAAGATTCAGATACAGATACTGCAGGGCCGATTCTGTCAGCCAAACCGAAACCGAGCCGCCCTGAACCGAAAATGTGCCCCAGCCGTCCCCGTCGATCACCGCAGTCCCGGCGACATGGCCCAGAGCATCCAACATGGTCTGGCCCGCCAGCCGCCGGCTCACATACATCCGCTTGCTGCCGCCAGCGCCGTCCGTCAGAAGGACCGCCGCTCCGGAGTCTGGACGTTCCCCGACCCCTTCCCGGGTAAAGCCCACCAGGGAACCGTCGTCAAAAAACAGGTGCTCCGGGCCGTAGGCATAGCGCTCCCGTATTTTGATCAGCCTGTCCAGCTGGGGGACCGGAGGGACGCCGTCATGGGGAATCCCGTAATAGTCCCCATAAAACACGCAAGGGGTGCCCTGGTCCCGGAGCAAAATCAAAGCATAGGCGATGGGCTTGAACCATGCCGGGATGAAGGAGCACAACGCCTGGCCCGGCTGGGTGTCGTGATTGTCCACAAAGGTGACGGAGCAGGCCGGGTCCGCCGCTGTCAGGGTATTCTCGAACAGCCGGGACAAATCAAAATTCCCGTTTGAGGTGGCCGCCTCCAAAAAACGGAAGTGCAGCGGCACGTCAAACAGGGAGAGCGCCCGCCCGGTGGCCTCCAGGTAGTGGGTCAGCTTTCCCACCTCATGTGACCAGTATTCCCCTACCACATAGAGGTCCTTTTTCTGTTCCCGCATAGCCGCCAACCAATCCCGGCAGAAGGCAAAGCTGATGTGCTTCACTGCGTCCATGCGGAAGCCGTCCATATGTACCGTCTCCTGATACCATCTGCCCCAGTTTCGGGTCTCCTGGATCACCTCCGGGTTGTCGGTATCCAGGTCCGCCCCCATCAGATAGTCGTAGTTGCCCTTTTCCGAGTCGGTCTCCCGATTCCAGGACTTTCCCAAAAACCGAAAAATTCCGTTTCGTTTGGCCGCCGCATCCCAGTCCGTTCCGCTAAAGTGGGACGCGTTCCACTGAAAATCAGAATAAGCCCCCGCCCGGCCGGGAAAATTGAACTTGGTCCACGCCGTGATCTGCCGCTGGCCGCTGACGTCCTGGCCCCGGTCTCCGTCCAGTCCCTCAATGACTGACACCTGTTCCGTGTCGTCGGCCCCCATGCGGTGGTTGAGCACCACGTCGCACAGCACCTGGATTCCCTCCTGCTGCAGGGTTTTCACCGCGGCGAGATAGTCCTCTTTTTTTCCGTATTTTGTGGCCGTGCCGCCCTTCTGGTCAAACTCCCCCAGGTCGTACATATCGTATACGTCATAGCCGACGCTGGCCCTTCCGGCGGCGCCCTTGTAAGCCGGGGGCAGCCAGACCATATTGATCCCGATGTTCCGAAGCTCAGCGGCTTGCGCCGCAGCACGTTTCCAGTGCAGCCCGTTCTCCGGCAGATACCACTCGAAGAACTGCATCATTGTTTGGTTTGTCATAGTACGCCATCGTTCCTCCCGCAAAATTCGACATTCTAATATGGACAGTATATCGAAAATCTTCACTCCTGTCAACCGCAGCCAAAAGCACTGGCCCTGGGACTTCCAGAACGCCCCGTCAAGCAGGCGCTGTGATCCGTGAGAAAAATACGGGGCTGCAAAACATTTGGCGCAGCAGGAATGCAGATGTCCTCGGAGGACAAACCGGGCCATGAAAAAGAAGCTCTCTCAAAAGACAGCCGCCTGGCAAGGGAGGCGAGATAATGGCGCATAGATGAGTCGTGGACGACGATACGTCTGGCAGGCCGAACCAGGAGGATGAGCGCCAGCTAAGGTAAATGGCGCGGTCGTTTCCGTTCTAACCTGTCCATGACCTCGCCCATTTCCGTTTTTTCGCAAAGCTGGCAGATGCAAGAAACACCTTCCCTGCTAAAATTTCAGACGAATCACGGTATCTCCTGCCGTAATT
>CAJUAW010000077.1 GCA_910584605.1 uncultured Oscillospiraceae bacterium
ACAAAACTACATTTTTTCCTCGGCGTTTTCTTTCATTTTATCATTGGCACTGACACATCTACCATGTGTTCACGCCTCTGTTTCCCAACACCAGCACCAGAATCATTTTAAAGAAGCCCAAGACCGATTCCAGTATCCGCAAGGTGTGGCTGCCCAAGACTCTGGCTTATATCCTGCGGGAATGGAAATCCGCGCAAGACGAGCTGCGAGCACTACTCCGTGACGAGTATCAGGACTACGACCTGGTGGTGGCGCTGGCCAATGGCCGCCCCTGTGAGGACCGTATCATCCTGAAGTCGTTTGAGAAGCTGCGGGAGAAAGCAGGGCTGCCTAAAGTGGTCTTTCACTCCCTCCGCCATTCCAGCACGACCTATAAGCTGAAGCTGAACCACGGCGACCTGAAGGCCACCCAGGGTGATACGGGCCACGCTCAGATCGACATGATCACCAGCGTGTATGCGCACATTCTGGACGAGGACCGCAAGATCAACGCCCAGAAGTTTGAGAGCGCCTTCTATGCCAATCCTGACCTGCGTTCGGTTCGTCCCCCGGAGGAACCAAAGGAACCGGCGCTCGCCACATTGGATTTGGAGTCCCTAGTGGAACAGCTTCGCAAGTCGCCGGAACTGGCCAACACACTGGCCACATTGCTGGCGTCAGCCCCATCCGAAAAATAGGGCGGGAAAATCGTATTAGCAAATCGGCGTTTTTTATTAGCAAGACCGGAAAAATAGTTCGAAGCCAATTAGCAGGCATACAGCGGAAAATGTATAAAATCGTTCCGGCGGAGCGGCAAGAACGCTCCGGGAAAACGATAACAAAAAACCGCTGTAAACCATCAAAAAACGGCTTACAACGGTCATTTTTGGCACCCCCGGCTGGGTTCGAACCAGTGGCCTGTCGCTTAGGAGGCGACCGCTCTATCCAACTGAGCTACGGGGGCTTATACAGAAAATATTCAGTTTTACAGGGCTCCAGGATTCGAACGATTCGATTTTTAGGAGGCGGACGCTCTATCCTGCTGAGCTACGGACGCATATGGAATTTTTGGTGCCACTGGCGGACGAACTACGCAGACTTAGGCGGCGGACGCTCTATCCAACTGAACTGCGCGGGCAAATGGAATTGCACAAGCGCCTATGCTATTTTAGCCTAACTTGGTCCATCTGTCAACGAAAAAACGACCGGCTATCCCGGAAAAATGACCGACTGTCCCAAAACGGTAGACAGGGCGGGAGAGAGGGGCTATACTGAAGACGAGAGAGGGGGGGAGACCCATGGAGGTAGAGATCAAGACCGAACCAGGCCGTCAGGAGCCCAAAATCGTGATTCTGGCCGGGGAGGAAAGCGAGGAGCTGCGCCGCTTGGCGGAGAGTCTGTCCAAGCTGACGGTGGGACCGGTCCCGGTGAGCCGGGGAGATGAGAAGCTGCTTCTGCCCCAGAGGGAATTTCTCCGGTTTTACACCGACGGCAAGGGGGTGTCCGCCCAGACGGCGGGGGAGACCTACACAGTCCACCTCCGACTCTATGAGCTGGAGGAGCGGCTGGACCCAACCCAGTTTGTCCGCATCTCCAACGGGGAGATCATCAACCTGGACCGAGTCACTGCGGTGGATCTGTCCCTGACTGGTACCATCTGCATGACACTGGATGGCACGGTAAAGGCTTACGTGTCCCGGCGGTATGTGAAAAAAATCAAGGATACCCTGAATGGGGGAAGGAGGAACGGCCGTGAAAAAGCTTAAATGGGCCTGGCGGGTCCTGGGTGGGGCGGCGCTGGGACTGGTGTTCAGCGTGGTGCTGGTATCGTATGCTGTGGGAACGAGAGGGCCGTCGCTGGTGGTCTGCCTGCTGTGTTCGGCCCTGGGAGCGGCGGCTGGGGTGGCTACGCTGCCCTTCGCTGACGACGGCAGGGCGCTGATGCTCCGCTCTGCGGCCCACCTTGGGGTGACGGCGGCCCTGTTTCTCCTGCTGGCGGTCCAGCTGGGAGCGAGGGGCGCACAGCTGCTGGCCTGGGAGGCCATCCTGTTTCTGCTGTACGCCGTGGTCTGGCTGGGCCGGTGGATCGGCTGGTACGTGGAGGTGATGCAGCTGCGTACCCTGCTGGGGCTGACTCCAGGACCCTCCCCCTTGAAGTGGCAGGAGACGCTGCCCTACCTGCCCTTTGTCCTGCTGCTGTGCGACGGTCTGCCCCTGGCTCTGCGCTGGCTGGACGCGCCGGATGTGCCCGTCCTGTCCGGCCTGCTCCTGCCCTACCTGATGCTACCAGTGGCGGGGTTCTCCTCCGGACTGTCCCTGGGCAAACGGCAGGGGGTGTGCCCCCTGTACCCGGTGGCCTGCTTTGTGTGCTACCTGCCTATGGTCTATCTGCTGTTCAACGATACGGCGATGTTCCACTGCTTTATGGTAGCCGTCCCCGCTCTGGCGGGCAACGTGATCGGGTGGATGTACCGCCGGGCGGTACCGAAAACCTGAGAATCATGAGAGGACCCCGCCGGCTGGCGGGGTCCTTTGGCGTTCAGGACAGCTGGAACTGTCCGGTGTACAGCCGGTAGTACCGGCCTTTATCCTTCAGAAGCTCCTCGTGGCTGCCCTTTTCCTCGATCTCGCCATGCTCGATGACCACGATGCAGTTGGAATTGCGCACGGTGGACAGCCGGTGGGCGATGACGAACACCGTCCGGCCCTCCATCAGGGTATCCATGCCCTGCTGGATCAGAGCCTCGGTGCGGGTGTCGATGGAGGAGGTGGCCTCGTCCAGGATCATCACTGGCGGGTCAGCCACGGCGGCCCGGGCAATAGCCAGCAGCTGCCGCTGGCCCTGGGACAGATTGGCTCCATCGCCGGTGACCATGGTCTGATAGCCCTCGGGCAGGCGGCGGATGAAGGAGTGGGCGTTGGCGCTTTTGGCGGCGGCGATACACTCCTCGTCGGTGGCGTCCAGCCGGCCATAGCGGATGTTGTCCATAATGGTGCCGGTGAACAGATGGGTGTCTTGAAGCACCGCCCCCAGGGAGCGCCGCAGGTCGTCCTTGCGGATGGCCTTTACCCGGATGCCGTCGTAGGTGATCATGCCGCCCTCGATCTCGTAGAAGCGGTTGATCAGGTTGGTGATGGTGGTCTTGCCCGCTCCGGTGGAGCCCACAAAGGCGATCTTCTGGCCTGGATCGGCGTAGACCGACACGTCCTTCAAGATCCGCTTGCCGGGAACGTAGGAGAAGTCCACATGGCTGAACCGTACCGCACCCCGCAGCTCGGTGAGGTAAAAGTCCTCGTTGGGGACATTGCGCACGGTTCCGCGGATCAAATGGAGGCCCACGACTCCGTTGGGACCGGGGTATTTCCAGGCCCAGCCGTGGTTGGCCAGCATAGCCGGGTCGGGGACCGCTTCCGGATCAATGATCTCGGTGAGCGTTTCGTCCTCGCCCACAAAGACGGGGACCAGCTCCATGCCGTTGCCCCGGGGAGTCTTCCAGGCCCAGGTGCGGGGACGGCCCTGGCCGGTGAAGGGGGAGAGGGTGCCGTTGGCGTCCTTTTCAGCAGGGATCAGGGTGACGGAACCCTCGTCCAGCTCGGCGGCGGTGTCCATCACCTCAAAGATGCGTTCCGCCCCCGCCATGGCGGACAGGAGGGTGGTCATCTGCTGAGAGATCTGGTTCAGGGGCTGGCCCACCTGACGGGAATAATTGAGGTACGTCGCCAGCCCGCCCAGGTCGAAGCCCTGGAGGACGGAGAGCAGCCCGCCAAAGGCGGCGGTGAGGGCGTAGCTGATGTTCATCAGGTTGCCCGCCATGGGCATGATCATAGTGGAGTAGAAGTTGGCCTTCTGCGCGGAGTCCCGGTAGGCGTTGTTCAGCTCCCGGAACTTGGCCTTGGCTTCCTCCTCGTGGGTGAAGGCTTTGACCACCTTCAGGCCCTCGATGACCTCCTGGATCTCGCCGTTGACAGCGCCCAGCGCCTTTTGCTGCTTTTGGTAAAACTGGCGGCTGCGGCCGCCCAGCTTCCGAAACAGGGTCATGGTGAGGACCAAAACCACGGCGGTGACAAAGAACAGCTTCCAGTTGATGAACAGCATCAGTCCCACCAGTCCCACAAACATCAGGCAGCTGGACAGCAGGGAGACCACGCTCTGCTGGAGGGCCAGCTCAACGTTGTCGGCATCGTTGGTGAAGCGGCTCATCAGTTCGCCGTGGGGGTGTTGGTCAAAGTAGGAGAGGGGGAGACTTTGCAGGCTGTCAAACAGGTCCCTGCGCAGCCGGTTGACGCCCCGTTCTGCCAGCCGGACCATGGCGGCGGACTGGCCATAGGTGGCCAGACAGCCCAGCAGGTAGATGCCGGCCAGCAGGGCGATCAGAACCGCCAGTCCGGAAAGTTTCTCCTGCAGTGTCCGGTCTGGGTCGATCAGCAGGTTGGCGATGGGCCGCACCATATATGACCCGCCCAGATTGGTGGCCACAGAGGTAAGCAGACACAGCAGCACAAACAGCAGCGGCAGCCTGCTCCGGGTGAGGTAGCCCACCAGGCGCAAGATGGTCTTCTTCAGATTTTTGGGCTTTACCGCCCCGGCCTTAAAGGCTTGATTGGGTCCTGGCATTATCCGCCCACCCCCTCTTGCTGAGATTGATAAATTTCCTGGTAAATCCTGTTGTTGGCCAGCAGCTCGTCATGGGTGCCCCGGCCGGCGATGTGGTCGTCGTCCAGAATGAGGATCTCATCGGCGTATTGCACGGAGGAGATGCGCTGGGCAATAATGATGACAGTCGTATCCGCCTGATTTTTATGGAAGGATTCCCGTATGGCCGCCTCAGTGGCCGAGTCCACGGCGGAGGTGGAGTCGTCCAGGATAAGGATGGCCGGCTTGCGGAGCATGGCCCGGGCAATACACAGCCGCTGCTTCTGCCCGCCGGAGACGTTGGTGCCGCCCTGGGTGAGCCGGGTGTCGAAGCCCTCAGGCAGGTTCATGATGAAATCGTAGGCCTGGGCGTCTTTTGCCGCCTGGATCATCTCCTCCTCGGTGGCGCCGGGGCGGCCCCACAGCAGGTTTTCCCGGATGGTGCCGGTGAACAGAATATTGGTCTGGAGCACCATGCCGATGCGGGAACGAAGCTCCTCCAGGGGGTAGTCCCGGACATCCACGCCGTCCACCAGCACAGAGCCGCCGGTGACGTCGTAAAACCGGGGGATCAGGTTGACCAGGGAGGACTTGCCGGTACCGGTGCCCCCCACAATGGCCACAAACCGGCCGGGCTCTACGGTAAAGCTGATATGGGACAGCACATCATCCCCGGAGCCGGCGGCGGCGTACTTGAAGGAGACGTCCTGAAACTCCACCCGGCCCTGGGGGGCGGGGAGGGAGGCGGACTCCGGTTTATCCTGGACCGAGGGGACGGCGTCCAGCACCTCATCAATGCGCCGGGCACAGGCCTGGGCCCGGGACAGCTGAAGCAGAGACATGGCAACCATCATCACACTCATCAGCACCTGCATGATATAGGTCAGAAAGGCCTGAAGGTCGCCCAGGTCGAAGGCGGCATCCATGACCATCCTTCCGCCGAAATAGAGGACGGCCAGGGTGGCGCCGTTAAGGCACAGCATCATAATGGGCATTATGGCGATGACCCGTACGCCCACCTTCAAAGCGGCGGTCATCAGCTCGTCGCTGGAGCGGTTGAACTTCTTCCGCTCGTGGTCCTCCCGGACAAAGGCCTTTACCACACGGATGGCCACCAGATTCTCCTGGAGCACGTTGTTCAGTCCGTCGATTTTTTGCTGCATCAGGTCGAAGAGCCTGGTACAGACCTTCATCAAAAGCGCAATGGCGGCCGCCATGACCGGGATGATGACCAGCAGGATGATGGCCAGCCGGGCATTCAGGTACAGGCTGACGCCCAGTGCGGCGATGAGCATCACCGGGGTCCGGACCAGCATCCGCAGGCCCATGGCCAGCATCATGGTCATGGCGTTGACGTCGTTGGTCATGCGGGTGATCAGGGAAGCGGAGGAGAAGCGGTCAATATCGGCGAAGGAGAACTCCTGCACCTTGTCAAACAGGCATTGGCGCAGGTTGCCGCCGAAGCCTTGGCTGGCGAAGGCGGCGTATTTGGCGGCCAGCACGCCGCAGGCCATGGAAAAGCCTGCCAGCACCAGCATCAACGCGCCAAGCTGGAAAATATATCCCGTATCCCCCGAGGGGATGGCCACGTCCACGATTTCCGCCATGACCAGGGGGAGGAGGAGCTCACAGATGACCTCCAAAACGATCAGGATAGGGGATTTGATGGCGTCTTTTTTGTACCCCTCCAAATGGGTCAAAAACAGGGAAAGCAAGGTAATAATCACTCCTTTGGTTGAGAATCAAGAAGATTGCAGAGCATCCGCCGCTGAAACTGAGCCAGCTGCTGATATTCCTCCTCAGAAAAGCCGGACAACATGCGGGCGGCCACCCGCTGGAACGCCTCCCGGCAGCCGGATACCGCCTGTACGCCCTTGTCGGTGAGGCTTACCCGGTTGCGCCGGGCGTCCTGCTGGCCGGGTTCCCGACGGATGTAGCCGCTTTTCTCCAGCGATTTCAAGGAATTGGCCACCGCAGCAGGGGAGATGTGCAGCAGATCCGCCAGCTCCCGCTGGGCAGGGCATGCCTGGTCCTTGTCCTCCCGCCCGCTCTCCAAAATGGTGAGCAGCATGGGGTGATTGACCTCGCTGAGACCAGCGGCGTTCAGCTCCCACTGTACTGCCGCGCGGTGGGTGTGGTTGAGCTGGCGGGACAGCAGTTCCATCTCGTGAAATGTGTCTTCCACGAGGAAAACCTCCTTTCAGAAAAAACGTTAACCTGTTAATGATTAACGTGTTGACTATTATAGCAGGGCGGCAGGAATTGTCAAGCGGTTTTCTGCGGGTTCAAAAATTGTTTACAGTTGGATGGAGGAGACCGGTCTCATAAGGGATTCTACTCCCTGACGCAGTGTCAAAGTCAACCGCTAAAAGATGATACAAACAGCGGACCGGGAGCTGACGGCCGCCCGGACCACCGCCCGGAATTTAGGGACGGATGTAATGTGTTATCCTTTATTTGAACAAAAGTCTGTCAACAGACTATTATATATGGGGCTGCATGGATTCTGTGTCCTTTACCATTGGCGAAATGAGAAAGCGGTATGGCTTTATCTACATAGATAAAATGTAAAATGGATGATGGCAGCGGGTCCTACTTTGGAATCTTTGCTGTGAAAGTAATTACTCCATCTGCATAGCTGTTTGTCATATGCCCGTGATGCCGGATCACAATTGCGTTTGCAGTAGACAGCCCAATGCCATACCCACCAGTTGACCTGGAACGAGAGGAGTCCACCCGGTAGAAGCGATCAAAGTAGCGAGAGAGCTGGGAGGTGTCAATCCCTTTGCATGGATTGGATACAGAGATACAAATAGTTCTCCCGTGTTGGGATAGCGACAGGCAGATCGTCCCCTCCGGGTCACAGTATTTGACAGCATTGTCAAGCAAAATGGAAAACAGGCAGAAGAAGTTATCCCGCACCCCTTTGGCGTTTATGTCAGCTGCAAGTTCTGCAACCAATGTTTTGCCAACAGCTTCTGCTGCCGGCTGGAAGGCATCCACACTGGCCTGTGCAATTTCTGTAACGGAAAATTCTTCTATTGTATCCCCTTCGATGGTCTCCTCTGTGCGGGCAAGTTCCACCAGATTTTTAATTAACCTGTCCAGCCGTGTAATCTGTGTGCGGGCGCTCTCCAGCCACTGGCTTTCCCCGCAGGAATCCGACAGCAAATCCAGATCCGCCGACAAAATGGAAAGGGGGGTTTTCAGCTCATGGGAGGCATCGGTTACAAACTGCCGCTGCCGTTCCAGGTTTTCCGCAAAGGGACGAATGGCGCGGCCGGAACAGTACAGCAGCAGGAGGAACACAATCAGCGCGCACACTAAAAATATAATCACAGTGATGCGCAGCATATTGTCTGCCGCCTGGAGCATCAGAAAACAGTCCATAACGATCATAGTGCTGCCGCCGTCCGCGCTTGGAAACAGGCCGAAGCGGTAGTAATCTACATATCCCCGGTTGCCACCCGCTTGTATGACCTTGCTGACGGTCTCCGTAACAGAGTGGCGGTCAAACGCCGCGATATGCTCAAGATCTACGGCTTTTACTTCCCGCTGTTCCGTCAGCTCCACAATGAAATACCGGGTCTCAAAGGCGGTTTCCGGTGTAACCTGAAACTCGAAGTCAGAGGGGTCGAAGGCCGCGCCGGGGGGAAGAAAGGTTCCGCCGTTCTGATGCAGCAGCGAAATAGCCCGGTCTGCCCGCCAGGTTGTGATCCAATGGTTTCCCACGCCGATGGAGACGCAGAGAACCGTCATGGTTCCCAGCAGCGACAGCATGGCGATCCAGATAAATTTCCAGCGCAGAGACCGAATCATGAAAATCCCTCCAGCACATAGCCCTGGCCCCGGCGGGCGGAAATGCGGACATCAGCGCCCGCCGCTTCCAGCTTCCGTCTCAGATAGGAGATGTAGGCCCAGACCACGTTGATCTCAGCCTCGCTGTCATAGCCCCAGATGGATTCCATAAACTGCTCCGTTGAAATGGGCCGCCCCTTCTGCCGCATCAGCAGCTCCAGCATCTGAAACTCCTTATTGCCCAACCGGATGCAGGCGTCTCCGCATCTCAGTTCAAAGGAGGAACGGTCTAATGTAACATTTCCAACAGAAATGACGCTGGGAGTGTATGTCCCGCCCCGGCGGGTCAAGGCGCGGACCCGCGCCACAAACTCCCGGCTGTCAAAGGGCTTTGGCAGGTAATCGTCCGCTCCGTTTTCCAAACCGGCCACCCGGTCCTCCACTTGGCTCTTCGCGGTCAGGAGAAGCACCGGAGTGGCGATCTGTTTGGCTCGAAGGGCTTGCAGGACCTGGATTCCGTCCAGCTTTGGCATCATAATGTCCAGAACAATACAGGCGTAATTTCCCTCCAGCCCGTAATCCAGCGCGTCCTGACCATTGTAAACCGCGTCTATGGAATAATGCTCGCGTTTCAAAAGCGCTTCCAGCGCCATGACCATCTCCGGCTCATCGTCCGCTACCAGAATTCGCATCTGTTATTCCCCACCTTCTGCTGTTTTTACCACGGTTGGCCCATAAATCCAGGTTTTGTCAGCCAGAGACCGCATTGAATGGAACCGCTGTCTGTCAGAGAGAATGACAGGGGCAGCACCTCAGTATCTTTCCGCAGCATGATGTGGCCAATCCCATCCTCTCCCGTCACAGCGTCGATGACCGCGCCTTCCGACAGGGAAAGCGTCATTGTCCCCAGGGGCCGTTTCTGCCGGTCCAGCACCGACATCAGCACTTCACCGGAGCGAGGCAGGCCAGAAATCTGAAATGCTTCGGCAGCCCCCAGCTGGTAATTTGAGCCGATATCGCCGAAGGACAGCTGCACCATGTCGCTGCGGAGAGGAGAACCCTCCGGCCATGAAAGCTCGGCCATGATCGTGAGCGTGTTTTCTGGTTCCGCTGGTAATGCGGCCTTGCTTTCTTTTGTACCGATGAAACTGCCCAGTGCCAATAGAATCAGGAGCAGGCCAAAGGCGCGTACATATTTTTTTCGAGTCTCCATCGCAAATTCTCCTTTTGGCATAGGTCTTTATAGAAGTATAAAACCGCAACTCAAAAAGAACTTAAAAAAACTGTATTGAAAAAAAGAATTTTCTTTTAAACTTGGTTTTAAGTAGCTGTTTTATAATGGCCCCATCAAGATAAAAAGGAGGGGTCAACCTTGATTGAAATCGAGCATTTGACCAAGCGATATGGCGGCCACACAGCGGTTTCCGACCTGAGCTTCACTGTGGACAGCGGACAGATCTATGGCTTCCTTGGTCCCAACGGAGCGGGGAAATCTACCACCATGAACATCATGACCGGCTGCCTGTCCGCCACGGAGGGGGCCGTCCGTATTGACGGCCACGACATTTTTGAAGAGCCGGAGCAGGCCAAGCGGCTGATCGGCTATCTCCCGGAACAGCCTCCGCTTTACATGAACGAGTCGCCGGAGGAGTACCTGCGGTTTGTGGGCGAGGCCAAGGGCCTGCGCGGGGCGGAACTGGAGCGGCAGATCGACGAGGTCATCCGCCAGACCGGGATCGAGGGCGTGGCCCGCCGCCGCATCTCCGCCTTGTCCAAGGGCTATAAGCAGCGGGTGGGGATCGCCCAGGCCCTGCTGGGCAATCCCAGGGTCATCATCCTGGATGAACCTACCGTGGGCCTGGACCCCATCCAGATCATTGAGATACGGGACCTGATCAAAGAACTGGGGCAGACCCACACTGTTATTTTTAGCTCCCACATTCTCTCCGAAGTGCAGACCATCTGTGACCAGATCATCATGATCGCCAAAGGAAAGCTGGTGGCCTTTGACACGCCGGAGAATCTGGAACAGCACCTGCTCACCCCCAATGAAGTGATTTTGACTACAGATGCTTCCGCCAGCGAGGTGCAGACACTTTTGCAGGGCATCAGCAATGTCACAGAACTGTCATTGGAGGAACAAGATTCCGGCCTTGTGACCGCACGCATCAAAACCGGCCTCAGCGATGTCTACCAGCTCTCCCGCGCTGCATTTTCAGCCTTTGCCGCCAGCGGGAATACCCTGCTGGAGCTGGCTGTGAAGAAGGCCAACCTGGAGGACATCTTCCTGGAGCTGGCGGACAACGATGCCGCCGCCCCAGAACTGCCTGTGGTGGAAGGAGAACCAGTGGAAAGTGAGGTGCCGGAGGAATGACCGCCGTATTGAAGCATGAACTGAAGAACTATTTTCACTCCCTGACGGCCTATGTATTCGGCGCAGGGCTGCTCCTGGCGGTTGGCCTGGGCGCGCTGCGCTACAATCTCCAGGCGGCGGTGAGCAACTTTGAATTTGCCCTCAGCTATTTCAGCATTGTCCTTGCTGTCATCGTTCCCATCCTGACCATGCGGGTCATTGCGGAGGAGCGCAAGCAGAGGACCGACCAGCTTTTATACGCCCTTCCCATTACCACCACCCAGGTGATTGTGGGCAAATATCTGGCGCTGCTGACGGTTTACCTGATTCCGCTGTGCGTGATTGCGGTCTATCCCCTGATCTTCTCCCGATTCGGGGACGTGTATCTGCTGACCTCGTACGGCTCCATTCTGGCGTTCTTTCTCATGGGTGCGGCGCTGATTGCGTTGGGGGTGTTTATCTCCTCCCTGACGGACAACCAGGGCTTCGCCGCCGGAATCGGGATCGCGGTGATCCTGCTGAACTATTACAGCGTGAGCCTATCGGAGTACGTTTCCTCTACGGTTTTCGGTTCTGTTGCCGCGCTGTGCGTACTCGTTCTGGCCTTGGGCGCGGTGATCAAATATTTGACCAAAAACGAAAATCTGGCTTACACTGTCTGCTTTGTCTTGATCGCGGCCATTGCCATCGCTGCCTTTATGGACAACACGAAATTCGAGGGCCTGCTGCCCGCCGTGATGACCAAGCTGTCCCTGTTTGACCGCTTTACCGGCTTTGTCAACGGTGTTTTTGATATGACCTCCGTTGTCTACTACGCCAGCGTGGCCGTGTTTTTCCTGTTCCTGTCTGTCCAATCGCTGGAGAAACGGAGGTACAACTGATGAAAAACCGAAACGCTTTTCGCGGCGGCTCCTATGCTCTGGCGATCTCCGCAGTGGTGCTGGCCATTCTGGTGGTGGTCAACATCTTCGCCTCCGCTCTGCCTCCCGCCGCCACCAGGTACGACATCAGCGCCTCCAAGCTCTACTCCATCACCAGCAACACCAAGGTGGTGGTCAATGCCTTGGATCAGGATGTGACCATCTATTGGGTGGTGCAGTCCGGCGAGGAGAACCAGGTCATTGAAAACCTGCTGAGCAAGTATGACAGCCTCTCCGATCACATTGAGGTGGTGAAAAAGAACCCGGACGTTTATCCCACCTTTGCGGAACAGTACACCGATGAAGCCGTCCAGAACAACAGCCTCATTGTGGAGTGCGGTGAGCGCAGCCGCTTTATTGGCTATGAGGACATTTTTGTGCAGGAGCCGGATATTTACTCCTACTCTTACAGCACCTCCTTTGACGGCGAGGGCGCCATCACCTCCGCCATCGACTACGTGACTACCGAGGAGTTGCCCAAGATTTACATTCTGGAGGGCCACGGGGAGGCCGAGCTTCCCGCCTCCTTCCGGGATCAGATCGAAAAGGAAAACATGGAAACGGAACCCTTCTCCCTGCTGACGGTGGACGCCATCTCGGAGGACGCGGACTGTGTCATGATCTACGCTCCGTCCAGCGACATCTCCCAGGAGGAGCGGGATCTGCTGGCGGACTACGCCTCGGAGGGCGGCAAGCTGTTTGTGGCAGCCGGACCTGTGCCTGACAGTAATCTGGACAATCTCTATAGCCTGCTGGCAGACTACGGCATAGAGGCCAATGAGGGTGTGGTGGTAGAGCCGAACCGGGAACACTACTCCTTCCAAGGCCCGCTCTCTCTGCTGCCTGATATGAACAGCCATGCCATTACAGATTCCCTGATTGAAGAAAACTATTACCCCACTATGTTCATCTCTCTGGGCCTGACGGTTCCCCAGGACTCCGAGAGTGTGACCGCTCTGCTGACCACTTCCGAATCCGCGTTCAGCAAGTTAGATGGCTACGACATGACGGATTACGAGAAGGAAGATGGGGACATTGACGGCCCCTTTGCCCTGGCCGTTTCCATCGACACTGCCGGTGAAGGGCAGATCGTTTGGTTCACATCGTCCCATTTCCTGGACGATATGCACAACGCAGTTTCCTCCGGGGCCAACGCCAACCTGAGCATGAACGCCCTGTCCTCCCTGATTGGCGAGACGGAGGCCATGGCCATCCGCAGCAAGTCGCTGAATTACAACTACCTCACGATCAGTGATTCCACCGCTTCTCTGCTGAAGGTGCTGATGATTGGCGTATTCCCGCTGGCGTACCTGGGTATCGGTGTTGTGGTTGCATTGAGAAGAAGGAGGCTGCAAAATGAGCCGGTCTAAAAAACTTTATATTCTGCTGGGTGTTTTGGTTGTAGCCTGTGTCGCCACCCTTGCGGTTACTCAGATAGCGGAGCGCAAGGAGCAGATCAAGAACAGCGGCGAACCTATCCTGGAGCTGTCCGGCGATTCCGTTCAAGCCCTCTCCTGGGAACACAAGGGAGAAACTCTGGCGTTCCACAGGGATGAGACATGGCTTTATGACGGGGACGAGAAGTTTCCGGTGAGCGAGGACAAGATCAACGAACTGCTGGAGCAATTCCAGCCCCTCAGCGCGGCTTTTGTCATTGAGGGTGTGGAGGACTATGAGCAGTACGGGCTGGACAACCCCGTGTGTACCATTCACCTGACCACGGAGGAACAGTCTTATGAG
>CAJUAW010000078.1 GCA_910584605.1 uncultured Oscillospiraceae bacterium
GGTTCTCATAGAGCCGACATTCCTCCATGACGGCGGCAACCTCGTCCGGCACTTCAATGAATGTGTCCTTGGTGTAGAGCGGGTAGTAGTGCTTTCGCAAATTGATGATCGCCATGCCGCCCTCACTTTCCCTGGGGGTGGTCTGCGTAGTAGCGGCGCAGATTGCACAGACCACGGCGGATGGACAGACACACGTTGCTGTTGTGAACGTGCTCACGGTCTGCGATCTGCTGCTGGGTCAGCCCGTCCAGATAGTAGGCACAGACGCGCCGGGCCTGGGTGAGAGTAGCATAGACCAGGGCCTCCCGCAAGGCAGCGGCCAGCCGGTCACGCTCGGCCCGTTCCTCCGCCAGCATGACAAGCTGCTCCGGGGACGGGCTGTGTTCCAGGGCATAGTTCTCCGTCCAGTCGTAAGCGTCCAGGGAGTAGAACGCCCGGTGATACTGCTTGCGGCGCTCATAGTTCCGCATTTCCCGGATAGACTGGCACAGCACGTCAAAGACTTCCTCGCTGACCTCCACCAGCTTGTCCTGCTGACAGTGGGGGTAATGGAGCCGCAGGTTGATGATTTTCATATAGCCTCCTAAATGACGGGAGGGACAAACAGCCAAAACTGCTTGTCCCTCCCAGTGATGGAGCAAACGCCCTTCACATGGTAGCCACTTAGGGGGGCAATCGTTAGTATGTTTTCCCAAAGAAATTGAAAAACTTTTTGCGAACGCCCGTGATGCTCTGGCAAACGGAAACTTTGGAGCAGCCGCACATCTCGGCAATCTCCGCATAACTAAAATCATGCAGGGCATAGAGCGAAAACCGCTCCCGCTGGGTGGGTGTGCAGAGCGCCAGCACCGCTGACGCTCACGGTAGAGTTTCTGATTGTTCCGCTTGGCCTGTTCCAGATAGTCGGCAACCTCGGCGCTGACCTCGACAGACACAAACCGCCCGTTGATGCTGATGGTAATTTCCATCGTCCTTTCCTCCGTTCAGATTTTTGGGGGCTGAACGGAGGGGGTGGAGAACGGCAGCGTGGCCGTTGTCGCTGGCCAGGAAATACAAAAGCCCCCGGACGGCACAAGGCCATTCGAGGGCTGGTAACAACATTATGAGCCGTCAGAAAACGACTATTTTCGCAAGCCTGGGTAGGGGATGCCGCTGCGGGAGGCAGGCTTTTTTTGACAAGTGACTATCTACCTTTACCCGCATGGCGGCATCCTCCTATATGGCGAGAAAGGAAATAGAAAGGCGGCGGCTTTAATAAACCGCCGCAGAAAATAAGCCCTAAATGGATAGAACTTCTGTTATTCGCTGAAATTACCCTACATCATCCGATGGAGCAGAATAGTGATTCTGCACTGCTGCCGGAAGCTCGTCATACTGTACCTCGCTCCAATCCAGGACACCCCGGACTGGCATGACGGTCAGACGAATAAAGGCCCCTTCCCGCAGTTCTCTGGAAGTTCCAAAGGTGATCTCCTTCTCGCTCCCGTTTTCGTCATAGGACAGCAACGTGTAGGAATAGGGCAGGTTGCCTTTGAAGTTAATGACGCCTCCGTTAGAATCCACCTGTTCCACCTTGGTGTTGTCGATCTGGGCGTAATACTCGGCGCTGCCGGAGCCGGAGAGAAACCATGCGCAAAAGCCGACCAGACCAATGAGAAAGACAGCAACGACGCCTATCACGATTTTCACTTTTTTCTTCATATTGTTTGACACCCCTTACCAACCTTTTTTTGTGATGACCCGCTTGGGCTTTTTTGATGTCTTTGGAGCCGCGCCTTTTTTTGCTGTCGCCACAAAAGCGGCGGCAATCAGCAGAGTGGCCAGCAAACTGAGCATACAAAGCAACAGATTCCAATGGACGGCCGCATCATAGCTGCGGTATCCGATCAGCCCCATGCTTGCGGTCACGGGATACAAATTCGCCAAGGTCATGTTCCCCGCCGCGAACATCCCGCCGTAGCCGTAGACAAAGGCGACAACCGCTCCAATCAAGTGACCGTTTGGAATGCGGGCGGCGATGGCGATGATTGGCAGAACCGCGATATAAAGGAACAGGCAGTTGGCCGTGATCTGCAACCCGGCCTGTATAACTGCTGGTAAATCGCCACCGGGAAATCCCAAAAGGGAGGATGCCATCACCGTGAACACAGTGCTGACGATCCCCAGGAACAGGGAGAGCAGTCCGCAGACGGCCAGCTTGCCAGCCAGCAGAGCGGGAAACGACAGGGGAACCGTCAGAATGTTTTTCAGCGTATCATCCGTTCCCTCCCGGCTGATGATATATCCGGTAATCAAAGCGATGCACATAGGGAAAATTGTTGTGATGTTGTTCTTCAGGACCTGCTCCACGAAAAAGGAGAAGGTCCATACACTTCCATCCTGGGCGGTGGTGGAGAAAACGGTCAGCAGGACGGACAGCAGCATCAGGAAAACCCCTGCCCAGATCATGTGATACCGTTTCAGTTTCCAAAATTCGGTTTTCATCAATACCAGCATTTCAATTCCCCCCTCTCGTTTTATACAGCCGGTCAATCAGCAGAATGGACAGGACAGTCATTGCACTCAAAATCAAGACGGTCTGCGTTGTTGAGGGAATCAGGTATTGCAGTTCCCCCAAGCTGCCCTTGACGCCATGCCGAACCATATCCCCCGCGCACCAGAGGTTTGTGAGGGGAATCGGCATCAGCCAGCACAGAAACTTCGGCAGGGCGCCGAAGCTGCTTTCGGCGGTCAGGCTTAATACACTGTAAAAGATGCACAGCAGGACGGAGAAGATATAGGTTCTGCTGAAAAAGACCACCAGCACCACCAGCGGCAGGGTGCCCGCCGTGACGAAAACTCCCATTTCCACCGCTACCCACAGCTTATAGCCCAGCCCGCCCACCTCGGCAATCAGGCCCCCGCAGACAATGGTGACGGCGGCTGTGGACAGGCAGAAAATTAGTCCGAACAGAAACAGGACGATAATTTTGGCAAAAATCATCTGGGTGCTGGTCACCGGGATGGTCCGCAGATTTTTGAAGGTGTCGTTGTCCCGTTCCATAAAGAACAGCATGGCGGCGATGACGCCGATGACGCAGGGCAGAAGCAGTTCCACCCCATAGCCCAGGACAAACTGGTAAAAGTCGTCAAAGAGCTCGGCTTTCGTGTCGTACCGCTCCATCATGCGGGGCGTCAGCATCATCAGTGCCAGCGGGGGCGGGAACAGGAACGCGGAGAGGATTACAAAAGGAATGAACTTCTTCCGTTTCAGCTTCTGAAGCTCACAGGAAATCAGCTTAAGCAATCCCCTCACCCCCGGTCACCCGTTTGAAGTAATCCTCCAGGCTTTCCTCCACAGTTGCGGCCTCCGACACCTCCAGACCATACTGCACAAAGGCAGAAACAATCTTTGCCACGGGGACCTTGGAAGAATCCAGCCGCAGATGTTGGCCGTCCTGTACGGTAAACTGATTTTCGTGGAAAGCACTGTTCAAGACCTCCGCCGCCCGCCCCGTGTCGGAGACTGTGAAGCGGATATACCGGTCGCTCTTGGCTTCCAGGTCCGCAAGGCTCTCCTCCTCCAGCAGCACACCGTGGTCGATGATGCCGATGTCGTCCGCCAACAGCGCCACCTCGGAGAGAATGTGGCTGGAGATTAGAATTGTCTTGCCCCGCTCGTCGCACAGCGCCCGGATGAAGGAGCGCACCTCCGCGATGCCGATGGGGTCCAGGCCGTTGATGGGCTCGTCCAGGATCAGCAGCTCCGGGTCGTGCATCACCGCCAGGGCGATGGCCAGCCGCTGCTTCATACCCAGGGAGTATTGGGAAAAGAGCTTTTTATCCCGGTAGGGCAGTCCTACCAAATCCAGGGCGTTCTTAATAGCCCCCTGATTTTTCAGTCCCCGCAGGGCAGCGAAAATGCGCAGGTTCTCCGTTCCCGTCAGATTGGGATAGAAGCCGGGGGATTCAATCAGGCTGCCGATGCGGGGCAGCAGCTTCTTCTCATTGCCCATCAGGGACTTCCCACAGATCGTCACCTTCCCTGACGTGGGCTGGGTCAGGCCCAGCAGCATCTTCATGGTGGTGGTTTTTCCGGCTCCGTTTCGGCCCAGCAGACCATAGATGCGGCCTCTTTGAACATGGATGTTCAGCTCCGCCACGCTCTTTTGCGTTCCGTACTGTTTGGTCAGTTGTTTTGTTTCGATGACTATTTCGCTCATAGCGGTTACCTCCTTTGTAGGGTCAATATACAACACCATCCTTGAGCGATCCTTGAGGCAACCTTGAGATAACCTTGAGATTGCGCCGGCGGCATATACAATTTTTAGTTTCTGCGCTATAATGAGCGCGGACAGGAGGGGCTTATATGCTGAACAGAGAAATCCTCGTTGTAGACGATGAAAAAGATTTGCGGACAATGATCCGCTCCATTTTTGAGAGCGCCGGATATACACAGATTACAACAGCGGCCTCCGGGCAAGAGGCGCTGGCGGTGATGGCGAAAAAAACACCCGGCATCATCGTTCTGGATGTGATGATGCCGGGCATGGACGGGTTTGAACTGCTCCAGGAGATTCGGGCCGTCAGCAAGGTTCCCGTCCTCATGCTCACGGCAAAGGGGGAGGCCGAGGACCGCTTTGCCGGGTTTGAGCTGGGGGCGGACGATTATCTGGTCAAGCCTTTTCTCCCGAAGGAATTGCTGCTGCGGGTTCAGGCAATTTTGAAACGGGCCTATCCTGAAAAAGAGCGGGTTGTTACGCTGAACGCTGCCTCGGTGGATTTAGACCGGGCAGAGGTTATCCGAGATGGACTGCGGACGCCCTTGACCGCCAAGGAGTACAGCATTTTTGAAAAGCTGGCGGAAAATGCGGGCCGGATCGTCACCATCGGCGTTCTCTGTCAAACGCTGTGCGGGGACATCTGGCAGGGGTATGAAACAACGCTGATGACCCATATCCGGCATCTGCGGGAGAAGATCGAGGAAAATCCGTCAAAGCCCGTGTCGCTCCTGACGGTGAAGGGCCTGGGATATAAGCTGGTGGTAAAGGAGCCGGAGAAATGAAACCTGTGGAACGCTTCTTTCGGAAATACTTTTTATCTATGGTGGGCATCATCGTGCTGTTCCTGCTACTCAATGTTGTCCTGTTTTTCTCTGTGTTGATTTGGGCCTGGCAGACCTCGGAGATACCGGAAATCTCTATAAGCAAAATCTGTGACAGCATTACTCTGGATGGAACCGGACATTTGACGGCGGCTGGGGAGCTGGGCGAAATTCTGAAAGAACATCACGCCTGGGCGATGATTATAGACGATACCGGAACGGTCATTTTTCAGAGCAGACTGCCGGAGGAATTGCCCCGGCGGTACACGGCAGCGGACGTGGCAAAATTCAGCCGGTGGTATCTGGGGGATTATCCGGTCTATGTGCAGGAGCATCCCCAGGGGCTATTGGTAGTGGGCGGCGAAAAGGGCAGTCAGGCGAAGTATTACTTTTCCGTCAGTGAGAGCTATGCGAGAAAACTGCTTGTCGGGCTGGCTGCCGTCTTTCTGACCAATATCATTGTGGTGGTCCTGCTGATCTGGAAGAACACTCGGCACGTTGAAAAGGCAGTCACGCCTATTTTGCGGGGGATTGAAACGGTTTCCTCCGGCCAGCCGGTCAGTCTCCCGGAGAAGGGAGAATTGGCGGAGATCAACCGCCAGCTTAACAAGGCGGGGGCTTTTATTGCCAAAAAGGACAGCGCCCGCGCCGACTGGATCAGCGGTATCTCCCATGACGTGCGGACGCCCCTCTCGGTGATTTTGGGTTTTGCCGGACAGTTGGAGGATGACCAAACACTTCCAATCTCCGCCCGTGAACAGGCGTCCTATATCCGTAGGCAGGGGGAGAAGCTGCGGAGCCTGATTTCCGATTTGAACCTCACGTCCAGGCTGGAGTATTCCATGCAGCCCCTCCGGATGGAAAAAATCTATTTAGTGGAGCTGGCGCGGCAAGTCGTCTGTGAGTTTTTGGACGGCGGGTTAGATGCGCGGTATCAAATTATGTTTGATTCCAGCCAGGAGAGCGAAACAGCGTCCATCATGGGAGACGAAGCTCTGCTGAAACGTGCGCTGTATAATTTGATTCAAAACAGCGTCATTCATAATCCAAAAGGGTGCGTGATTTCTGTTTCCGTAGTGTGGAACGGAAACAATACGGTCATAACGGTATCGGACAACGGCATCGGCGTGTCCGCTGAGAAGCTGGACAAATTAAGAGCGACAACAAATCATTTGGAAAGTACCGATGAAAGATTAAAGCTAAGACACGGTTTAGGCGTTCTGTTGGTCCGTCAAATTGTTGAGGCGCATCACGGAACCATGGAAATTCTTAGTGAGCCGCAAAATGGGTATCAGACAGTTTTAGTTTTTCCCGGCGGGGAGACATAAGGAAACGGAGAACGCTTGCATACGTTCTCCGTTGCTCTTTATTTGGTTCTAATATATCAGCTCCGCAACTTGATTTTCATTGTAATGCATTTTCTCCCAAAAATTGGATTGGAAACAGCTTGTCCCATCGCAAATTTTAACAGGTTGTCTTTACACCATCGCCGCCGGAAAAGGCTTGTCCTACTAACAATCCAGTGTTTTCAACGGTTTCCAGCCATGTTGTTCTTGTATGGTCGCCCCATCGGCGGCCAGGTCCTCGGTCAGGTCAGCGATGACGTCGCCGGTGGACTGGATGCTCGCGGCGCTCCAGGGGAAGCCGGAGGCGGCGGTGGGGTAGATGCCGGTGGTGTGGTCCACAAAGTAGGGGGCAAAGGCGGGGTTGGCGCGGACCTCGTCGTCGGTGAGGTTCCGGGTCAGCTGATGGACCACCGCCGCCACCATCTCCATGTGGCCCAGCTCCTCGGTTCCGATGTCGGTGAGCAGGCCCTTAGCCTCCGCGTAGGGCATGGAGTACCGCTGGGACAGATAGCGCATGGATGCGCCCAGCTCGCCGTCGGGCCCGCCGTACTGGCTGATGATAAAGGCGGCCAGCTTGGGGTTGGGAGTGGCGATCTTCACTGGGAACTGCAGCTTTTTCTCATAATGGAACATGTCAATTCACCTCATTCTGGCTGTAATTCCAGGGCCAGGAGTCCGAAAGCCACTGGAAGCTGTCTCCGGTGGCGGCAGCCTGCGCCGTGACCGGGCCGTATTTGGACTCGTAAGCCGCCTTAGCCGCCTTCTCCATGGCAGAGAACTGCTTGAACATGGCGAACGCCTCGGCATCGTCCTTGTGGGTGTCCAGGTAGAGGTTCAGCTCCAGGACCACGAATTCCAGCGCCTGGAGCTCAGCCAGCGGGGTAGCGGGCAGGCTGGAGCCCTCCACCGCCAGATGGAAGGGCAGGTTCAGGCCAGGGAACAGGGTACCGTTGCTCAGCGCCTCGCTCTGAGCGTATTTTTTGGGATTGTTCTGCTGAAATGGTACATAAGGCACGGACAGTCCCGCACAGGATGGCAGGGTTCCGTTCCCGTCCGGACAACTGGCCTGAGCCGCCGGGGCGGCCGCAGAGCTGTTCGCGGCGGGCCGGGTGCCGTTTGCTTCAATCAACAAGGGAAATTCCCTCCTTCATTCAATCAGGAGGACGGGCGCGGGGAGCGCACAGCGTCCCCCTTGAACCATTCTATGAGTCAGGCAGTCAAAGGGGTACACGCATACCGGCCCTGTCCATTCCATAGGATAGGAAGGAGGTGGTCGTATTGAAAAAAGGCATCCTGCTGGCGGGGGCACTCCTTGGGACCGTGATCCTGCTGGTGTTGGCTCTGAATCGTTTGGACCGCATAATGGCGCCAGCCATGGAGCCGGCGGCAATCCAGCGGACAGGGCCGCTCGTACTGGACGCCGGGCACGGGGGCGAGGACGGGGGAGCGGTCTCCCTCACCGGCGCGCCGGAGAGCGGGATCAACCTGGCCATTGTGCTCAAGCTCCGGGATGTGTTGGGGCTGTATGGTGTAGACCCTATTCTCCTCCGGGAGACTGACATTTCCCTGCACGATGAAAGCGCGGATACGCTCCGGGAGAAAAAGCGGTCCGACCTGAAGAATCGGGTGGCCGCAGTGGAGGACGTGGAGGGCAGCACCCTCCTGAGCATCCACCAAAATACCTATCCTGGCAGCCAATACCACGGAACCCATGTATTTTACGCGCCCACAGAGGGCTCACAACCGCTGGCGGAGCACATCCAAACCAGCATCAAAGCGGCCCTTCAGCCGGACAACGAACGGGCAGTCAAGCAGATCCCGGATACCGTCTACATTATGAACCACGTCACCTGTCCCGCAGTCCTGATCGAGTGCGGCTTTCTCACCAATCCGGAGGAGGAGGCCCTCCTGCGGGACGAGGAGTACCAGCGCAAGCTGGCCGCTGTCATCGCCGGGGCTTGGCTGACGATGCCGGATCAGGCGGGGTAGACCCTTTACATTTCCAAACAATACTGGTACAATAAACGCGATCCAAAGAGGACAGAGGGAAACCGTGGTAGATGCAGCCAACAAAAAACTGCTTTGAACAGAGGAAAAAAGATGAAAGCGAAAACCTTATTTTATTGTACTTCCTGTGGCAACGAGTACCCCAAGTGGCAGGGACAGTGTCCGGCCTGCCGGGCCTGGAACACCATCGAGGAGCGCCCGGCGGAGAAAGCCGCAAAGCGTTCCAGTCCGATCAAGGGCGGCTCCTCCTCTGGGGTGGCCATTAACCGGCCCAGACCCATGAAGGAGGTGGAAACCACCGACGAGCTGCGCTTTGCCACCGGGATGGGGGAGCTGGACCGGGTCTTGGGCGGCGGTGCGGTGAAGGGCTCCCTGGTGCTGGTGGGCGGCGCGCCTGGCATCGGCAAATCTACCCTGA
This sequence comes from uncultured Oscillospiraceae bacterium, assembly GCA_910584605.1. Taxonomy (GTDB): domain Bacteria; phylum Bacillota; class Clostridia; order Oscillospirales; family Oscillospiraceae; genus Lawsonibacter. The sequence goes on from CAJUAW010000078.1 coordinate 8,855, forward strand.
TGCTGCAGATCTGTGACAGCCTCTGCCGCTTCGCCACGGTGCTGTATGTATCCGGGGAGGAGTCGGAGCGGCAGATTAAGCTGCGGGCAGAGCGCCTGAAGGTTTGCGGGGAGGGCCTGTATCTGCTGGCGGAAACCAATTTGGAGAATCTGGTGGACGCAGTCCATCAGCTCCAGCCTGATGTATTGATCGTGGACTCCATTCAAACCCTGTACCACGGGGATGTGACCTCAGCCCCAGGCAGTGTAAGCCAGGTAAAGGAATGTACCTTGACACTGATGCAGCTGGCGAAAGGGGAGGGCATCACCGTTTTTGTCATTGGCCACGTCAATAAAGAGGGTTCCATCGCCGGGCCGAAGGTGCTGGAGCACATGGTGGACTGCGTCCTCTACTTTGAAGGCGAACGGCACATGCTCTACCGCATCCTTCGGGCGGCAAAAAACCGGTTCGGAGCCACCAACGAGATCGGCGTGTTCGAGATGGAGGACGGCGGCCTCACCGAGGTACCCAACCCCTCAGAGGCCATGCTGGCCGGACGGCCCACCGGGACCTCCGGCACCTGCGTCACCTGCGTCATGGAGGGGATCCGTCCCGTGCTGGCGGAGATTCAGGCGCTGGTGGTGCCCTCCAGCCTCGGCAATCCCAGGCGGGTAAGCAACGGCTTCGAGTACAACCGCTCCATGCTGCTGCTGGCGGTCCTGGAGAAACGGGGCGGACTGATGGTCGGAGGCTGCGACGCCTATATCAATGTGATTGGCGGTCTGTATCTGGAGGAGCCAGCCGCTGACCTGGCGGCCATCCTGGCTTTGGCCTCCAGCTTTCGGGATAAGCCCGTTCCTCATGACTTGGCCGCCATCGGAGAGGTGGGTCTGACCGGTGAGCTGCGGGCCGCCAGTGCCCTGGGGCAGCGGCTGGCAGAGGTAAAGCGGTTGGGCTTTACAAAGTGCATGATCCCAAAGCGGATCCAGGGAAAACTAGCTGTCCCCGAAGGGCTGGAGTTGATTCAGGTGTCCAACATTCGTGAGGCTATGGCCGCCCTGCTTTGACTGTACAGGCACGAAGTTGACACAGCGAGACCCACTTGCCTCTCCGCTGGAAGCGGCTCGGGACAGGGAGCAGTAACCGTCCTTTTGATAGACGCAGGGGTCTGTACAGGCAATCAAGCTCATAAGCATTTCCTCCTCTGCAAACGGAAGTAGTATCTGTGCAAAACGGAACAAATATGCAAACCGTGCCAGCCATAGCGGCTGGCACGGTTTGCATCATTCGCTCAGCTCCCGGACGATCACAGAGGCCATCAACAGACCAGCTGCGGCGGGGACAAATGGGGTGGAACCCGGCGTATCCCGCCGTGCAGTGGAGCCTGGACGGGTATCGGACTGCTGGGGAACTTCCAGCTCCGCCAGACCCATCGGAGCGGTTGGCAATTCGGTTGAGCAGACCACCTTCAAGTGGCTGATTCCCCGCTTGCGCAGCTCCTTGCGCATGGTGCGGGCCAGAGGACAGCCCTGGGTTTTAGAGAGGTCGGTGACCATCAGCGCGGAGGGATCGAATTTGTTTCCGGTCCCCATGGCGCTGACGATCTTTACCTGTAATGCGTTACACCTTGTCACCAATTCCAGCTTAGCGGTTACGGTGTCGATGCAGTCCGCCACATAGTCGTACTGAGACAGGTCTACCTGATCCCCGTTGGAGGGGAGATAAAACATGCGGACCGCCTTCACCTGACAATGCGGATTGATGTCCAGCACCCGCCGGGCCATCACTTCCGCCTTGGGTTGGCCAATGGTAGAGTGGAGGGCGGCAATCTGCCGGTTCAGGTTGCTTTCCGACACGGTATCGTCGTCATATAGATGTAAAGTGCCTACGCCTGACCGCGCTAGAGCCTCAACGGCATAGCCGCCTACGCCTCCCACGCCAAAGACTGCCACCTTGGCCCTTCGCAGCCGTTCCAGAGGCTCGTCTCCCACCAGAAGGCGGGTGCGGATGAATTGGTCGGACATGCTGTGTCCTCCTTATATAAGCTGTTGGAATAATCCATGCTGGGTGCAGTACCATAGCAAAATGCCGTGGCCAAAGCAGGGGATGCGGATTTGCAGATCCCACTCGGGGTAGAGACGGCGGATCATGACGCTGTCCCCGGTGAGCAGGGCCGCAAAGGAGATGAAGTGCTCCTTGCTCATAGGGTGGGGTGAGGAGATGAACCAGCTGTCATCCAGTTTCTCCACCGAAAGCTTGTCCGCACCCTCCGCCTTTTGGGGCTCCAGAGGGAGCAGCGTCCTGCCGCAGCAGGACGCGCCCATTTCCGCAGCGGCAGTAATCAGGTTGCCACAGCTGGGGCAGACATAAAAACGCAGTTTTTTCATATTGCCTCTTTCCTGGTCATTGGCGTCCAGTGAACCGGAGAGAAGCGTTTCCAGTCCGACGCCCAGAACCCTTGAAATTTCAGGGAGGAGGGATACGTCCGGACACCCCAGGCCCCGCTCCCATTTGCTCACAGCCTTGTCGCCCACACCGATGGCCTCGGCCAGCGCCTTCTGGGTCAGTCCCTTTTGGGTACGCAGAGCCCGGATGAGCCCGCCAGTTTTTACTTGGTCCATATGTCCTCACCTCCTGAAAACAGGATAGCAGATGCTTGCCAAAAAGACAATCGCCGCTCCGTCGAGTTTGTCAGTACCGCATATACTGCCTCTTAAATCCCTCCAGGCGCAAAATATCCCGCCCATAGACAAAAATCCGGTATGCGGTCTGTCCTGACCGGTAGCCCAGAATATCGTTTCGTTTATACCGGATTCCCATGAGTTTCAGCTTAAATCCGGCCTTTTGGATCTGCTTTTTGTCCAATGTAAAGGCGACCATGTGGGCCTTGCACCAGGGGTCCTTGTCCAGCTTAGCCAGGGTGAAAGCCACCAGCTCCTCCTCTGTAGGGAAGGCCTTGAGCAGGGTCTCGTGGCCCCGCTCGGAGGAGAACAGGCAATATCCCAGTGCGCAGGACTTTACCACCAAGCCCTCATAGGCGTAATGACGGCCAATGGTGATACAATCAAAGTTGTAGCAGTTTTCCTCCAGATATCGCTCCAGCTCCTGAATTGTTTTCATCCATATGCCCCCTTTTGGCAAAAACCGCCCCTTGTCCTTGAAACAGAGGGCGGTTTTCAGCGTTATTTCACTAAGCAGCTCATGTCATACAAGCCAGGTGCTTTTACTCCGGCGATAAATTTCGCGGCCTCCACCGCGCCCTGGGCGAAGATCTCCCGGGAGAGGGCCGTGTGACGGATCTCCATGATCTCGTCGTGACCGGCGAAGATGATCTCGTGCTCGCCCACGATGGTGCCGCCCCGGACGGCGGAAATGCCGATCTCCTTCTTGTCACGGGGCTGGCGGGTCGAGTGGCGCTCGTAGACGTACTCCGTCTCATGTCCGCAGGACTGAGCTGCCGCGTCCGCGATCATCAGGGCGGTGCCGGAGGGGGCGTCCACCTTGCGGCGGTGGTGGCGCTCCACGATCTCGATGTCGCAGCTCTCACCCAAAACAGAGGCGGCCTTTTTCACCAGCTCCAGCAGGACGTTGATGCCCAGGGACATGTTGGCGGAGCGGAAAATGGGGACCTCCAGGGCGGCGGCGCCAATCTGGGCCACCTGCTCGGGAGAATAGCCTGTGGTGGCCAGCACCAGGGGAATTTTCCGGGCTCTGGCAAACTCCAGCAGTCCGTCCAGCGCAGCGGGGGAGGAGAAATCGATCACTGCGTCCGCCTCACCGGTGAACTGGGCAGGGGAGGTGAACACGGGGAACTCCCGGTCCGCGGCCCCCAGCACGTCGAAGCCTGCCGTGCTCTCCAAAGCGGGGTCGGCCTCGCACAGCTCCGCCACCACCCGGCCCATGTGGCCGTTGCAGCCGGAAATGATTATCTTCAGCATAGGGAAAACTCCTTACTTCAGCAGACCCATACGCTCCATGGAGGCGCGGAGGACGGCCAGATTTTTCTCCGAAATGTCGCACAGAGGCAGGCGCAGGGGACCGGCCTCCATGCCCATCAGATTCATGGCGGCTTTGATGGGGATGGGATTGACCTCGCAGAACAGGGCGTCAATCAGGTCCATATACTTGATCTGGAGCTGAGACGCGGCGGCAAAGTCGTTTTCCAGACATAGATGGCTCATTTTCACCATCACCTCGGGAATGATGTTGGAGGCCACCGAGATGACGCCCTTGGCTCCCAGGGCCATCATGGGCACCACCTGGTCGTCGTTGCCCGA
>CAJUAW010000079.1 GCA_910584605.1 uncultured Oscillospiraceae bacterium
GGCTGTCCACCCAGCTGCGGGCCTGCGGCCTGCGGCCCCACGCCATCGCCACCGATAACTACTTTAAGAACCGGGAGGACACCCCTCGGGACGAGAAGGGCGACTACGACTTTGAGGGCCTGGGCGCCATGGACGTGGAACAGTTCAACCAGGACATGGTCCGTCTGCTGAAGGGGGAGACGGTGGAAATTCCCAGCTACAACTTCAAGAAGGGCTCCCGGGAGTACAACGGCAGCTATCTCACCCTGGAGGAGGGGGACGTGCTGGTGATCGAGGGCATCCACTGCCTCAACGACCAGTTTACCCACTCCCTGCCCAAGGAGAGCAAGTACCGGATCTACATCAGCTGCCTGACCACCCTGAACATTGACGGCCACAACCGCATCCCCACCACCGACGTGCGTCTTCTGCGCCGCATCGAGCGGGACGCCCGCACCCGGGGCTACAGTGCCCAGGCTACCATCAAGATGTGGCCCTCGGTCCGCCGTGGGGAGGAGGAGAATATCTTCCCCTTCCAGGACAGTGCGGACGTGATCTTCAATTCGGCCCTGATCTATGAGACCGCACTGCTCAAGCCCTATGTGCAGCCGCTGCTCTTCGGCGTTCCCCGGGACAGCGAGGAGTATATCGAGGCCAAGCGCCTTCTGAAGTTCCTGAACTACTTCCTGCCCATCCCTGCAGACAATGTGCCCAAAACCTCCCTTATGCGGGAATTCGTCGGCGGAGGCATCTACCACGCCTGACAGAGCGGTATCATGCTGATCACCGGCGCGGCCTCCCGGTTCTCCTGCGTCTGCACGGTTTCGCATTTCCAAGGCGGCCTGCTGCGCAGTGTTCGCGGATGAGCTGACGCCCGAGCGGAACGCCGCCTTCACCGGCTGAGCTCCTGCAGGACTGCAATAAAATAGGACGCCGGCAAGGATGACCTTGCCGGCGTCTTTCTGCCCGGCGCCGTTGGCCTGGTCGATCTCGGTCCAACGCGTTCCGCTGCTCCGCTGCGTGTGCGCGATCTTCCACAGAGAGTCATTCTTTTCCACTGTGCGGCTGGCGGCAAACCCTGGACTGGCCAGACTGGCGCGGAGGCAGCAGAATTGCGGGTTGACATCCAGTTCCTACAGGTGTAGTATAGTATAGAAGTCTACAGTTGTAGGAGGTGTTCCCATGACAAAATTGTCCGACCGTGAGTGGACGGTCCTGGGGGTCCTGTGGGACCTGGACGGGGCGGCGCTGGGCGAGGTGACGCAGGCCCTGAAAAGCTCCACCGGCTGGAGCCGGAACACGGTGCTGACCTATCTGACCCGGATGGAGGCCAAGGGACTGGTGTTCATTGAGAAGGAGGGCTATCCCAGGCTGTACCGGGCGGCGCTGAGCCGGGAGGACTGCCAGGCCCAGGCCCGGGATAGCTTTCTGCGGAATGTGTACCGGGGCGCCGCAGGGGATCTGGTGACGGCGTTTTTGAAGGAGCGGCCCATCTCGTCCAAGGAACGGGACCAGCTCCGCCGCCTGCTGGATGAGATGGAGGTGTAGCCGGTGAACGATATCTGGTCTGTTCTGCTGCAAACACTGACCGCCTCCGGCGTGGCGGCGCTGCTGCTGGCGCTCAAGGCCATGTTCCGGGACAAGCTGTCCCCCCAGTGGCAGTTCGCCGCCTGGGGTGTGCTGGCTATGGTCCTGCTGCGCCCGGCGGGCTGGCGGGGGCGGTATGTTCTGTTTAACTGGCCCTTCTATGTGGAGCTGCTCCGCTCCGCCCTCACCGGGGAGTATGGAGCGCTGGCCCATGTGACCGTTCCGGTCCCGCTTCCACCGCTGACCGCGCCCCGGACCGCGGCGGACTGGCTGTTTGCCGTCTACGCGCTGGGGACGGCGGTTTTCCTGCTTCGGTATGTGTACTCCTATGTCCGCCTGCGGCTGGCGCTGCGGAAGGGCCGTCCGGTGGAGGACGGGCGGGTCCGGGCGGTGGCGGAGACCTGGAATCTGCCCGCCTGTCCCGCTGTGGAGGTGGACGGCCTGCCGTCGGCCTTCATTTGCGGGGTGTTCCGGCCTGTGCTGGCCCTGCCGGCGGGGGCGGAGACGGACGAGAAGGTCCTGCTCCATGAGCTGCTCCACCTGAAATACCACGACGCCGCCTGGGGGCTGGTGATCTGCCTCTTCCGGTGCCTCCACTGGTGCAACCCCCTGCTGTGGCACTGCGCCGATCAGGCGGGAAACGACCTGGAGTCCCTGTGCGACCAGCGGGTGCTGGAGCGGCTGGAGGGGGAGGACCGGCGGGACTATGGCCGCATCCTCCTCAGCATGGCGGACGAGAGGCACGCCCGGGCACCGGGGACCTCCTCCATGGCCAATGGCGGAAAAAACATCCGGCGGCGGATTGAGGCCATCGCCCGGTTCAAGAAGTACCCGGCGGGGATGGGACTGGTTTCGGTGTGCGTTCTCCTGCTGCTGGCCGTGCCGCTGGCGGTGGGGGCAAAGGCCCCGGTGAGCAACCTGGGGCTGGGCGGCTTTGCCGCCGCCGACTTTGTCTACGCCCGGACGGTCTACTGCACCACCTGCGCCGGAGCCTTCGATACCTATGCCAAGGCCGTGATCACCGGGCGCATCAAATACCTGGTCATGTGCGCTCCTCTGGCAGAGCAGAATAATCTGGCGGAGACATATGGCCGTCCCGGCTCCGGCGGCTGGATGGAGGAGAAGCTGGATGAGCTGCCAAACGGGATTGACCGCTCCTGCGGCTACCAGATTTGTAACCTGGTCCAGGTGGGGGAAAACACCTACGAGGGGCTGCTGGCAGTGGCGTTGCATGATATGCCGGAAGGAGTAGAATGGAATGGAACTGCGGCGACGCGCTGGATAGCGGTCCAGCCCCTCCGGGCGGAGAAGGAGGGAAATCGCTGGGTGGTGATTCCCCAGGGGGACCTGGAAGCGGTTCAGGGGGACATGCAGCAGCTCGGCTATAACCGGACTCTGCCCTGCCTGACCTACGAGGCCCAGTGGGAGGACCTCCTCGTCCGGGAGCGGTGGCGGACCACCTCCAGAGTGGACAGCTATGAGCAGGTCAGCAGCGGCTTCCGGTCCACGACCACCTTCAGCACCACCCCTCAGCCCGACGGTGAGTTTACCAGCTGGTTCGACCAGGAGTTGTCCGTTACCCGCGCCGGCGGCCCGGAGGAGCGGATGTATGGTACTGTCGGCCTGTCCTGCATGCCGCTGTGGGGAGACGAGGAGCACCGGCCCGCACTGTGGGACCCAGGGCCGGTGAACAGCGTCGGCAGCAGCTCCACTGGCGAGGATTGGGGAAGCGCCTATCTGTCCGAGAGCGGTGAGACCATAATCACCGGCAGCGGCAGCATGCGGGAGGGCATCATCGACCCGCCCGCCGCCTATGCGGCGGACCTGTATTGCGGCGGCAAAAAAGCGGCGGAGCTGATCCTGTACCCTGTGAAAGGAGGGCTGGACCTTGACTGACCGGGAGAAGCTGTACAGCGGGCTGTCCAATGCGGCCTGGGGGTATGTGTTCCTGACCTTCGACTTCAACCTGAACAATGTCAGCGTCCTGCCCCGGTTCGTGGGCTTTTATCTGCTGTTTTCCGCCATCGGAAAGCTGTCCGGGGAGCGGCAGAACCTGAACCTGCTCCGCCCCCTGTGCATCCTGCTGACCGGCTGGAGCGGACTGGACTGGCTGCTGTCCTGGTTGGGAGGGGATGTGGAGGGGCACATTCTCTTTCTGGATTTGCTGGTGACGGTGGTGACACTGTACTTCCACTTTCAGTTCCTCACCGACATGGCGGCGCTGTCCGAGTGCTGCCAGCCGGAGGACGACAACCTGGCCAGCCGCATCCGCGGACACCGTACGGCGTTCACCCTGCTCATTACCGTGTTCGGGCTGATGGCCGATCTGACGCCAGTCCTTCCCTGGGAATGGTGGGCGGGGATGATCGGATTCGGGGCCCTGATCACCTGTATTGTGGCTCTGATGATTATGTTGGATCTCTTCCATCTGCGGAAGCTGATTCGATCAGAAGAGGAAGGCCCGCGGCTGTGATAATCCTTGCACTGGAGTCCCTCCTGTGGTAAAATAGGGCGAAACTTGTATGTACAGGAGGAAGCGCCAATGAAACAGGATATGATCGTTGTACTGGACCTGGGCAGCGAGGAAAATCCCAAAATTGCCCGTGAGATCCGCGCCCTGGGGGTATATTCCGAGATCCATCCCCACGATATCACGCTGGCTGAGCTGAAGGCCCTGCCCAATGTAAAGGGCATCATCCTCAACGGCGGCCCCAACCGGGTGGTGGACGGTGTGGAGATTGACGTCAGCCAGGAGATTTACGACTGCGACATCCCCGCCCTGTTGGTGGACCACCGGGGGGACGACCCCTGGCCCGCCGGTGACGCGGAGCGGGAGACCGCCCTGAAAAACTTCATCTTCACCATCTGCGGCGCGGAGGCCAACTGGAACATGGACAACTTCATTGCCGACCAGGTGGAGCTGATCCGCCGTCAGGTGGGGGATAAGAAGGTGCTGCTGGCCCTGTCCGGCGGGGTGGATTCCTCCGTAGTGGCCGCCCTGCTGATTAAAGCCATCGGCAAGCAGCTCACCTGTGTTCACGTCAACCACGGCCTGCTGCGCAAGGGGGAGCCCGAGCAGGTGGTGCAGGTCTTCCGGGACGAGATGGACGCTAACCTGGTCTATGTGGATGCGGTGGACCGCTTTTTGGACAAGCTGGCCGGGGTGGCCGACCCGGAGCAGAAGCGAAAGATCATCGGCGGGGAGTTTATCCGGGTGTTTGAGGAGGAGGCCCGCAAGCTGGACGGCATCCAGTTCCTGGGCCAGGGCACCATCTACCCCGACATCATCGAGAGCGGCACCAAGACGGTGAAGGCGGTGAAGAGCCACCACAACGTGGGCGGTCTGCCCGAGGACCTGGATTTTGAGCTGGTGGAGCCGCTGAAGATGCTCTTCAAGGACGAGGTCCGGGCCTGCGGCAAGGCCCTGGGCCTGCCCGACTCCATGGTCTACCGTCAGCCCTTCCCCGGCCCCGGCCTGGGGGTGCGCTGCCTGGGCGCCATCACTCGGGATAGGCTGGAGGCCGTCCGGGAAAGCGACGCCATCCTCCGGGAGGAGTTCGCCAGGAACGGTCTGGAGGGCCAAGTGTGGCAGTACTTTACCGCTATTCCGGACCTGCGGTCGGTGGGCGTCCGGGATAACCGGCGTACCGATGAGTGGTGCGTCATCATCCGGGCGGTGAACACAGTGGACGCCATGACCGCTACCGTGGAGAATGTCCCCTTCAAATTGCTCCAGCATATCACCCAGAGAATCACCAGCGAGGTCAAGGGCGTCAACCGCGTACTCTTCGACCTGACCCCTAAGCCAACCGGGACGATTGAGTGGGAATAACCGCCATTGCCCTACGACATATCAAAAGCCTTGCAACTGTTGTACTACAATGGTTGCAAGGCTTCTTTTTTGAGCGAGCAAAGCGGGCTTTTGGCCTGGAGGAGGTAGAGAGGGCCGTGGAGGAAGCAAAGCGCCGGGAGGTTGCAGAGAAAGAGCAAAAGAAAGCAAAGCGGAAGTTCAGCCGGGGGGCAAGGTAACGGACAGCGGGAGGGCGCTCCACGGGGCGCCCTCCTGTTTTGTACTTGTCAGCGGGTGCTTTTACTGATATAATGTAAATGATAAATTGAAAGTCGGGGATGGATAGCCATGAAAGAAGATATTGTAGCAAAACTGACGGCGAAAGATGATAAATACGCTTGCGCTCTTGCCGATAAAATTATATCAGAAAGTCAAGAAACGGATGAATGGTACGAATATTTTGATGACTTTGCTTCGTTGCTTAATCACCCAAACTCATTGGTGAGAAACCGTGTGTTGTATATTCTTGCGGCAAACGCTCAATGGGATGAAGAAAACCGTTTTGACGTGATTATTTCCGATGTCCTTGCACATATAACTGATGAAAAACCGATTACGTCCAGACAGTGCATAAAAGCTCTTGCACAGATTGGTTTGGCAAAGCGGCAATATGTTCCGGTAATATTATCATGTCTGCGGAATGCCGATTTATCAAAGTACAAGGATAGTATGCGCCCACTGATTGAAAAGGATATTGCCGAAACGGAAAGGAAATTGACCGTCCTTCAGTGAGCAGTTCAGCGAAAAGTGATGGGATGCAGTTGTATTTCCCCGCCTTTTGTGATACTAAGACAATTAGCGGCCAAAAATAGCAGGTGGAGTAGTAACAAATTTGCGAACGTTTTACCTGTGAAAGCACAGAAAATACAACCCCATGAAGGCTGTGATTGGAAGGAAAACGCGGAGGGAACTGTAGGTTCCCTCCGCGTTTTGTTATACTGTGTCTGCCGCTCGTTTCAGTCCCTCCAAATCGCCGGATTGGATGGCGTCGATGGTCCTGGCGATCTTCTCCTTGGGCCAGTCCCACCAGCGCAGCTCCAGGAGCTGGGCGATGTCCGGGTTGGAGAACCGCTGGCGGATGGGCTTGGCGGGTACGCCGCCCACGATGGCATAGGGCGGAACGTCTCTGGTGACCACCGCCCGGGCGGCGACGATGGCCCCGTCTCCAATGGTGACGCCGGACAGGATCACTGCCTCGTAACCGATCCACACGTCATTGCCGATGATGATATCGCCCCGGTTATCCCAGGCCTCGGGGATGCGCTCCACGTCCAGGCCCCACTCCTCAAAAAGGACAGGAAAGATGTAGGTGGACAGGGAACGCTGGGTGTGATTGGCGCTGTTGAAGAGAAATTTCGCTCCGCAGGCGATGGAGCAGAATTTTCCGATGACCAGCCGCTCCTGGTTGATGGGGTAGTGGTAGAGCACGTTGTTCCGCTGAAAATCCCGGGGGTCGTTGACGAAGTCGTCATAGATGGTGTAGTCCCCCACAGTGATGGAGGGATCGGTCACTACGTTTTGCAGGTAGACGGTGCTGTGCCCCTGGGAACGGGGGTATAGCTTCCATTGCGGGATCATTTCAAAACCTCCTGAACTGTTTTAGTTGTCCATGATCCCGCTGAGGACAATGCATCGCTTCACGCATACCACCCCTTTCACATCCGGGTGCCCTTGTAGTTGCCCCGCCGGGCGGCGGCTCCGGCTTTGGGACGCTTCTTCCGGCGGAAGACGGTGAGCTTGAGCACCACGATGGCGGCCAGGAACAGCACCACCGCCAGGATGATGCGCACTCCCTCGTTCTGGAAGAACTGGAAGAACTGCTGCTTCTTATACAGCAGCTCCGACCGCTCCACCGAGGTGATGGCCACCAGGTCCAGAGTGCCGTACACCTCGTCTCCGTAGTACAGCGTCATGATGCCCATGACCTGTCCGGCCTCTACCGGGGCCTCCACCTCGTCAGTGAAGAGCTTGATGTCCGTCTCAATGTCGTCCACGTCCATGGACTTGGGCAGGGTGCGGGTGATGGAGCCCTGGGCCTTCACGTTCACCTCGTCGGCCTGGCGGGACATGGTGACGGCCACCTTGGCCACCGGCTCGCTGTCCTTGGTGATGGTTACCCGATGGAAGTTGTTGAAGCCGTACTCCAGCAGCCGTTTGCTCTCCCGGAACTGGCCCTGGCGCAGCTCGGTGTCGCCGGGGACCTCCATGGGCCCGGAGCCCAGCACCACGGAGATGAGCAGCTCGTCCCCGTCCTCGGCGGCGGCCGCCAGACAGCGGCCCGCCTCATCCGTGTTGCCCGTCTTGCCGCCGATGCACTTGTCGTAGACGTAACCGGCATAGTACATGTTGGAGATCAGCGCGTTGGTGTTGTAGAAGAAGCGCTCCCCGGACAGGTCGGTGGCGGGCACGGTGTGCTGGGCGGTCTTGATGATGGTGCGGAAGGTGTCGTAGTCCAGGCAGGCCCGCATGATGAGAGCCAGGTCGTAGGCGGTGGAGTAGTGATTTTCGTTGTGGATGCCCACCGGATTGGTGAAGCGGGTGCCCTGACAGCCCAGCTCGGAGGCTTTCCGGTTCATGTGGTCCACAAAGTTCTCAATGGACCCGTCCACCGCCACGGCCAGGATGTTGCAGGCGTCGGCATAGGAGGGCAGAAGGGTCATGTACAGCAGCTCCTCCACGGTGAGCACCTCGCCCAGCTTGATGCTGCCGTTGACGTAGGAGTAGGTCACATCCTGCATACGGGTTTCCCCGGCGGTGACGGGGGTGCTCAGGGACAGCTGGCCGTACTCGACGGCCTCCAGCACCAACAGGGCGGTCATGATCTTGGTGATGCTGGCGGGGTAGGACTTTTCGTAGGCTTTCATATCATAGAGGACCTCGCCGTGGTTGGCGTCCAGCAGGACGGCGTGGGTACAGAACAGGTCCAGGTCCTCCTGATCAGGAACAGAGGAGGCGGAGGCGGGGGTCAGCGACAGCGCCAGAGTGAACAAAAGGAGCAGGGAAAGAATTCGATATTTTTTCATAGGAAATTCTCCATATGTATGCTATAATACAACCGGAAATTCGGTCCGTGACCAGTGTAGCGCAAAGACGGAAAAAAGGCAATTAAGATCTTCTTAAAAAATCCGTCCTGGATCACATACGTTCCATTATAGCAAAGAGCGGTCTAATCTGCAAGGGGGAGAAACGCATGGAAGGCAAATCCAGATTTGCGGCGGCGGTGCTGGGCCTGTTCACCGTCTTTGTTTTGGTCTGCGGCACCTGGTTCCTGGCCCGGACCAGCTCGCCGGAGCCCTATCAGGTGAACACCGTCCAGCGCCCGGCGGAGGAGGACGTCTCCGCTCCAGAGGAGGCGGAGGAGGACAGCCGTCCGGACAGCCTGCTTCCCGGGGAGACCATCAACGTGAACACGGCGGATGCCTATGACCTTCAGCGCCTGCCCGGCATCGGGGAGAAGCGGGCTCAGGACATCATCGCCTGGCGGGAGGAGCACGGTCCGTTCCAGACGCTGGAGGAGCTGACCGAGGTGTCCGGCATTGGACCGGTGATTTTGGAGAATCTGCGGGCTTACGCGGCCGTGGGAAATGAGTGAGGTGCCAACATGGCAAAGATATTAGTAGTAGACGACGAGCAGGTGCTGGTAAAGGGCATCAAGTTCAACCTGGAGCACGAGGGCTATCAGGTGGAGGTGGGTTATGACGGCGAGCAGGCGGTGGAGCTGGCCCGGGAGGGGGGCTTTGACCTGATCCTGTTGGACCTGATGATGCCCAAGATCGACGGCCTCCAGGCCTGCATGCGCATCCGGGAGTTCTCCAACGTCCCGGTCATCATGCTGACCGCCAAGGGGGAGGACACCGATAAGATCATGGGCTTTGAGTGCGGCGCGGACGACTACATCACCAAGCCCTTCAACCTGCTGGAGCTGAAGGCCCGGGTGCGGGCGCTGCTGCGCCGGTCGGGGGCGGCGGAACACATGCGCAGCGACGGCGTGCTGGCGGCGGGACACATCCGGCTGGACCCCAGCGGCCGGGCGGCTTGGCGGGACGGCGTCCCGGTGGAGCTCACCGCCAAGGAGTTCGACCTGATGGAGCTGCTTTTGCGCAATCCGGGCCGGGTGTACAGCCGGGAGAACCTGCTCAATGTGGTGTGGGGCTATGAGTATATCGGGGATTACCGCACGGTGGACGTCCACGTTCGCCGCCTGCGGGAGAAGCTGGAGCTGGACCCCGCCAACCCGGAGTATATCCGCACCAAGTGGGGCGTGGGCTACTATCTGGCGAAGGTGTAAAAGGCTCCTTTGCCCAAGGGGCCTTTGAGAGGAGGTGCCACCCCACGAACAACAAGAACAAGATCCCCTTTTTCTCCTCGCTCCAGGTGAAGTACGCCCTGAGCTATCTGGTCATCTTCGCCGTGGTACTGGTGCTGCTGAACACCTACCCGGTGCTGGCCTCTCAGGACCTGCTCTTCGCCTCCAAGCGGGATTCCCTGAAAAGTCAGGCGGCGGTGATGGCCTCGGCGCTGATGGAGCTGGAGTCTCTGTCCTCCGAGCAGGTGGCCAGGGTGATGAACATGCTGGACAGCATGGGCCTGAAGCGCATTTTGGTCACCGACCCGGCGGGGCTGATCCTCTATGACAGCACCCGCCAGCCGGAGGAGGAGCCGTCCCCCGGGGAGGAGGCCGGACCGGAGTACCGCTACGCCCTGTATCAGGAGGTGGTGTCCGCCCTGCGGGGGAACGACGTGACCTATTCCCGGTACACGGACCGGGCCTTTGTTTCCACCGCGGCCATGCCCATCGTCTACCGCGGCATGGTGATCGGGTCCATCTATATCCTGGAGGTGGACCGGGTGCAGGGCGCCCTGCTGTACAGCTTGCAGCAAAACCTGCGCACCATCTCCCTGGTGATCGCTCTGGTCACCCTGGTGATGTCGACCTTCTTTTCCAAAATGCTCACCGCCCGCATTGCGGCTTTGCTGGGCGCCATCCGCGTCGTGGGGGAGGGGGAGTATGGCCACCGCCTCCAGCCCGTGGGGCGGGATGAGATGGCCCAGCTGGCCGAGGAGTTCAACAACCTGACCGACCGCCTCCAAACCACCGAGGAGGTCCGCCGCCGCTTTGTCTCCGACGCCAGCCACGAGCTGAAGACGCCGCTGGCCTCCATCCGCCTGCTGGCCGACTCCATTTTGCAGACCGGCGAGATGGACCCGGAGATGGTGCGGGACTTTGTGGGGGACATCGGCTCCGAGGCGGAGCGGCTCACCCGCATCACCGAGCATCTGCTGGCCCTCACCCGGCTGGACAGCCTGCCGGTGGGGGAGGAGCGCGTGGTGGATGCGGCCCAGGTGACCGAGCGGACCATCGCGCTGCTCCAGCCGGTGGCCGAGTCCGCCGGGGTGAGCGTGGAGAAGACGCTGAAGACGGGCTGCACCATTCTGTGCACCGGGGACGACCTGTCCCAGATCTGCTTCAATCTGGTGGAAAACGCCATCAAATACAACTACCGGGGGGGAAAGGTTTTCGTCTCCGTGTACCGGGATGGGGACCAGGTGCTGCTGGAGGTGGGGGACACCGGCGTGGGTATCCCCGAGGAGGACCTGCCCAAGGTGTTCAACCGCTTCTACCGGGTGGACAAGGCCCGGTCCCGGGCGGCGGGGGGCACCGGACTGGGGCTGTCCATTGTCCGGGATACGGTGCGCCGCCACGGCGGCTGGGTCACCGCCCGGCCCCGGAGCCCGGAGGGGAGTCTCTTCACCGTAGGCTTCCCCTGGTGTGCCTCCGAGGGCAATGAAAGGGGGGAGGCGCAATGAGGCGAAAACGGCGGCTGCTTCTGCTGGCGCTGCTGCTCCTCCTGACCGCCTGCTCGGTCGGGGAGCGGGAGCAAACGGAGGGGCCTGTCCTCTGGTTCTGCACCGGCGCGGGGGAACACGGCCCCGCCCTGTCTGCTCAGCCCTACGAGGGGGAGCTGGTCCCCGAGCAGCTGCTGTCCGCTCTGCTGGCCGGTCCCGTCCAGGAGGGGCTCAGCTCTCCCTTTCCGCGGGGCGTCACGGTGCGCGGCTGCAGCTGGGACGGGGAGCGGCCCGGCGTCCTGGTGGTGGACCTGTCTGAGCAGTATGGCGCGCTGGCTGACGTATCCCTCAGCCTGGCGGACTACTCCATCGTACTGACCCTGTCCCAGGTGGAGGGGGTGGAGTCGGTGGAGATCCTGTCCTCGGGCCGTTCCATCAGCTACCGCAGCCACCAGACGCTGTCCGCCGGGGAGGCGGTGCTGTGGGACGAGCTGGCCGGGGAGAAGGAGGAGCCATGAAACACCTGTTTAAAAGCTCACAGCTGCGGAAAACACTTGACATTTTCCCTGGTTCCCGGTACTCTTATCTTTGATTCTAATGAAAGAAGGCGTTCCCAATGAGCGATTACCGCATCAACACCAAATGCGTTCAGGGGGGCTACACCCCCGGCAACGGCGAGCCCCGGCAGATTCCCATTGTTCAATCCACTACCTTTAAATATGCCACCAGCGAGGACATGGGCAAGCTCTTTGACCTGGAGGCCAGCGGCTACTTCTACACCCGGCTGCAAAACCCCACCAACGACATGGTAGCCGCAAAAATCTGCGACATGGAGGGCGGAACCGCCGCGATGCTCACCTCCTCCGGCCAGGCGGCCAACTTCTACGCTATCTTCAACATCGCCAACTGCGGCGATCATGTGGTGGCCTCCTCCACCATCTACGGCGGCACCTACAACCTGTTCCACGTCACCATGCGGAAGATGGGCATCGACTTTACCTTCGTCTCCCCCGACTGCACCGAGGAGGAGCTGAACGCCGCCTTCCAGCCCAACACCAAGGCCGTGTTTGGCGAAACCATCGCCAACCCCGCCCTCACTGTGCTGGACATCGAAAAGTTCGCCAAGGCCGCCCACGCCCACGGCGTGCCCCTGGTCATCGACAACACCTTCGCAACCCCGGTGAACTGCCGGCCCTTCGAGTGGGGCTGTGACATCGTCACCCACTCCACCACCAAGTATATGGACGGCCATGGGGCCGGTGTAGGCGGCTGCATCGTGGACAGCGGCAGGTTCGACTGGATGGCCCACAAGGAAAAATTCCCCGGCCTGTGTACCCCCGACGACAGCTACCACGGCATCACCTACGCCGAGAAATTCGGCCAGGGCGGGGCCTTCATCACCAAGGCCACCGCTCAGCTCATGCGGGATTTCGGCTCCATCCAGTCCCCTCAGAACGCCTTTTTGCTGAATCTCGGGCTGGAGAGCCTCCATGTCCGGATGCCCCGCCACTGTGAGAACGGTCTGGCGGTGGCCAAATACCTGAAGGCCCATCCCAAGATCAGCTTCGTCACCTACCCCGGTCTGGAGGGGGACAAGTATTACGAGCTGGCCCAAAAGTATATGCCCAACGGCACCTGCGGCGTGGTGTCCTTCGGCTTCCAGGGCGGGCGGGCCGCTGCGGAGACCTTCATGAAGCACCTGAAGCTGGCCGCCATCGAGACCCATGTGGCCGACGCACGCACCTGTATCCTGCACCCGGCCTCCGCTACCCACCGCCAGATGAACGACCAGGAGCTGAGATCGGAAGAGCGTCGTGTAGG
>CAJUAW010000080.1 GCA_910584605.1 uncultured Oscillospiraceae bacterium
ACGGCAACACCATCAACCTGACCACCCCCGACGGCACTGTGTACACCGGCAAGGTCAACTACGTCAGCGTGACCAGCGCCAAGGCTTTTGCCAGCGCCATTAAGTCCACGCAGGCTACCTCCGTTGGTTCCACCAACCTGGGTACCATCGTGGAGCTGGGCGAGCGGCTGTATGACGGCGAGTTGCGCCTCTACGACACCGCTACCACCAGCGACGACTTCAACCGTCCTTCCCGCACCTGGGAGTTCAAGGGCAAGGAAATCGGCACCTACATGAAGAAGGAGAACATCCGCGAGACCTACACCACCGCTGTCAGTGAGCGTACCCTGTACGACCTGCTGGGCCGCAGTGCGCTCGAGGAGTACACTGTCTCCTACTACGTGGACGGCGTGCGGACCGGCAACAGCATTGACGTTGCCAACAAAATTCTCCGCCGCACTACCAACGATTTCGGGCAGACTGCCAACGGCGTGCTGACCCAGGTCTTTGTGGATACGGAGCGGGGGCTGATCGACATCTCCTCCATCCACACCTTCCTGGCCAAGGCCGCTGTGGACTACAACGCCACCACCGAGTCCGTGATCCTGGGCATCTATTCCGACTACACCGACGATACCAAGCGGACCGTCACCACGAACAAGACCATCAGTCTGGCTGACGTGCCCGCCATTGCTGACATCACCAAGGACGAGTACGTTTTGGTCAACCTGACCGGCAAGAACGCCACCGTCACCCCGGTCCGCAACAACCTGACCGGCTACGAGGTCGTGATCGTTGACGATGTGGAGATCATGAGCGACTCCACCCTGACCAAGTTTGCCAAGAAGAGCGACAAGGACACCGCCAGCAATACCAATGTCGCCTTCTTCAAGAGCGTAGTCACCGGCGGCACCGAGTACAAGAACTCCGCCTTCGCCTTCTACAGCGACGACGTGCTGGACCTGTACGACAACACTCTGCTGGCCGACCACACCTATAACATCTATCTGGACAAGTACGGCTACGCCGTGGGCATCGACCTGTTCTCCGGCGATGACAACTACGTCTTCATCACCGGCTTTGACACCAGCACCAGCAACATCGCCCTGGGCTCTGCCACCGCCGCCGCCATCTTCACCGACGGCACTATGAAGACCATCAAGGTCAATGTCCGCGACACCAACAAGAACATTGACAAGGTGACCAACGGCACCACTGACGGCCGCCAGTACTTCACCCGCTGGGCCAACAAGGTAAACGGCGTTGAGCCCTACGCCCTGAACCGCTGGTACACCTACACCGTGGACGCCGCCGGCGAGTACACCCTGACCCCCGCCACCCGGATGTTCACCACCGAGGTTCTGGACAATCCCACTGTCACTACCGATGACACCGTCATCAAGTGCGACAGCGTCCGTATCGACGAGTATGCCGCCGACATGAGCGAGAACGGGGCCGCCGCCGGGCGCGGAAACGGCACTGTGACCAGAGGCAACCGCGCTTACGGCAACGACAACTCCGTCTTCATCGTGGTGGAGGCTGACGAGAGCGCCGACAACAGCACGCCTCACGTCATCAGCGACGTGGCCGGTGTGTACACCGGCGTGCAGAACGTGGAGATCGAGGTCTTCGGCAAGTCCGCCCGTGCCAGTCAGAAGGGTAATGACAACGCAAATGACGATGACAAGACCTACATCAAGGACGCTTCCGACGGTACTAAGGATACCGCTCTGTACGACAGCATCTACACCCTGTACAACAAGGACAACTACATTATCGCCTCCATCATCCTGGGCGAGGCCAAGGGCAGCGACGCCAACTATGCCTACATCCTGACCGCAGCTACCTCCGAGGAGCACCTGGATGACGGCAGCCACGTCTGGGAGTTTGACGCGATTGTGGACGGCAAGATCGTCACCCTGAAGACCAACAGCAAGTTCACCAAGGTCATCTCCGACCTGGAGCCCGGCCACGTGCAGGAGCTGCGCTACAGCGGCGACTACGTCACCGGCGTGAAGACTCCCACCGCACTGACCGATTACTGGACCTATGACAAGGCCTTTGATGGTGGTTCCAAGATCGACAAGGAAGTCATCGTTGATATCGGCCACCATCCCGGCGCCGACGTCAACAACGACTGCGTTGGCGGCAACACCAACGATGTTAAGGGTTCCGCTGCCTGGGGCTGGGATACTGCTCCTGACAACGGTGGACACCTGACGAAGTCTCAGGCCACCGACCTGAAAGTGATCGGCCGTACTATGTATCTGGCTGGCGACAACGGCGCTGACCGCGGTCTGACCCTGGTGGATGAGAATACCCCCGCCGTGGTCCTGCAGAAGATTGACGGCAGCTACAAGAAGCTTGAGCGCGCCTCCGTGGCTACTGCCATTGCCGAGCTGGGCGACGCCGACACGACTACCACCGACAAGAAGGAGTTCGAGGGCCGTATCGTGGCCGTTCTGAACAGCCAGGGCGTGGCCAAGTGGGTCGTCTTCATCAGCGACACTGAGGTCCTCACCGCCTCCGGCGGCACCGCTACTGGCGGTAAGTTCGAACTGGATGGCAATGCCACCACTGTCGAGGTTGAGGAAGCGCTGAAGCTCCATAAGAACGTCACCATCAACAACACCTGGGTTCCCAGAAATACCGATGTCAGCAGCAACATTGCTATGGACATCCCTGCTGACGCCACCCTGACCATTAACGGCAACTTCCAGGCCGCTGATAATGACACGCGGAACAGAGTCCGCATCTCCGGCAGCGGCAAGCTGGTCGTGAAGGGCACCTTCGCTACCAACTCTCTGGTCAGCAGCACCATTGGATACGCTGTGGACGCCGACGCGATGAACATCTACGACAGCGGTGCGATCACTATCAACGCTAACGTGAATGTGCAGCGCGGCAACATGACGATCTACGGTAGTAGCGCGCATGGTATCACCATCAACGCCAACAAGACCGTTAACATCAACGGCGACTTGGTCAACCGCAATTCCGCAGCTGAGACCATCACGATCTACGGCACTTTGAAGACCCGGAACCTGCCCGCTCAGACTTCTAACCTCACTCTGGCTGTTAACAGTGTTAACTCCCTGGAGGTTGCTGGCTACGTTGATAGCAATAACACCATCACCATCGGCACTGGCAGTGTGGCTGGCTACGCCAAGATCGGCGAGCTGAAGAAGAGCAGCGGCACCGCCCCCACCGTGACGGTCAACAAGATCGACACCACCAAGGTGCCTGAGGTTACCAAGATCAGCGAGGGTACTGTTACCGTGGCTGGTGGCAGCGTGAAGGTCGGCACCGTTAACGGCAAGTCCTCCAAGGTTGAGGTCACCGGCGTGGGCGCTACTGCTGCCGTTACCACCGTCGAGGCCGGCGCGACTGTCGAGGCGAAGACAGCAGCTACCACCTCCGTGACCGTTGGTACTGTTGAGGCTGGCGGCAATGTCAAGACCAACAACGGCGCTTCCGCGACCATTGGCACCGCCAAGAAGGATTCTGTTCTGACAACTCAGAGCGCTGCCGATAAGATCACCATCACCGAGGAGCTGAACACCTGCAAGCTGAGCCTCAAGGCGGGCAGCGAAGTGAAGCTGGAGGCTCATACTGTGGTAGGCGAGGAAGCCACTGTCACCGACAACACTGGCAGAGAGCTGGAGAAGGTCGGCAGCACTGCTATGACCATCAGGCCCGCTAATGATGTCGATAACTCTAGCGAGACCAAGGATACCGCTACCTCTCTCTCGACCCTGGAAGCGGCCCCCGAGGGCAGCGAGACCAAGGACCCCATCAACGCTACCATGAACTTCGTGTACGATGAGGCCACCTTCGAGCCCTACAAGAAGACTGGGGCTTCCGGCGACACAACTTGGCAAGGCATTGTTGAGGATGGCGGCGTGAACACCCTGCCCTGGCTTTGGGTGAAGGTCGAGGTTCCCAAGGGTTCTGCTGTGACGCAGGTCAAGGCCAAGGAACTCAAGATCAATGGCACTGAGGTCACCATGCTCCGGGGTGCGGCTGATAACGGCCCTGTGGAGTACAAGGAGACCTGGTCTAGCATCAACGCTGCTGAGGCTGCGAAGGCCGCCGTCTTCCACTGGGAGATGAAGAAGAGTGGCGACACCAATGAGAATACCCTCTCTCTGGATCAGACCACCGTTGCCACCAACGGCGCAAAGTACACCCTGACCTTTGAGGTCACCACCGGAACTGGCAATAATGCTATGAAGGCGGAAGTCGTCGTGGAGGGCGTCTACAACGGTCCTGCCGCTTATGTGGCCACCACCACCCCCGCTGAGTAATCCAGCAAAACCCCCGGGCTTTGGCCCGGGGGTCCTTTTTACTTAGCTGTCCGCCGCGAAGAAGGAGAGGACAGAATAACCGGAACCTTTTACATTCATCTGGACATAGGGATCGTTGCCATAAAAGCTCAGGGTGTTTCCCGACCACGAGGCCACCAGCGCAGTGCCGTTGCTGAGTCCGTAGTAGAGGGTTCTCACTCCGTATGCCGCCAGAACCATCGCCTGACCATTGGATATGACAGCAAACAGAGGTTGGCCGGAAAAGCGGATGACGGTGGGGCTGTTGCCGCCGCTGCCGCCATTACCGATGTAGGTGTGGCACACGATCCGGCAATTGCCCTTCCCCGCCAGGGCGGCGGCGTGCCCGGATACTGTACTGCTCAGGCTGTTCAGCGCGGATTTGTCCGCTTTGGCCGCCAGAGCGGCGTCAATCCTGGCGTTGTCGGCGTTGAAGTCGTCCATCTGGACCTTGTCACTGCGTTCCCACTGGGAAAGGCTGTAGTTGGGTGTGTGATTGGTGGACATGCTAGATTCCTCCTTAAAATTAGATTCCATCCTTACAAAGAAAACGCCCCAAAGTGGGACGTTCACATACATTTAATGGAAGTGAGGGCGCATTGCGCCCTTTTTTTGCGTCCTGGCATCTCAGGCCGCCGCGGCTGCGGGACCGTCTCGTTTCATCAGCGGCCCGCTTCCGCCGGCTCGGATGGTAGTTGGCTGGCACCGAAACAGAACGGGCGCCATGGGATGATTGTTTGGTTTAACGTCTATTTATTCTGCTGGAAAAGTTCCTCCAAATATATTGCAAAGGTGCATAAAAATAAAACGCTGTGCAAAATTTTTTTCGGTATAATCTCTTATAAATATCGGCGCAACGGTGTTGCCGATCGAAAGGAGTGCCTTAATGATGGATAAGCAGCAGCGCGCGGCGCGTATTGAACAGCTGACGCGGGAACTGACCGGCCAATTCAGTGTATTGGAAACCGCGAATGAGGTGGTGATGGCAGAAAAGGTATATGAGATCCTCGGCCGGGTCCCATATTTTCAGGCCCATCCGGAAAACCTGTTTTATGTTCCGGTCAAGGACGATCCCTGGAAGCGGAAGAGTGTCATGGCCATGGTGCGGGGCGAAAAATCTGCCAGCCGCCGTACCGTTGTGATGATCGGCCATATGGATACGGTCGGGATCTCCGACTATGGCCCTCTGGCCGAATATGCAAACCAGCCCGATATCCTGATGGAGAAACTGAAGGAGCTGGAGCTGTCAGAGGATGTGCGCCGGGACCTTGAGTCGGGGGATTACCTTTTTGGCCGTGGGATCTTCGATATGAAATCCGGGGACGCAATTTTAATCGCTCTGCTGGAGGAGATCAGCCGGGAGATCGAAGCCTTTGAGGGTACTTTGATTTACGCCGCGGTCTGTGATGAGGAGGGCAATTCCCGCGGTATGCGCAGCGTGGTGCCCAAGCTGATCCAGCTGCAGGAGGAGAACAAATTCGACTATCTGGCCCTGCTGGACACGGACTATATGACCTCGGAATATGAGGGGGATACCAATAAGTATGTCTATGTGGGAACGGTAGGCAAACTGATGCCCACATTCTATGTGGTCGGCAAGGAAACCCATGTGGGCGAGGCGTTCAAGGGCCTGGACCCCAATCAATTGATTTCGAAGATCAGCTCCCGCATCAATTTGAATCCTGAGTTCTGCGATGTGGCTGAGGGCGAGGTTACGCTTCCTCCCGTTACCCTTTGCCAGCGGGACAGAAAGGCAGAGTACTCCACGCAGATTGCCAAATCAGCCATTCTCTACTTTAACTACGCCACCCACATCAGCACCCCGGATCAGGTGCTGGCTATGATGGCGGAGATAGCGGAGGAGTGTTTCTTCCAGGTGCTTGATACGCTGAATCAGTATTACCGCACCTTCTGTAATATGTGCCGGCAGCCCTTTGTCCGTCTGCCCTGGAAGGCCCGAGTTATGACCTATCAGCAGCTGTATGCCGCCGTACTGGAGGAGGTCCCCCAGCTGCCGGAGCTGGTTGCGCAAAAGTCGCAGGAGCTGATGACGGATGAGACCATTGACACCTGCACGCGCACAACTCGTTTAGTGGAGTATGTCCATGGCCTGTGGAGCGACAAAGACCCCATTGTGCTGGTTTACCTCACGCCCCCCTACTACCCCCACGTCCACGTTGCAGGGGAGAAGGAAAAGGAACGCCGCTTGCTGTGGGCGGTTGACAAGGCCATTGAGGAGACGGGAACCGATTACAAACTAACTCGAAAAAAGTTCTTTCCCTATATCTCTGACCTCAGCTTTGCCACCGCCCCCCAGGCCCCGGAGGTCATTCGTGCCCTCAAGCGGAATACCCCTGGCTTTGGTATCTTCTATGACATCCCTTTGCGGGAGATGCAGTCGCTGGACCTGCCTGTAGTCGATATTGGCCCCTTTGGAAAGGATGCCCATAAGTTTACGGAGCGTATCGAGAAAAACTACAGTTTTTACACTGCGCCGGAACTGGTTTATAGAACGGTAATGAACCTGCTTCATGACGCGGACGAGTGATACATTCGGTTTCACAGTTGAGGGCGGACACAGCCGCAACAGCTTTTTATGGAGGCCCACATGAATCGGAACAGCAACAATGACAGCATGAACGCCACAGGAAAGAGGGAACTGAACGGTTCAATCCTTCTGTATAACGGAAATTTCTTTCGCTTTGACGGCAAGAAAAACTATACCTGGATGTGGATTCAGGAAGGGATGATACGAGACGCCGGGTATCGCGACTGTGACGCTGGCTACTTGGCTATGGCGGAGGAAGCAGTTGACCTGAAGGGAAGTCTGGTACTTCCAGGATTCTACGACTGCCATGTCCATGTGGTTCCCACAGCACTGGACCGCATGAAGCTGGACCTGAACGGCTCCCGAAACTTTGAGGAGATGGGGACCCGGCTGCGAGAGTGGGCGGAACGCTACCCCAGGCAGTCAACCGTGTATGCCTGCCGTCTGGAAATTTCCGATTTGGAGGAAAAGTGTCTGCCAAACCGACAGGTGATTGACCAATTTTTGCGGGACTACGACGTATGGATCGAATGCCGGGACTTCCACTGCACCATTTTAAACACAAAAGCCCTCCACTCCATCAATATTCCCTGGACGATCGAGGGGGTGGAAGTGGACGAGTTTATGCGCCCCACCGGAATCTTTCGCGGAAAGGCCAACGCCCTTCTGCGCCAGAAAATTGGGAACAGCTATAACATCCAGGATAAAGAGCGGGCGGTGCTGGACTTATCCAAGCAGTTATTGAAAAAGGGGGTCACCTCCATCCACGCTATGGAGGGCGGAGAGGGGTTTCCGGAGCAGGACGTCAAATTACTGCTCTCCTGTATCCCAAGGCTTCCGCTGGATGTCTGTATCTACTTTGGGACTATGGAGCTGGACAAAGTGAAGGCCCTGGGCCTCACTCGTGTGGGGGACATTTTTTTGGACGGCTCCTTTACCGCCGGCGAGGCCGCGCTGGACACCAGCTACCACGACCGTTCCGGCAGCGGGACTTTGTACTACTCTCAGGAGGAGGTCAACCAGTTTTTGCTCAACTGCTATCAGGCGGGGCTGGATACCTCCCTCCACGCTGTGGGCAGCCGTGCGGTGGAACAGGCGCTCCGCGCTCACGAATATGCCCGGCGAGAGACTGGGATATTCAACCTCCGCCATCGGATCGAGCACGCAGAGCTGACCACAAAGCATCAGCGCAGACAGGCAGGCGCCATGGGGATCATTTTCTCTATGCAGCCCGCGTTTGAGTATTTTTACGGCGGCAGCCGGGGGATGTTTGCAGAGCGGCTGGGGGAGTTGTGGCAGCAGACAAACCCGTTTCAGGACATTCGCAATGCGGGCGTGCGTATCTGCGGCGGCTCGGACAGCGGTCTGACTCCGGTCAACCCTATTGGAGGAATTCATGCTGCAGTCAATCATCCGGTTGAGTCCAGCCGTGTTACCGTGGAAGAAGCCCTGTCTATGTTTACCCGGGATGCGGCGTGGGTGGGACGTGAGGAGGGGTACAAAGGCGAACTTGAGATTGGCCGGGTGGCAGATCTGGCGGTCATGGACCGGAATATCTTCCGCACCAATCCCAAAGGTATTATTACGGCGGAAGTCATTTTGACGATGAAGTCTGGTGCGATCCTATATCAGGACCTGTAAGGAGGTATGCATGGGAAACAAGCTCCATATCCAAATGTTTGGGCCGATGGGATTTTCCGTTTCCGGTGTGCCAATCGCCACAAAGCTCAGTGCAAAGTCTCTGGCAATTGTAGGTTTTTTGATTTGCAGCGAACAGCATCGCGCCTCTCGGGACAAGCTTGCATCCATGTTCTGGTCGGAAAGCTATGACACCGCCACCTACAATCTGCGCTACAATCTTTGGAACATCAGAAAAACCATTCCGCCGGATCAAAATGGCGCAGAATTTCTTCTCGCCTCTAAGGACGCGTGTTCTATCAATCCGGATTATCAATATACCTCCGACCTCCGCCGCCTGAAGCGGCTGTTGGATGTGCCGGCGGAACAGGCCAGCCGGGAGCAGCTGATTGAGATGAAGCTGATTTTGGAGCGGGAGCTGATGGAAGAATTTTATATCCGTGACAGCAATGACTTCAACGACTGGCTTCTCTTCGAACGCACGCGGTATCAAAGAACCTGCCAGCAGGTTTTAGAGCGTTTGCTTGACCGCTACACTGCCGCCGGAGATCTGGATGGCGCACATAGCACGTTGGAGGATCTGCTGCGTGTCAGCCCCTACGAGGAGGAGTATTACTACCATATCATCCAGCTTTGTCAGGACAGAGGAGACCGGGCGGCGGCCATTCAATACTGCCGGAAGTGTGAGGAGATTCTACAGACGGATTTAAACCTGCCTCCCTCCAAGCGGCTGCGAGAGCTTCACATGAGTTTGGCGGCCCAGGATCAAAGCAAAACCAGTGCCGTCTTTCAGAAAAAAGACCTGGTATTGCACATCCGGGTTTGGGAAAAAGCGGGGGAGATTCCAGGTTCCGTACTGGCCGAGATCATATCTGCGGTCACCTCCGCCTGTGAGCGCGGCGTAATCAGCAAAATACCCAAAGTTTTCCTGGAGGATATGGCCACGATACAGCCCGCGCTCATCCCGGCCTATGGGCTGGAAAACACCTACAGCCAGGTGCGTCAGGTGAGGCTGCTGAACTCTGTTTCTCAATTTTTTAATCAGCTTTCGCACTTTTACCGCACCTCAATCCGGCTGGAAAATATGGTGCAAAGCGATTTGTTTTCCTTCACTGCGGTGCAGTACCTGCAGCATATGTGTCCAGGAAGCGTGTCGCTGGAGTGGGATGGGGAGCCGCCGGAAAAACGCATTGTTTAACGTCTGTTCATCTTGAGTTTATTTTTCCACCAAAATAATTTTTCGTCCGCTTCGAATGAAATAAAGGGATAACCCTGTCACGGTATACTATAAAAGGATAAAATACTCGGTCTTTTTCATTTCCCTGCCTGATGGAGGGCAGAAAACACGGCAAAAGAGGATGTAACATCAAGGAACATGTGAAGGAGGAACATATGAGTGCTTTTCGTTATGCAGAACGGATGAAGCTGGCCAAGCCCTCATTTATCCGCGAATCGCTGAAGCTGGCTTCTGACCCCACGCTGATCTGCTTTGCCGGCGGCAATCCGGACCCAGAGTATTTTCCCTGGGAAGAGCTGGCGCAGGCTGCGGATCTGGCAATTCGCAGCGATTGGCGCACCGCTTTGCAGTACAGCGTGACGGAGGGAAACCTGGAGCTGCGCAAGCAGCTGCAGGACATGATGGAACAAATTGGGATTGTCACTCCGGTGGAACAGCTGGTCATTACCAGTGGCTCTCAGCAGGGATTGGACCTGGTAGCAAAGGCGTTTTTGGATCAGGGCGACAAGGTGATTGTGGAAAGTCCCACCTATATGGGGGCTATCAATGCCATCAAGTATTATGAGCCTCAGTTTATTGAGGTGGCCACCGATGAGGATGGCATGTGTATGGATGCGCTGGAGCAAGCGCTCATAAATCATCCGGACGCAAAGTTTATCTATACGATCCCTGATTTTCAAAATCCCACCGGCCGTGTATTGGCGGAGGACCGCCGTATCCGGATGATTGAGCTGGCGGAGCAGTATAATGTGATGATTGTCGAGGACAACCCCTATTACTACCTGCGCTATGACGGACCGGTCGTCCCCCCTGTGAAGCATTTTGACTCCGTTGGCCGGGTGATTTATCTGGGCTCCACCTCCAAAATCCTTTGTCCAGCGATGCGGATTGGCTGGATCATTGCGGATCAGCATATTGTCAACAGCTTGGTTTATCTGAAACAGGCCTGTGATTTGCAGAGCAGTGAGCTGACTCAGCGCATTGCTGCAAAATATCTGATCAACAACGACATCATGAAGCATATCGCAGCGATGAACCAGTTGTATAAAAAGAAAAAAGATCTGATGCTCCAAACCATCAGGGAGACCTTCCCACCGGAGATACAATATACAATTCCCCAGGGCGGACTCTTCTTGTGGATCACTTTTCCAGAGGGTGTGGATTCTCTGGAGCTATTCCATCAGATGAAAGAGAGCATTCGAGTAATCTTTGTTCCGGGCGATACATTCTATCCCTACGGCGGACATCCTAACACGGCACGGCTCAGCTTTGCCACCGTCAGCGAAGAGGACATCAAAACTGGGATGGAGCGCATGGGCAAGATGCTGACAGAAATGCTCCAAAAGTAAAGGTGTTCTGGAGGGGAACACTGAGCTGACGCAATCGGGCCTCATTTCATTTGCATGATTTTTTCGCTGGGTTGAAACGTGTCTTTCTCGCGTCCAATTTTCGCGATACGGAAAGACCAGCGAAACATCAGATGGATTACAGCGCTGAAACGACCGGCATGCTACCGCTTCATGTGCGCTGTAATCGCTACACCAAAACTATTATAAGGAGGAAACACGATGAAAAAAGCCATTTCCCTGTTCCTTGCCAGCGCATTGATGGTGGGCCTGGCGGCCTGCGGCGGCCAAACCAATAACGGCCAGGGGAGCACTTCCGGCAATTCCAGTCAAACGAAGGATGAGGTCATCGAATTAAAGTTTAGCTCCGCCTCTCCTGAAACCAGTACATGGCAGCTAGGTGCGCAGAAATTCTGTGACATCATCAGTGAAAAGACCAATGGAAAATATTCCATTACCATCTATCCCAGTGACCAGCTGTCCGGCGGCAACCAGGCAACCGGAATCGAGCTGCTCCAGCAGGGCTCGACGGATATTCACCTGCAGGACGCCATGGTCTGGTCCTCAATCTCAGAAAAGTCCATCGTGGCCTGCTTCCCCTGGCTCCTGCCTACCTATGACGATGTAGACCGCTATATCGCCAACGGTGAAGGCGGCGAGGCGCTGAAGCAAGTGATCTCGGAGGCGGGCTGTGTCTGCCTGGCTGTGGGCGAGAACGGTTACCGTCAGGTGGCCAACCGGCGCAATCCCATCACCTCCCCTGCGGATATGCAGGGCCTGAAAATGCGAGTCCCCGGCAGTAATGTGCATGTCAACCTGTTGAAGTATATTGGCGCCGACCCCATTACGATGAGCCAAAGCGAGGTATACACCTCCCTTCAGCAGGGCGCCATTGACGCCTGTGAGAACACACTGGACCTGCTCTTTACCCAGAACACTCTGGAGGTCACCAATTACCTGACCATTTGGAACTACTCCTATGATCCCATTTTTCTCTCGGTCAGTGAAAAGCTGTGGAACAGCTTGACAGATGAGGAAAAGATCATCTTCTCCGATGCCGCCGCCGAGGCTATGGCCTATCAGATCCAGGCCACCCGCGAGAAAACCAGCGAACTGATGGCACAGTTTGACAAGTATCCTAATGTTGAAGTAGTTGGAGAGCTCACCAGCGATCAGGTAGCCGCATTCCAGGAGGCGGTTGCTCCCATCTATGAGGATTATCGGGACATTCTTGGTGAAGACCTGTTTGCGAAATTTGGTTATACCTTCTCCTGAGTTT
>CAJUAW010000081.1 GCA_910584605.1 uncultured Oscillospiraceae bacterium
CTCCTCTCCGCCACAAAACTACATTTTTTCCTCGGCGTTTTCTTTCATTTTATCACTGGCGCTGACACAGTCCTTGCGGATGATTCTTTGCTTGTAATTGGGGCTGTTCATGCGGGGAATCGGTGGTTTTATGTGCATTTTTTCTCCTTAGCTGTTATTTGCGAACCATGCCTCTACACTATTCCCAGTGTAGGAGACGCTTTCAGGGTAGCGGGTCCAGCCTTCTAAACGATAAATCTGGTTTTCACCCCGATAACTATCCAGATTATCCATGTTGCTATAAGTACTCTGACGGTCTGGCCATTGGATAGTTTCGCCCGCATTACCATCTGTGATGTAAAACGAGTTTGTATCGCTGGGTGATTCCAAGGCGACTACAATATGCCAGACCTTACCGCTGCTATTGCGTACATAGACCAGAATATCTCCAGGCCTAATTTGAGAGAGATCATCCAGCCTACGACCAAGGTTAGCAGTGTCTCCGAAGATGAGAGAACTTACCATGCTGGCATATGCTCCACAAGCGTAAGTATTACTGACGTGATAGTTGCGCATGATCTGTCCACTGGCTGTGCTGGGTATTTCGTTCTTGTGAGTGCCTGGGGTTTTGTTTGTCCCCTAGACAGTACCGGTTGGCCAGTCCTTTTCAATTTGGCGAAGTAGCTCCAGCACATTTTCCTCGGTAATAGGCTTGCCATTAGTGAGATAGCCGTCCCCAATGCCCTGCGAAGCTGTGTGAGAGTTTCCTGACATACCATTCAGCGCCTGATAGATCAGAACTGCAATGTTTCCCCGGGTGATGGTGGGGCCGGTGGTCGCTTCAACTGGGAGCAGTCCCAGTTCGACCGCCTTATCACAAGCGGTGGCGTAGCTCCACTGGCTGGCCGGGCAGTCCAGATACCGGAGCATGACGGTGCAGGCCGCAGCTGGGGTCACCGGGTCACTGGGGCCAAATTGTTTGTTGCCATAGCCGGCCATCAGCTTTTTCTCGGCACAGTAACCGGCATAGGGCATAGCCCACTCAGGAACATCGGTGAAGGGACAGATAGTGCGGTAATAGGCGGCATTCCTGCCCATATCCCCGGTATCATCGGAGAGCCGGGTCAGGATTACAGCCAGCTCCGCCCGGGTCAGGCCGGAACCGAGATTCAGATTGCCGTTCTGGTCACCGGTCAGGATACCGTTTTCTTTCAGCCAGGCCGCCGCCGTTTCCTGCTCGGACTGAACAGCCAGGGCGGGGACAGCCAGTGACAGTGTCAGTGCGGCACACAGCAGCAAGGTCAAGATCCGTTTCATATTTTGCACTCCTTTCAGCACCCAAAATCAACTTGTTTCTTCCTTCTGATTTGAGCATAGTACGGAATCTGGACTCTGTCAAAGGATTATTTTAAATCCCTTTGCCGATATTTTGAACCTTGCCGTATTTGTTGAATTTCGGCCGTTTCACCTCCGCTTTTCACGGAGTTTCGCCGCAAAAGGTTATTTGTAAACCTTTTATGAACGGACCTCCACAGCCTGGACCACCACACGGCTCTCGGGGTGGTCGGCCAGGCAGGTGGTGAGGGTGAGCCGGTTGTCGGAGGCAGCCTGGAGGTAGCTCCAGTCGGTGTTGGAGATGGTCTTGACCAGCGTGACCGCATAGGTCCGGGTGCCGTACATGGTGGTGTAGGTGATGGTGTCGCCCTGCTTCAGATTTTTGATTGCGCCAATGGCGTACTTGGTCCCCCGGTTGTGGCCGCACGCTCCCACGTTGCCATCCCAGGCGGAGGTGGAGCTGTAATGCCCCAGGCCCTTCCTCATGCTGGCGTTGGTCTCGCCCTCCCACAGCTTCATGTCGATTTTCAGCGAGGGAATCTTGATGGTGCCGATATGGCCGTCCTTGTAGGCCATGCCCTCCGCGCTGGTGTAGGCGGGCGGCTGGTAGGTGGGTATGGTGGGGACAGTGGGTGTGGGAGTGACAGCGGAGCCCGGCTTACCGGCCTCCACCAGCTCGGTGATGGGGCCGCCGCCACCGACGCCGTAGCCGCCTCCGCCCGTCGCCACCGTCTGTTGGAGGCCGGGGAGAATGGTGCGCTCCATCACGCCGGTCATGGTGGTGCTCTGAAGGCCGTACTCCAGCTCGGGGACCTGGTAGTCCACCACATTCCTGCCGCCGTAGTTGTACTGGCTGCCGTAGATGTCCTCATAGCTGGTGCTCTTGTAGTAGTCCTGGGGGGCGGTGGTCTCAAAGGAGTAGTCCGCTGCCGCATAGGCGGAGGGGGTCAGCGCCAGCAGGGCCAGAATGGGCAGGATCGCTTTGGTCAGGTTTTTCCAGGGTTTCATTTTGCTTCCTCCTCTTGCTCAGTTTCGTCCTCCGGTTCCTCCTGGAGCTGCCGCAGCGCCCGGCGGGAGCGGAACAGCAGCACACCCAGGGTGGCGATTGTCCCTGCTCCCAGAACGCCCAGGGCATAGGGCAGGACCTTTCCGGGCAGGCTGGCCGTCAGACCGGAGGCCCGGTCAATAATCAGGCCAGCGCCGTCAGCCGCGGCCCCCAGGTAGGTCACCTTGTAGGTGACGCTCTCCACATCGTTCCGGGTGACCTCGCCCACATAGTCGGCGGAGGTGATGTACCCAGTGGCGACCTTGTGGTAGCTCTTGCCGGAGTAGGTGGCCACGGCCTGATAAGAGGCGGGGGCCAGGGCGTCCCCCACCAGATCAGTGCCAATGATCTGCCAGTCCACGTTGGACAGGTTCAGCGTCACCCCGTCCTTGACGGTGGTAGCCGGGACATAAGACATATCGTTCCGGTCCAGTGGCCCGATGGTCTTGGTGGCGGTGACAGTCTTGGCCTGGCTGGTGTAGCCGGCGGCTTCGGTGCGAATGGCGGTGTGATCCAGGTTCAGAACGCCGGAGTAAGTGCCGTCATCATAGTCCAGTGTGGCTGCAAGCTGGGTCAGGATAGTCCCCAGGTCCTTGGTGCCGGTTTCCAGCGTGACCGTCTCGGTGTGGTACTTCCGGTCCGACACCTGATTCTCTTCCTTCACAATCTCCGCAAAGGTGTAGCGGTAGCCCTCCTGCTCGAAGGGCTCCTCAATGAGCTGCTGGGGATCAGTCCCGGGGGGCAGGGTGTAGGTCTTGATGAGCTGCTGGCTCCCGTTGAGGTTCTGGATGGTGGTATCGGTGGGTACCTCCAAGGCGCAGGCGTTGGTCACCAGCGCCGCCGCCAGCAGCAGACAGGTGAGCAGTCGTTTCATGTCTGGGTCCTCCTTCTCCAGAAAAATACCGCACCGGACAATGCCAGCGCGGCCGCCAGGGTGATGGGTACAATGGGTTTCATTTGGGTTCCTCCTTGACGATATATTCTACTGCGTACTCCGGGTGATCCCAGAGCGACGCCAGCAGTCTGAGTGAGTGCTCCAGCGCTTTTTCGGTGTCACGCTTTTGGCGCTTCACAAAGGCGTGCAGGAGCAGATAGTCCCCGTTGGGACAGGGGGTGAAGATGACCCGCACCACCACCCGGCCCTTCTCCCGGAGCTCATAGAGGCTTTGATACTTTTCAATGGAGAAGTGCTTGTAGTGGGGCTCTTTCAGTTCCGGGAGGGGCGTCTGGGAGAGATAAAAAATCTGCCGGACCAGCTTGTCCCGCAGCTTGGGCTCCAGCCCCTCAATGAACTCCGCCGCCTGGGCAGGACTATCCGGGGGCTTATAAATTTTAATACGATCCATGTTCTCATCCTACGTTATGTATTTTCTGCCAGACGTTTCAAGTGAGTCAGAAAGTCCTCGGCAAACAGCTCCGCAAAATCCGGGCTGCCGCTGATCCACCAGACCGGGTCGGGCAGGGAGCGGTAGATGCTGTCATATTGCAGGCAGATCAGCAAAAATTTCTGCTTGGGATCGGCCTGCTCCGCCGTGTGGAAAATCTGGGCTATGGTCTCCTGGACGTTCTCGTAGTCCTGATAATAGTCGCACAGATCATCAAAAAACTGGCCGGCGAATATGCTGCTAAATACGGCCATAGCGTCCCGTTCCGGGGAGCCGTCCTCGGTGGTCAGGCCCATGCGCCGCAATCGCTGAGTGGCGGAGTCCTCAAAGGGACTGTGGGCCCGTTGGTAGTTGTTCATATCGTTGTCACCTCCTCCAAGGCATGAAAATAGCCTGGGCCGCAGAAGCGGCGCCAGGCTGTACAGCATGGTTCAATCTTCAGTTGTGTTGTCCTGTGTGTGAGGCGGCAGCTCCTCGGGCTGAGAGGCGGCTACCGTCTCAATCACCTGTGTGACCACGGCATTCAACTGGGCAGCATTCTGAGAGGTAATCACAGGCTGGCCAGAATCCGCTTCAATCGCTTGCCGGGCCTGCCCCGCAATTCTCCCACCGCGCCGGGCAACCTCTTTATTTTCTGCAAAGCCCTCTGGCTGCTGTCCCTTAGATAGTTCAGTTGTAGCAACATCAGCCAGCATATTCAAGACGATTTCTGCGGTACTCATATTATCCCGCAGGTTTTGCTTTTTCAAGTTTTTCAGCTGCTTATACTGCTTTGTGGTCATACCAGACCAGGCACGAGTGATCTCATCCGTGAGAATGGCATATTCCCGACCCTGTTCTACCCCTCTGGCCTGCCACTCAGCCGTCAATTCGTTGCGAACCCGGATGGCAAGGATTCTCTGATGTATCCAATCGGGGGAATATCCCTTTCGCTGATAGGTTTCCAAAGCCCGGTCAATGGCCTGTTCCGGGTCGATAGTCTCCTCAATACGCTCCCGGCCAACCTGAGCTAGCCAGAGCTTAAAGGGTTCCGCTTTGGGAGATGGAATGGACTGGATCAGGCGAAGCAGTTGTTCTGTGGTGGCTACGTCCGTCATGCGACGTTTACCATCTGCCGCTACCATTTTCAAACCGTTACAATTTGTAACGGTTTCATTTCCCTCATCTTTCAAGCGTTTTTTCATAACGCGCCAGTAGGTTTGAGGATTAGGACTGCCTGTCAGTACCTTGATTACATCGACAATGGAAAAATACCATTCTTCCTGCTCTGAATCCCAAGCTGCCCGGATGGGCTGATTCTCAAATAGTTGGATTTTATCCTGTTCACTCATATGTACCCCTCGCAATCTGTATTTTGCCCATTATACGTCATCCGGCCCGTTCCCGCAAGAACTCAAGGAACAGTTTTTCAATCTCCCGGTCGCTGCTGAACTTCTCCAGATAGGGGGCAAACTGCTTGCGGTCAAAGGAGATTTTTCTGGGCGGGGCTGTCAAGCGTTTCTCCGCCGCCGCCCGGGCCTCGCGCCAGGCGGCAAACACGGCCTGACGATCAGCAGCAGGCGGGGGACATTTCTGGACGACATGCTGCATGGCGGCTTTGTTGATTTGGTAGCCAACGATGGAGCATATCTCAATAAACGCTTTCTGAGACTCAGCATTATAGTCCGCGATCAGGTCGGCGCAGGCGAGATTAAGTTGTTTAGGGGTGTTCTCCAGAATATCGGACAGTTCCGGTATCAGCTGGGTCAGCTTAACGGCTTTCCGAATTTCGTACTCGGTGACGCCAAAAAATTCGGCGACCAAGGCCCGGGCCGAATACTTCTGGCGAGAATCGCCAGAAGTTCCGTTCTCCATATCGGAACGGTATCCTTGGCGGTTTTTTGCGTCCAGCAATGCTTTGTATGCCTTTCCTCGCTCTATGGTGGAAAGCCCTTGCCGCTGGATCAGGTTAGTAGAGGTGGCAATCACGATGGCCCTAGCATCATCCGCCTCCACTACCTCCGCAGGAATCGTAGTCCACCCAGCCAGTTTTGCAGCGGCAACTCGATTGTGACCGCTCAGGATCTCATACTTATCTGTACTGATAGGGCGGACGATGATTCTGACAAACAGGCCGTCCTCCTGAATCTGTTCCGAAAAGGCTTCCAGCTTGGCCCTGGGGTAAGGGCGAAAGCCGATATCCGCTGTGAAAAAGGATACCAGCTTGTCCAGCGGGAGGTCGCAGAGCTGGGAGGCTCCAACTGGTGCCTTTTCACGGAAAATCCGCTGGTAGGCTTCATCGCTGGTTTGTAACTCTGATGCCTGCTGGGTAGCGGCCATGCGCCGTTTCAACATATCGTTCATGTTCGCTTTAGGCAAGCCTCAGCACCTCCTCTGCCAGACTGCGGTAGGACTCAGCGGCAGCATTCTTCGGAGCGTAGTCAAAAATGCTCTGCCCGGCGGCGGGACACTCCGCTACCTTGATGGAGTATTCTATGGGCCGCTCAAAAACATGAAACGTCTCGCCGTAGATCTCGCCCACACTTTCCCGGACGCTGCGGCACAGCTGAGGCCGGGACTGGTACATGGTCAGCAGGATGCCAGCGACCTGGAGTCTGGGGTTGAACCGTTCCCGCACTGACCTTACCAACTCCAGCACCTCCGGGATACCCTCGCTGGCCAGAAAGTGAGCCTGGACCGGAACGATACAGAAATCCGACGCTGCCAGCGCATTGACGGTCAGCAATTCATGCTTCAATCCGCAGTCGATGATAATGTAGTCATAGGAGGGACGCAGATGCTCTAACAGTTCAGACATGACACATTCGCTGGCCCGATCAGAATCCCCAACAGCATTGTACTGAGAGAGCTGCATGACCTGAAGCCGGGCAGCAGCATCCGACAGCCGGCGGTTGGCAGGGATGAGGTCGATGCCTGTGTCCGTGTGGATGATAGTCTTCCGCAAGTGAAAATCCAGATCCTCTGGGTAGTCAATGGCAGACAGTAGAAGGTTGGCAAGGGTGCGAGGCTGCTCGGCAGGGGTGTAGCCCAGCGACGCTGTGAGATTGCTTTGAACATCGTTGTCAATCAGGGCAACAGACTTCCCAGCAGCTGCCAATGCAGCTCCCAAATTTAAGGCTGTTGATGTTTTACCACAGCCCCCCTTAAAATTGCTGACGCTGTAAATAATTCCCATTCTGCACATCCCCTCATTTTTTATTTCAAATTTTTAACGCAAAAAAATGGACCAAATCAGATAAAGGCTTCTTTTATAAGCACTTTCTGACTTGGTCCTAATATAGCACTATCATCCGAGAAGAAACGGACATGATTCAAGCCCTGTTCTGTGCAATATTTCAGCAGGAAATCACGCTGATTCAGGATAGAACCGCTATCGCCGTCTAATTCGTCCTCTTGGGACAGCCGGGTGTAGCAAGCGTTAATCTTGGAGCCGTCAGCGGGGAGGATACCGGGAACGAATGCGTTTGTAACTTTATCGTACTGCCACATAACTACAGCCTCCTTAAAGTGACAGCCGAACTCTATGTATAGATTATACCATAGAATCCGGCTGTTTTCAACGATTATTTGCCGCTTTCCAATACTTTTTTGGATTCTTTTAAGATGATGCGGCGCATTTTCTGGGCGGCTGTCTCTGTGGCGGTTTTTGAATAACTTGAGGTCACAATGTATGTTGTGCCGCCTATCTGACGTTCCATTGTTGGGCCGGGTATCCCTCCATCGGAGGAGAACATGTGTATCACCCCCTATCTTTTTTTCTTTTCAAAGGTGTGCCCTGCGGGGCACTCGTGGGATTTATTGGGGGCCCCTCTGCTTCTGCCTGCTTCTCCTGTTCACTTTGGGAATGGTAGTTCCCCCTGCTCTGCTTCCTCTGCCTCTTTCACCCATTCCGGTACGGGGGGAGGTGGGGGAAAAATATAGTCCAGGCCGGGGCCGTGGTCTATCGGCTCTCTGTCCTCTCGATACTCTATTACATGGTGGATTCTCCGCAGAAACGCTTTCCACGTCGCTGGCTCGTTGATCTGTACGTTCGGATATTGCTCCCGCAAATCTATGTTGCTGATGATATATACCCTCTCATAACACGCCTGCCGGTTGGCGTATCTCGCTGGTAACGCCAGCGGATACCCGTCAAGATAGTCCAGCATATCCCCAATTAGCAGACTGCTCCGAAACTCGTCCAGACATAAAACAGGCTCCTGGGCATATCGGTCAAACGGGTGGCTGTAGTCTGTCACCCGGTAGACACTGGAATAGCCGTGGGCCTCCATATCACCCCTGGTCTTGCCTGTCGCTGTCGGCCCGAAGATGTACGTCACTTCTACGTCTCGCCATTGCTCTCGATAGAGGGCTTCTAAGATGTCCTGCCGTATCTTGTCCATCAGGTGAATATGCTTTGCGCTGTCCGGGTTTGCCGCCATGATTTCGGCGTTGCTCATTCCCGCCTTGATTTTGCTGTACAGCTCGGCTATGTCGCTTCGGGCTCCTTGCCCCGGTTCCTCTGGTATCTCGCCCCATTCCTCGAACGTGTCCGGGACCCTCGTATCTGCTTTTTCGTCCTCGGACCACTTTCCTGTCTTCTCCACATACGCCCGGTTCTCCGCTATACTGCCTCGGGCCGCTTCAATGTGTGCTTCCGGAAAGCGCTTCTTCACCGTGGAGAACTTAGCTGGACTTTTCAGCACCATAAACAGGTGCGTGTGCGGCGTATGCGTGTCAAGTCCTATCTCGTCCCCCATGCACCAATATACAAGGGACTTGAACTCTTCCAGGGCCTTCTTGATTGCGTCATGGTCCAGCCCCTTGTCCGCTGGGTTGTTGACTGTGACCTGCCACTTTCTGGCTTGTCTGTCTGCCATTCATGCTCACCTCCTTCCTGCCCTGACTGGGGATAGCCTGATTATAGGCGGTCACAATTTCCAGAACATTTTTTCTCTGGCAAGATTTGTTGCTACTTTGACATATGGTGATTTTTGGAAATACAAAATACTAAAGTCGTCAAAAGGGTAACACTTACCTTTTGACGTGGCGGCTCTGCCGCCGGAGGGTCAAGCCATACGACGGTGCCGCCGCTCCGCTCGGCGTTTCGCTCCGCTCCTCGCTCTCGCTCCCACTGGCGCTCCCCGTCGGCGGCGTCCGGGGTCCGCCGCTCGTTGGTGATATGGCTTGCTGGGGCGGCATAAAAAAAGACCCCCGTCCGGGGGCCTTATATCAGGCGGTGTGGCTGACGGACACATACAAGAACGTGCCGCAACCGCAGGGGCACATATACGCCTGCACATTGTACGGCTCGAACCGTTCAGCGCCAGGGAGGGCGTTGTGATGTTCCAGGTAGGACACCAGCTTGTCAAGTGCCTCTGCCGGGTCGATGGTGTCCGCTACGCTGTCAGGAACACGGGCCATTTGGGTATAGACACGGTGCGGCCCATAGTCACGAACCTCCGTTATATCCTCGCCATCGTTGGGGAATATCCCCAACGACAGCAGGAACCCAACAAGGATGTTGTGGGCAACTTGATTCAATCTCTTTGTCACTCAATATCCTTCCTGACTTCCATTTTTTAATATATATAGGGTCCGCTGAATTTCTTCCATGGTAAAAGGTACTATAGAAAAAAATACCTGTCCCTCCAATAAGTTCCCATGGGCTACAATTTGCAAATTGCGATACCCTCGCTGAGCTGTATAGTTTCCGAGAGATTGATTTAATACAGACACCATTCTACTCGTATCTGTGGTTGAGTATAAAAAACTCATCCCGCTTTTTCCGGCAATGGCTCGGGAAAAAACGTATTTGAACATAACACCTCGTTGGGGGTCACATGTAACGCGTTTTCCAACTGGAGCTAGGTGTGATGGCAGTTTCGCTGGTTGTTCTAAATTACAACGGTGATAACAACCTGAAACACAATCCACCATAGCTTGACCCAAAGAACAGTAATAAGGACTATTCTCTAAAAGCGATATGTCTTGCTCTGTTAGTGTAAATATATTATTTGTGGTTGCTACCGGGGGGGTCCGATACAAAAGTATATACACCACCCAAAAGACAACTACTAAAATAAAAATATGTCCCAAACTCATAGTTACCTCCTTCATTATGGGCCGGGACCTGGGGGAGCTGCAAAGAGCGTCCCCCAGGGCGGCAGTGATTTTGTTTCGGTCAAGCGATGATTATATTATCATCGCCCACCAGCTTGAGTGTTGCGACCTTGCCATAACGGTTGTAAAAAACTTCAACCATTTGACTAGGTGCCGGAACAAAGTCCAGGGTGGCCAGCTTTGCGGTGGTCAGGAAGAAGTGGTCTGTGGTTTCTCCCTGTCCCCGCCTGGGGTCCATTGTCTCCGTCGTGTACAACGTCTTCCCCTCAATGGGTTTATCCGAATCCTTAGGGGTGAAGTTGGTATCGGCGATACCGACAATTTTGGCCACGATATTTCCTCCTTTCTTCTTTGGTGCCCGGCTCGCCGTCCCTTGGGGGGACGGTGCTGACCCTTGCCGGGGTTGTGGCGACACTGCGCCAGAGCACAGGGGGAAGGAACCTTTCCCTCCGTGCAACCCTATACTAACGCGGTCGATTTTGTTTGTAAAACGGCATATTTTGCTGTTTTTAATAACTTTTTTGAGGAAAATTGGCTTTAATTTCAGGTGAAGGACGTCTTGGAACATATGCTAAGCATTGGCGCATAAATTGATAGGCATTGTCAACCAGCCCTCAGACGTGTTTTTTCTTGAAATCGCAAAATTTCATAACTTTTTCTTTAGTTTACAAGGGACAATCAAAAATCATACTGGCAAATTGCACAAAAAAGAGGCCTCCGGTTTTGGAGGCCTCCTGGCTGTGTTGATATTAGGTTATTGACCAAAGGTTATGTTTCCCCAGGCTTCTTTTAGTTCTTCTTCAGTCGGATCTGAACCATCTACGATCCATCCTTCTGCTTCTCGTTGTCTCATATTTTCCATGCTTTGCTTCATCATGTTGCGCTCACTCGCACTTGTCATATTTTCATAGACTGTTTTTTGCTCAGGAGTTAAGGTTTCATAGAAAGCCTGGTTCCAACCGTCTTTATTTTGTTGGCTTGTACTGGATTGCTGAGGTTGTTGGGGTTGGGTGGTTCCACCATTAAGTATGGTGCCTATGTATTCTTCTTCTTCAGGAGTTAATTCTTCTGTTCTTCCTTCAGCTATTGTACCTCCACCTTGTTCAAATGCTTCCCACATTTGTCTTTCTATTTCTGCATACTGTTCAGGTGTTAGATCATCTCCATAGGAGCTGCCTGGTTGTGAAGTTGGAGGAGTAGTTTGTGGAACTGCCGTCTTGGGGGACTGTTCCGGGGGTTCCTTTGGTGTCTCCGAGGGGGTGGTTTCTTCCGGGGGTTGGCTTGCCTCGGTTTTATCAAGGTCTGCCGGGGTGGTGTCGGAAAGCTGGTCCGGGTGTGCTGGGGCCTGCTCCGGCGGCTCTGATTCGGGGGACGTTAACGGCTCCGGGGTGGATACGTCCGCTTGCGTTGACGTTGCGGCCTGGGGCGGGTCTGGCTCCGTAGGCTGGTCTGCCTGAGGCTTGTGACAGGCTGTCAAGGACAGGAGCAACGCCAGCGACAAGCTAAATAAAAGCGCCTTTTTCACAGTGTGTGTACCTCCTCATATCTTATCAGGTTTTCCAATCTCGCCAGTACTCACCCTTGGGGGTGGGACCTCCCGGCCCCCATGGGTTTTCCTGGAAGACGGCAAAGCGGCGCAGGGGTTGTAAATCCCTACACCGCCGAAAGCTACGCACACAAGCCATTGATTTCCCCATTGATTATTGCCGGGAAAACCGTTATAATGGACTTCGGGCGCAGTTAAATCTGCTGTGTGGGACTGGGTCTTAACGGGGCCTCCTGCATAGGGGCGTGGGGTACTCGCAATACTTCACGCCCTGCCTTATATGCTTTTGCTGTCTCTTGCTTCATTATAGCTGATAGCGGAAAATTGTGCAAGGGATTTTTTATGTTGTTGTTGACAAAGTGGCGTTGTTGTGGTGTCGGCTGCTGGGTGGCCCGCCACGGCTGGCGGCTGGGTGGTTGTCGGCGGCTGGACGCAAGGCGGGGTCAAAGGTTGGTTTCGCTCCTTCGCAATTCTCCGCCGATTGTCTGCGGAGGCTGGAAAGCTGGTCCCCGTGAGAATTGCTGTCGCTCTGATGGCCTGCGGGCCATAGGTTTTTGAGGCGGTGACGCTGGGGCCGCTGGTGAGTATGAAAAAACAGGGGGCCGGGTTTCGGCCTCCTGTTTCTCTGTTTTTTAGAGTTCGGCTGGGTTGGTGTTGATACTTCCTTATTGTGCCCCGGCTTCTGTCTGGAGGGCTGTATCATCGTGTTAGCCTGTGTGATCTTCTCGGCCTTCGCCTCCACGCCGCCCACCATCGCGGACGATACCCTGGCGGCGGCCACCATCGTGTGGAACTATGTGGGCGAGGTGATTTTTAATATGCTTGTCTTGGTGGGCTGCATCAAAATGAGCGATA
>CAJUAW010000082.1 GCA_910584605.1 uncultured Oscillospiraceae bacterium
AGTCAGGCTGAGGGCCCGCTTCAGGTTTCTCATTCGGATTTCCTCCTTTAATTTTTTTCGGCCTGAGAGGGGCCGGTTTTTGGGCAGAAATTTCGAAAGCAGCCTCGGATTGGTAGACCGTAACGATTTCACTTTTCCGAAACAATTTTCTCTGTTCTGCCCAAACTGTCAGAGGTTTTTGAACGTTCTCAACCAGCCACCGCCGTGTCACTCCCCTTGCATCCTGTCGAATGCCTCAGGGGGCAGGTACGACCTTGACCAGGCGAAAGGTCTCCCAACCTCTATGCGCATTCTAGCAAACCGAATTTTGAAAGTCAATGGGTTGGGGGGAAGTGTAACAAAACGGTAACATTGCCGTAACACAGGGAGAAATGTGTTACAGGGGGGGCGGAGGGGCAAAAACGGGACCGGCTCCCCCGGTCCCGTTTGTCGTTATTTTTGGTCCG
Source organism: uncultured Oscillospiraceae bacterium (assembly GCA_910584605.1). Taxonomy (GTDB): domain Bacteria; phylum Bacillota; class Clostridia; order Oscillospirales; family Oscillospiraceae; genus Lawsonibacter. The sequence goes on from CAJUAW010000082.1 coordinate 447, forward strand.
CTGTCTTGAGGTACACCCGGATCATTTTCTTGATCTCTTCCACCGTGTAGGTCTGCTGCGCAGGCGCTTCATCCAAAATATCGAACAGGTCAAATGCCATCGCCTTTCGTGTGTCTTGCCGTTCCGCTTCAGTGCCCATGCCGTTAACCCCCTTTATGGTTTCTATATTTACATTGTATCCGATTTTTCAGGGTCTGTCAAGCCTTTCCCCGCTCCGCCGGGTCCTTCTGGGTCCGGCGCTCCACCCGGATGACCAGGGCGGTGCGGTCGTCGGTGGCGTCCTTCCGGTCCTGGGTGACCAGCTCCCGGGCCAGGTCCTTGGGGCTTGTCCCGTCAAACTGAGCCAGCCGTCCCCGCAGCCAGGCGTCCTCCGGGCCGGGGCACACCCCGTCGCTGATCATCAGCACGCAGTCCCCCGGCGCCAGCCGCAGGGAGAAGCGGTCCAGCGCGGCGCTCTCCCCCTCCGCCAGCCCGGCGGGGAGGGATTTTCCCGTGAGCCGCTGAACCTCGCCGCCCTTTTTTATATAGGTGGGGGCCGCGCCCAGCTTGAACAGCTCCCCTTCCCCGGTGAACAGGTCCAGCTGGAGCAGGTCCACGGTGGTGAAGCCGCCGGTCTCCTCCCCCCGCAGGGCCAGGGCGGAGGACAGGGTGGTCAGCGCCCGGGGGGCCGCCACCCCCGCCTGGAGGAGCTGCTCCAGCAGGCGGACGGCCAGGGTACTCTCCCGGTTGGCGTCCGGGCCGCTGCCCATGCCGTCGCATAGTAAAAGGTACAATTTTCCGTCGTGACGCTTGAAGTAGGTGCCCGCGTCGCCGCTCACCGTCTCGCCGGTTTTTTTCCGGGCCGCCACCCCCGCCACCGCCATCAGCGGCTCCTGCTGAATCAGGGAGACGGCGTTCTCCCCCTCCAGCTCCACCCGCAGGGGGACGCCCAGCACCGCCGACAGGTCATTGATCCGGCTGGGACGGGTCAGCGCCGCGCACTGAGGGCCCTCCGCCTCCACCCGGAGCAGGCCCCGGCCGTCCCGGTAGACGGCGGCGCGCACATCCAGCTTCAGCTCCGCCAGCCGCTGGCGCAGGCGGCGGTCCCCGATGACGTCGGGGGTCAGCTCCCGGCTCAGCTCGGCGGCGGCCTCCCCCAGCAGGTCGGACAGCTGAGCGTACTGCCGGCACACCGCCGCCCGGCTCTCCCGGATGCGGGCGTTGTACTGCCGGCGGTAAAACAGGGCGGTGAGCTCCTCGTTCACCGCCGCCACAAATTCCGGAAAGTGGATGCAGCGGTCGGCAAAGTGGCGGGGAAAATCCCCTTTTTCCGCTTTTCCCCGCTCCACCATGGCGGGGGTGGCGTCATTCATGGCGTTGAAGGTGGTGTTGTAGTCCGTCTTCCAGCAGCGGTCCCGGAGGGTGCAGGCCCGGCACTGCCGCCCCGCCGCCCGGTCGAAGACGGTGGCCACATCGTTGTCGTTGTCCGGGGCGCGGAAGGCGGAGCGGAGGGAATCGCACAGGGTTCGGAAGGCCTGCGCGGTGCGCTCCAGCTTCTGCTGGACCAGCCGCTGGGCCCGGAAGTCGGCGGCGGCCTCCGGAACGGAGTGCATTCCAAACCAGCCCAGTACCCACTCCGGAGCGAAAAAGGCCAGGACGCAGGCGCCCACCCCCACCACTGCCAGCATGGGCACTCCAAAGAACTCCATCGGCGCGATGGCCGTCAGGCAGGCGCACAGCAGGGCCAGCGGCCCCACCCGCCGGGCGGCGGCGGAGGGCCTGTCCCGCTTCCGCCGGACCATGGGGGCCAAGGCCCCCCGAAAGGCCCAGGCCGCCGTCCCCACCAGGGCCGTCTCCAGGATCAGATAGGCCGTGCCCTCCAGCTGCCAGCCCGCCTGCGCCTGGACGATACAGCCGGTGAAGGCGGTAAGTCCTCCGGCCACCATGGGCATGGCCCAGGGGCGGCGGAGGACCTTCCAATCGCAGAAGGCGAAGTGGACCGCAAAGGTGAGGATGGCGGCGGAGGAGTAGCGCAGGCCGTCGGAGAAATCCAGGGCGGTCAGCGAACCGAAGCAGGTCCCCACCAGCGCAGCTCCGCCGAACAGTCCGGACCCCGCCGCCGCCACAAAGGCCACGCCCAGCGGCGCCCGGCCGCCAAAGACCACCGCTCCCGCCAGCACCGCCGCCAGCAGCAGGTGGATGCCCAGCTCGGCCAGCGCTACCAGCGGTGAGACGGGCGCCCGCGCCGGCTCCGGCGGTTTCGACTGGGCCCGCAGGCCGCTGATCTTGCTGTAAATGGTCTTGGCTGTCATGCCGGTCTCCTCCTTGAAGGGGCCCGGCGCGATGCCGGCGGGCCCCGGTGTATGTTGGAGCCCATTATATTCCAGTTTCTGGAAATTATACGTCGAAAGCAGTCTGCCATAAAAATTGCGGCCCTCCCCCAAAACGGGAAGGGCCTGATTCATAAAGGGCTATATTTCGTCGTCCAACAATTGAATGACATCCACATGCTGGATCTGTCCTGGATATGACTCAAGAATTGCCCCCGTAAAGGTGATGGAAATGTGATCGCCAACCTCCAGATCCTCCAGGGCAATCTCGGTGTACCGCCATGTGATCTTTGTTTCCTCTACGATGACAAAGGAAAATTCCTGTCTGAAATTGATGTCGTTGACCTCCATACCCGTCACGGTGCATGTGTTCCCTGCAGCTCGGAGATCGTGGCGTAAAAGGTCTGGGGCATGAGCTCAGAGGCGGAGGCCTCTATGCGGTCATAGGCCGTTTTGTACCCGATGAAATAAAATACTCCCGCGACCGCTATACTGTAACAAAGCATGGCAATCACAAGTCCGGCGGCTTTTTTCTTCATAAAATATCCCTCCTGATTTAACGTTCTATCTTTTATAGACGTAAAAAATCAGCAAAGGTTCCCTCTTTTTCCCATCTCATTCCCAGGTCCGTTCAACTTTAGGGCTTGTATTTTTCCAGAAAATCGAATACAATGTAAAGTGAATCAAACTAGGCGAACCCTATCCTCATGGAAAGGAAGGTATTTTCCCATGAAACTGGAAAATGAGCTGGGCGAGATCCGCATCAGCAGCGACGTGTTCACCACCGTTACCGGCAGCGCCGCCACCAACTGCTACGGCGTGAAGGGCATGGCGGTCCGCTCCACCACCGACGGACTGGTCCACCTGCTGAAGCGGGAATCCATGTCCAAGGGTGTGAAGGTCTATTACAACGCGGACGGCACCGTCTCCATCGAGCTGCACATCATTGTGGAGAACGGGGTCAACCTTATGGCTGTGTGCCGCTCCATCATGAGCGAGGTGCGCTATGTGGTCAGCAAGACCACCGGGGTGGAGGTCGCCTCGGTGGATGTCTGCGTGGACTCCATGCGCTTCTGATTATTCGCAGAAAGGAATTTTGCCGATATGGTACAAACTATTGACGCGGCGGTCTTTCAGCGGATGATGATCCATGCTCACGCCGCCATCAATGCCCAAAAGCAGCCCATCAACGACTTGAACGTCTTCCCCGTCCCGGACGGGGACACCGGCACCAACATGACGCTCACCATCGCCGCCGCCGCCGCGGAGATGCGGAAAAAGCAGTACGACACTGTGGGCCAGGCCGCCGGGGGCACCGCCTCCGCCCTGCTGCGGGGGGCCCGGGGCAACTCGGGGGTCATCCTCTCTCTGCTGTTCCGGGGCTTCTCCAAGGCCATCAAGGACAAGGAGGTCATGGACGGCCGGGACCTGGCCATCGCCCTGGACTTCGGTGTGGCCGCCGCCTACAAGGCGGTGATGAAGCCTGCCGAGGGCACCATCCTCACCGTCTCCCGTCTGGCCGCCGCCCGGGCCGCCGGTCAGGCCAGGGAGGACAGCTCCTTCGAGGGGGTGCTGGAGGCCGCCATTCAGGAGGGCCAGGAGGCCCTGGCCCACACCATCGACCAGAACCCGGTGCTGAAAAAGGCCGGCGTGGTGGACGCCGGCGGCAGGGGCTTTCTGGTCATCCTCCAGGGCATGCTGGACGAGGTCCGGGGCCTGCCCATGCCCGAGACGGGGGAGGACGGCTCCACCCCCGCGGACAAGGCTGACTTCGAGGCCGTCAGCGTGGAGGACATCACCTTCGCCTTTGACACGGTGTTCATTGTCCGCAAGTTCAAGGAGGACATCGACCTGGAGCCCTTCCGGGCCTACCTCAACTCCATCGGCGACAGCCTGGTGATCGGGGAGGACGACGCGGCCTTCAAGGTCCACGTCCACACCAACACCCCCGGCAGCGCCTTGAACGAGGCCCAGAAGTACGGCGTGCTGGAGCTGGCCAAGATCGAGAATATGCGCACCCAGGCCGAGGATCTGGCCGCCGGCCGGCACGTTCAGAGCACTGACGACCTGGACGCCATCGAGGCCGAGCTGGAGAAGGGTTCCCCCGCCCAGCCGGTCCACGCCGCGCCGGAGAAGAAATTCGGCTATGTGGCCGTGTGCGCCGGGGCCGGGCTGGAAGCTGTGTTCCAGGACCTGGGGGTGGACGCCCTGGTGGGGGGCGGTCAGACCATGAACCCCTCCACCCAGGACATCCTCAAGGCCATCGACGCAACCCCGGCGGAGATCGTCTACGTGCTGCCCAACAACAAGAACATCATCATGGCCGCGGAGCAGACCATCCCCCTGTGCGAGGACAAAAAGGTGGTGGTCCTGCCCACCAAGACGGTGCCCCAGGGCATCTCCGCCATGCTGTGCGCCGACCCCGACGCGGAGGAGGGGGACAACACCGCCGCCATGCTGGACGGCTTCTCCAGCGTCCGTACCAGCGAGATCACCTACGCCGCCCGGGATTCCGACTTCGACGGCTTTGCCATCCACCAGGGGGACTACCTGGCCCTGGAGGAGCACCAGCTTTTCGGCACCGATCAGGACCTGTCCGCCATGCTGGACCGCTTGGCCCACTCCGAGGGCCACCAGAGCGCCGAGTTTATCTCCATCTTCTACGGGGAGGACGTCACCGAGGAGCAGGCCCAGCAGGCCGAGAAGATTTTCGCCGAGGCCTGTCCCAACGCCGAGATCACCCTCCTGGCCGGCGGCCAGCCGGTGTACTACTTCATGATTTCCGCCGAATAAAGGAGGTCTCTTGAAAAAATTTCTCTTGTGCTTGGTTCTGTCCGCCGCCCTGCTATGCTGCGGCTGTGGACAGCGGCCTCAGCCTCCGGCGGCTTCCTCCGTTCCGCCTCCCGCGGCCCCCGACATTTCCGAGCCGGATATCTCACTGCCTGACCGCTCCGCCCCCTCCGTGCCCGAGGACCCAAGCCCGTCTATCCCTTTGGCGCTCCCGGAGGGGGAGGTTCCCGAAGGGACCGTCGTCCCCTACACCTGGGACTACTCCGTCACCGTGGACAACGGGCGGCAGCTCACCCTGCGGCTGCGCTGCGAGGCGGAACGGCAGGACTACGACGTCTGGTATTACGGCGTGAGGTCCATCGACGTGCTGGAGGGCAGCGACCTGCGGCAGACCCTCTCCATCCAGCTGGCCGACGCGGCCAGCCAGTTCGAGTGGGGCGGCGACCCGGACTGGGCCATGGAACTGACCCACCCCTGGCACGAGGACGGCGGCCTCATCATCGAGGACCTGAACTTTGACGGTATCCCAGACCTGCGGCTGGAGGCCGGAAACGGCGTGGTCAATACCCAATATCTGTGCTGGCTGTGGCGGACCGACTTTCAGCGCTTTCAATACTCCTTCTCCCTGGTGGGCTACGATGTGCGGCTGGACCCGGAGAAGAAACAGATCATCACCGAGGACCGGGACGCCTCCACCTACACCACCAAATATTACCAGTACAATGAGGACGGCCGGCTGTATCTGGCCGATTCAAGCTCCGTCACACTTTGAAAAATCCCGGTCCGTTCGGACCGGGATTCTTTGTATCATATCAGGGAGTGGGCACAACCTCCACGGTGTAGCCCAGGTCCTTCAGGCCCTGGACGATACCGGTCCGGCCGACCATGTGGCCCGCGCCCACCGTCATAATGCCGGTGTGGGCGCCGTCCTGCTTCAGGTAGCGGTCGGCCCAGGCGATCATGTTGGGGTCCCGGCCCTCGAAGAGCTTGGCGTTCAGCTCGTTGGTGGCATCGCCTTGGATGTCGTCCTTGGGGTAGTCCTTGACGAAGGCTTCCACGTCTCGGGTCTTCCACTGCTCCATCCAGCGGTCCACGGCGTCGTACTGCTCTTTCAGGGCGGCCTCAAGCTCTGCTTTCTCCTCCTCGGACAGGTCCCCGGCAGCGTCCATCCCCTGGAACATGGCCAGGGTCATGGCCAGGTAGTCCTCCTGGAATTCGTCAGACAGGTCATCGAAAATTTTCCCCTGGAAGGCGTAGGTCTCCACCCCCTCCACGGGCACACCCACATTGGAGGCCTTGGCGTTGACGTACAGGTCCAGGGCCATGGCGTTTTCGCTGGTGGTGTCGTCGGTCATGGACAGGGCGGTAAAGGAGTTGGACAGCGTCCAGGGCTTATACTGGGCCACCTGCTCCTCGGGCATACCCAAGGGGGCCAGGGCATCCACCACTTCCTGGTACAGCTCCGGAGCGATGTGGTCCTTCAGGGTGGTGCCGTCGGAGTACATCTGCATGGCGGTGAACTCGTCGATGCCCTCCTGGCTGTTGAAATCCAGCTCAAAGGCGGCCAGCTCGGCGGAGGTGATGATGTCCCGCAGCTGCTTGTGGAAGGGGTAGAGGTTGCTCCGGTCGGTGTGGATGGAGCCCAGCAGATACAGGGTATTGCCGTTGCCCTCCGCCTTCCACAAAAGCCCAAGGGAGCCGGCGTTCTGCTGGTCATACAGGGCCAAAATCATGCGGTTGGCAAAGCAGGCGGCCTCCAGCAGGGTGCAGGGCCGGTCCAGGGCCAGGTCGTCCCCGCTTCCGTGGACCACGCCCAGGGAGGACAGGAACTCCACCGCCCCTGCGTCCACATCCGCAAAGGCATAGGGAAGGGCCTCCATATACAGGGCGTTGAGCACGCCGCCTCGAGTGGTATCCAGCACGAAAGAGCCGCTGCTGGAACGCTGTTCCACCCCCAGCAGGGCCAGCTTGTCCGACGCCACCTGGGTCATCTTGTCCAGCTGCTCCTGGGTGACGGGATCGCTGTGGTTGGTGTAGATCTCATCCCCCACCAGCCCCAGGGCGTAGATGTCGGCCACCTCGCCATAGGCCCAGGCGGGAATGGGTTCGGCCTGGGGCGCTTCCGCCGCCAGTACCGGGACGGCGCTTCCTAGCAGGCCAAAGGCCAGCAACAGGGTAAGTAATTTCTTCATCGATACTCATCCTTTCTCCGGGCGGGCCCGGTATGCCCCTATTGTAACACCGGACAGCCCCAAGTCAAAATTTTTGCATATGCCGCCATATGCTCATCCAGTATAACATAAGGCACCTGAAAAATCAACCGCGGAATGCATTAAATTCCCAATGCACTTTGTGTCATGGTTAAATGGTATCGATTCACACTATAATGTACTCAAAACAACCGAGAAGTGAGGCATTATGGAAAAATTCATTATTACTCCCCGCGAGGACAAGACGGTCACCATGACCATCCGCATCGACCGGACCCTCCAGGAGCGATACAACCAGCTCTCCGCCCAGACGAACCGCTCCCGAAACGAGCTGATTGGCATGGCGCTGCAGTACGCCCTGGACCACATGGAGCTGAAGACCACCCCCAAGTAGGGGCTGTCACAGCCCCAGCCACCGGACCAGGTCCCACAGGTCGGGGGAGATGTGGTCGGGATGGAACCGGGCAAAGGCCTCTGCCGGGGTGGTGCCGCCCAGGACGGCGGCAAAATGGGTTCCGGCGTTTTGGGCCGCTCCGGCATCCATGACGGTGTCGCCGCAGAACAGTGCGTGCTCCGGCCTGACCTCCAGCTGGTTCAGGGCCAGCAGCAGGCCCTCCGGATCGGGCTTGTGGCGCGTCACGTCGGCACTGCCCACCACCAGGTCCACCGTCTCCGCCAGTCCCAGCCGGTCCAGGACAATTTCAATGGTGTCCCCCCGCTTGGTGCTGACGATGGCAGTCCTGGTCCCACGGGCGTGCAGCCCCCGCAGCAGCTCCTCCCCGCCGGGGAGCAGGACGGTCTCCCGCCGCTGCCGCTCCGTCGCCACCTCGGAGAACAGGCTCCGGAACCGGGCCTGATGCTCCGGGTCCAGGTCGCCGGTGAGCATAGAGTAGGAGTCCTCCAGCAGAAAGCCTACCGTCCTGCGCACCGTCTCCCGGTCGGGGGCGGGCCAGCCCAGGGAAGTCAGCCCGTGCTGAAAGCCGGCCACGATGGAATCGGTGCAGTCCCCCAATGTGTAGTCAAAATCAAAACATACCGCTTGAAACATGTCCTCTCCTCCTTATCCTGCCCTCCATCATAACACAGGAAGGTATTTGCTGCAACTATTTGACCAAACGCTCTGTATCCTGTATAATAAGCGCCAAGGCCCCGATCGATCATAAGGAGGAGCATGATGGAAAAGACAACCGAAACATACCGCGCCTATATCAAGATCCTGGAGGAGGAGCTGGTTCCCGCCATGGGGTGCACCGAGCCCATCGCCATCGCCTACGGAGCGGCCAAGGGCCGGGAGGTGCTGGGCGCTCTGCCCGACGAGGTCCTGGTGGAGGCCAGCGGCAACATCATCAAAAACGTGAAAAGCGTGGTGGTACCCAATACCGGCGGCCTGCACGGCATCGAGGCGGCGGCCGCCGCCGGCGTGGTGGCCGGACAGGCGGACCTGCTGCTGGAGGTCATCTCCCAGGTGACGCCGGAACAGCAGGCAGAGATGCGCACCTATCTGAAGGAGCACCCCGTCCGGGTGGAGTTTTTGGACGGCGAGCTGGTCTTCGACATCCAGATCACCCTGCGCAGAGGGACGGACACCGTCAAGGTCCGCATTGCCAACTACCACACCAACATCGTCCACCTGGAGCACAACGGCCAGGTTCTGCTGGACCTGCCGGTGGAGGCGGACGACGAGAGCGGCCTCACCGACCGCACCCTGCTTTCCATGGCGGACATCTACGACTTTGCCCAAACGGTGGACATTGCTGACATAAAGGAGCTGCTGGACCGGCAGATCCAGTGCAACATGGCCATCTCCCAGGAGGGACTGACCCACAGCTACGGCGCCAACATCGGTCAGGTGATCCGGGCCGCCTCCCCGGCGGACGACCTGATCGCCAAGGCCAAGTCCGCCGCCGCCGCCGGATCGGACGCCCGGATGGGCGGCTGCGAGATGCCCGTCATCATCAATTCGGGCAGCGGCAACCAGGGTATGACCGCCTCGGTGCCGGTGATCGTCTACGCTCAGGGGACCGGCGCCAGCCAGGAGAAGCTCTACCGGGCGCTGGCGCTGTCCAACCTGATCACGATCCACCAAAAAACCCGCATCGGACGGCTGTCCGCCTACTGCGGCGCGGTGAGCGCCGGTGCGGCGGCGGGGGCGGGCATCGCCTACCTGGACGGCGGCGGCTACGAGGAGATTATCCACACCGTGGTCAACGCCCTGGCCATCGTGTCCGGCATGATCTGCGACGGGGCCAAGGCCTCCTGCGCGGGCAAGATCGCCGCCGCCATCGACGCGGGGGTGCTGGGCTACCGGATGTATCAGCAGGGCCAGCAGTTCTATGGCGGGGACGGCATCCTCTCCCACGGGGTGGAGAAGACCCTGGACAACGTGGGCCGTCTGGGCAAGATTGGCATGCGCTCCACCGATAAGGAGATCTTGCAGATCATGCTGCAAACCTGAGCAGAAGCAGCAAAACGCCCTCTCTGAGGAAGCCTTTCCTGCGGGGAACGATTTTTTTGGCAAACTGTGAAAGCCCCTGGCTCAGGCCAGGGGCTTTCGCGTCACTCAAACCAGGCCACCGCCCGGATGGGGGAGCCGTCGCAGTTTTCCAGCTTCAGGGGGAAGCAGCTGAACCAGAACAGCTCCTCTCCGCACAGCTCCAGGTTTTTCAGGTTCTCGATGTTGACGATGTCCGTATCCCGGAACAGCTCCCTGTGCCGGGGCAGGCCGGCGTCGGCGATGGGGTCCAGCCCGATCACGTCAAAGCCGATACCCTTGTAGCCCCCCGCCTTGATATGGGCCAGCACCTCACGGTCGATGCAGGGGTAGTCACCGAAGTAGGCGTCCGTCCCCCATTTTTTGTCCCAGCCCAGGCGGAACAGCAGGAAATCCGCCCGGTCCGCCTTGTCCCCATAGGGGCGGATGTGGTCCATGGTGATGGCCGCCCCCTCGGCCAGCCCCGCGCAGTCGATCACCAGGGCTTTCCCGATGAACTGTTCTGGCGGGAACTGATCCAGGGTGGTCCGGCCGGCGAAGAGATGGGCAGGCGGGTCCATATGGGTGCCGGTGTGGGTGAACATGGACAGCAGGGTCTCCTGAAAGCCGTCCTTCTCATAGCTGTTAGCCGGTTCAAACTTTGGAGGCTCCGTGCCGGGGTAGACCGGCATATCCGCCCGGATGGTGTGGGTCAGATCAATGACTTTCATGGCGCCAGGCTCCGATCAATGGTTGGCCATCTGGTAGATGTTCAGGAAATCCGCTTCCATCAGCACCTTGGCGGCTCCTTTTTTGCCGCCGCAGGCGATATGGAACATGTGGGCCATTTTTTCCAGCTGCTCCTGGGTGGGAGAGATGCCCAGCTCGGAGAAGCAGGTGGGCATATGGATGGAGCGGTAAAAGTCCTCCATGGCCTCGATGCCCGCCAGAGCGATGTCCTCCGGCGTCCCGCTCCCGGGCACTCCCATCACGTTGATGGCGAAGGAGATGAACCGGTCCAGGCACTCCCGGTAGACATACCGAGCCCAGCTGCCCCAGATGGCCGCCAGCCCCGCGCCGTGGGTCACATCGAACATGCCGCCCATCTCGTGCTCCAGGCCGTGGGGGACCCAGTCGCCTCCGTCGCTGCCGCAGCCGGTGAGGCCGTTGTGGGACAGGCTCCCCGCCCACATGATCTCCGCCCGGGCGTTGTAATTGCCGGGGTCGTCCCGGAGCAGGACGGCGTTGTCCATCACGGTGCGCATCAGCCCCTCCGCGATGCGGTCGGTGAGCTCCATGGTACCGTTGGGAGTAAAGTACCGCTCCATGGTGTGCATCAGGATGTCCGTGCAGCCGCTGGCCGTCTGGTAGGGGGGCAGGGTCATGGTCAGCTCAGGATTCATGACGGCAAATTTGGGGCGGCAGAGGTCGTCGTTGTAGCCCCGCTTGATGCCGCCCTCGTCCTTGGTGATCACGCTGCTGTTGCTCATCTCGCTGCCCGCAGCAGCGATGGTCAGCACCACGCCTACGGGCAGACAGGCCTTCGCCTTCCGGACCCGGTCGTACAGCTCCCATACGTCGGCCTCCTCCGCCAGGCCGTAGGCGATGGCCTTGGAGGAGTCGATGACGCTGCCGCCGCCCACTGCCAGGATGAAGTCCACTCCCTCCCGCCGGGCCAGCTCGATTCCCTGGTACACCAGGGACAGCCGGGGATTGGGCACCACGCCGCCCAGCTCGGTGCAGGCAACGCCCTCCGCCTCCAGAGCCGCCTTGATCCGCCCCAGCAGCCCGGAGCGGACCACGCTGCCGCCGCCGTAGTGGATCAGCACCTTCCTGCAGCCCTGGGCCTTGACCAGCGCGCCGGTCTGTTCCTCCGCGCCCTTGCCGAACACCACCGTGGTGGGGGTATGATAGGTAAAGTGAAACATGCTTTGTCCTCCTGTTTTGTTGATGCCTCCATTATACCACCCAGATCCT
>CAJUAW010000083.1:0-6813 GCA_910584605.1 uncultured Oscillospiraceae bacterium
ACTCGCTACCTCCACCTTGGCAAGGTGGCGCTCTACCAGATGAGCTACACTCGCAGCGACAAATGGTATTATAGCAGAACTGCGGCCAAAGTCAACCCCTAAATTGGAAAAACGGAAAAAATTTTTCAGGCCGCCGGCTGGGACAAAATGCCCTCCAGCGCCCCCTGGTGGACGGGCCGCAGGCCCTTGACCCGGCAGAAATCCGACGGACGCAGCAGGGTGGGGGGCTTGGGCAGCGCCACTGCGCCGCAGTCCTCCAGCAGGCCGGCCACAAACTGGGAGCAGAAGTAGTGGTGCTGCCGCTGCAGGGACAGGTTGAACCAGCAGGCGAACACGCCCAGCACGCTGTAGTGGTAGATCTCCCGCTGGAGGTACATGGAGCGCAGCCGCTGGCGCAGGCGGAAGTAGGTCTCCTCGCTCACCTTCAGCTCGTACAGGCAGCAGGGGACCGCGCGGCGGTAGACCGTGACCTGCTCCTCCACCAGTCCGGCGGGCAGGGCCAGGTAGCGGTACTTCCGGGCGAAGCTGTAAAAGGGACCATCGGGACCGTCCAGGCCGATGGAGGCGTGGGTGTAGCGGTCCTGTGTGGCCAGGTGGATCAGCCGGGAAAACCAGGTCCCCGACCGGGTGAGCAAAATATAAATCGTACGTTCCGCCATGTAATATCGCTCCCTTCCGAGATCTGGCGGACGGGTCCGCCGGCGCAAAGCAGATGGCCGCTTTACATGTATTTCGAGTACAAGAAAGATAGTACCATGGTAACTCTAAAATGGTTTGAAGGAAAGATTAAGATTTCCTGAAAATTTTCGGCTGGCGTCGTCAAACGGGAAACGTTTTAGCAATACGGTTGACAAGAGGACCAAAGTATTGTATACTGAATTAAAAATCAGCTTACAATTTTTCGAGGAAGACAGGTGGGACCGATGGAAGCCCGAACAAGAAGCAATGTGTACACGTTGGCGATGACCGCCGTGATGGCGGCGCTGATTGCGGCCGTCAGCCCCTTCGCGATCCCCGTTGGACCGGTTTCCATCACCCTGTGTACGCTGGCGCTGTATTTCTCTCCCTATATCCTGGGGTGGAAGGGGGCCTCTGCAGCTGCGCTGGTCTATATCCTGCTGGGCATGGTGGGCATGCCGGTGTTCAGCAAGTTTCAGGCCGGTCTTGGTGTGCTGATGAGTCCCACGGGGGGCTATATTCTGGGCTACATCCCGATGACGGCGCTGACCGGCCTGGCTATCCGCGTGGCCCCTAAAAACCGTATCGTCCAGCTTCTGGGTATGGCGGGGGCCACTGGGGTGCTCTATGCCTTCGGCACGGCCTGGTACATGTTCCTGTCCGGCAACGGCCTGGCCTTCGCCATGAAATGGTGTGTGCTTCCGTTTATCCCGCTGGACCTGGCTAAAATGGCGGCCGCCGCCCTGCTGGGCCCCCTCCTGCGGGAGCGGCTGGTCATGGCCGGCATCCACCCGGAGGGTTAGAGATCTGCGCTCCCCTGCTGCCGCTGCCTCAGGTGATGAGGCAGCGGATTTTTTTTCTTGCTTTCCGAAAAGAAGGGCAATATAATAAATATGAAAAAAATTTTCAGAGCGTGCGATAAAAGGTTTGGTTCGCGCGTTCCTGTTATGACAGGAGAAATGGATCATGCTGGCTGCCTTGAGCGTTCAGATAACGGAAGAAGAGGATGAGCGCCGCCGCCGGGAGCTGGACCAGCTGTTGCTCCGGGTGGGCCAGGGAGACCGGGAGGCCTTTGCCCGCCTGTACAGCCTGACCCGGACTGGGGTGTACGGTTTGGCGCTGTCCCTGCTCCATCATACGCAGGAGGCCCAGGATACGGCCCAGGATGTCTTTGTCCGGGTGTGGGAAAGCGCCCCCGGCTACCGGTCCCAGGGCGCGCCCATGGCCTGGCTGCTCACCATCACCCGGAACCTGGCCCGGACCCGTCTGCGCCAGAGCGGGCGCCAGGTGGGGCTGGACGAGGAGGAGTGGGAGGCGATTCCCGCCGCCCCGCCCGACGTATCCGCCGAGGACCGGGCGCTGCTTCAGCAGGCGCTGTCCAGGCTGAGCGGGGAGGAGCGGCAGATCATCCTGCTCCACGCCGTGTCCGGCCTGAAGCACCGGGAGACCGCCGCCCTGCTGGAGCTGCCGCTGTCCACCGTCCTGTCAAAATACCACCGCGGGCTGAAAAAACTGCACAGCCTGATGAAAGGAGAGAACGGCCAATGACAGACCGGGATCTGGAGCGGAGGCTGGCCGCCGCAATGGAGCGGACTGCCCCTGACGATTTGGACGTGATCCTCTCCCGCTGCGGTGCGCAAAACGGGAGTGTGATGAAATTGAACGCGCTGCAAGAACATTCGAACATCATAGACGTGGACGTTACCGAGGTGAAGCCCAAAAGGCGGCGGTCCCGCTGGCTGGCCGCAGCCTGCGCGGCGCTGGTGCTGCTGGGTGCGGGGGGCGGCGGGCTGGTCTACCACCAGAGCTATGCTGTGGCGTCGGTGGTGTCGCTGGACGTGAACCCCAGCATCGAGCTGAGGGTGAACCGGAACGAGCGGGTCATCTCCTGCACCGCCTTGAACACCGAGGCGGCGGCGGTCCTCTTCGATATGGACGGCGGAGCCGACCTGAAGGGCACCAAGCTGGACGTGGCGGTGAACGCTATCGTAGGGGCGCTGGTGCGGGAGGGCTATCTGGACAGCATCTCCTCCGCCATCCTCATCTCGGTGGAGGACAACGACCAGGACCGGGCGGCCCGGCTCCAGGCGGAGCTGGTGGCCTCGGTGGACGGGGTCCTCAAGACTCAGGCCCCGGGCACCGACGTGTTCAGTCAGGTACTCACAACAGATGCCGGGACGGAGTACTCCAATTTCAACAGCGGTATCTCTGTGGGAAAGGCTGCGTTGGTGCAGAAGGTGATTGAGAGGAATGGCGTGGATGCCGCTGCCTTCGACCAGCTGGCCGCCCTGTCGGTGGAGGAGCTGAACGACCTGCTGAAGGCGGGGGAGAAGCGTATCCCCATCGGCAAGGCTGCCGCCGCTCTGGCTGTGGAGGAGTACGCTGGGACAATGGCCATCAGTTCAGCGGTCGTAGATGTGGACCCGGAGCTGGACGACATCCCGCCCCACTACGACGTGGAGCTGAAAACCGCTTTCGGCGAGTTCGATTATAAGGTAGACGCCTTTACCGGGGAGATCCTCAGCGGACCGGGGGATATCCTGAGTCCGCCGCCCGCCGGGCAGGATGTGCAGGTGTCCCCGGATACCCCTCCGGCTGCTGAGAACAATGTCTGGCAGGATCCCGGAAGTTCTGATACAACCAGTGGAACGGTTATCGATCAGGAGACTGCGAAAAAAGCCGCCCTGGATAACGCAGGGCTGTCTGAGAGCGACGTAACCGACTGGAAGGTTGAGCGGGACTGGGACGACGGACGGCTGGAGTATGAGATCGAGTTCTGGTGCGGGACCACCGAGTATGACTGCACCGTGGACGGCCATACCGGTGCCGTTTTGAAGTGTGGGATCGACCATCACGGATACAGCGGTTCCGGGCACCACAGCGACAGTCACCACAGCGGTACGACGGTAACCGCGACGGCGGACATCGGCCAGGAGGCCGCCAAGGCCGCCGCGCTCAGTCACGCAGGCGTGAGCGAGAGCCAGACCACCAAGATGAAGGTGGAGCAGGACTGGGACGACGGCCGCCTGGAGTACGAGGTGGAGTTTGAGGTGGGCCGCATGGAGTATGAGTACACCATCGACGGAGCCACCGGAGCCATTTTGGAGTACGAGTGGGACGACTGACCCTATTGACAAGCAAAGCTCCCTTCCAGTACGGAAGGGAGCTTTTTGTTAGCGGGCCAGCAGGAACAAGTTCTCGTCGGTGGAGAAGTTGGCGAAGGAGTACAGCACAAGGACAGCGTCGATGTTGTGCTCCTCCACATAGCCCTTGATGCTGCTCAGGTTGTCCCGGGGGTCGATGAGGTGGAGTTCGGAACAACGCTCGGTGAGGAAGGGGGTCAGAGAATCGGAGTAGGAGTCCCGGACGAGGAGCACCTTGGGGCCAGCGCTGCCCTCCTTTTCCACCACGCACAGTGGCTGACGGCCGCCCAGGAAATAGGAGTATTTGTCCTTTACCTCCAGATAGCTGTCCATATAGAGGCTGCCCGGCTCCGGCGTTCCCTTGAACCAGGAGGTCACCTTGATCCCCTGGCCGGGGACGTAGGTGTCGATGGAGTCGGGGGGCAGCCAGCGCACCCCGGAGGAGGAAAAGAGGGTGCCGTAGAATTGGTCGGTGACGGTGGTTTTCTGGTAGTCCTCCAGGCGGATGGGTTCCAGGCCCATGGCCCCAAAGATGGCGTTGGCCCCGTAGAAGGCCCCAAGGCTGGTCCAGTGGTGGTCGGTGCGGTAGTAGATGTCCTCGGCACTGTGGGCCTCCAGCGCCCCGTACAGGTCGATGGTGGAGGCCCCGGTGGAGAAGTAGAGGGCGTCGATGATCCCTTTCTCGTCCGCCGTGGGCGCGCCAGCGGGAAGCCGGCTGGACCAGATCTCCGCCGCCGAGGGGATCAGTCCAAAATACACCGGCACGGACACGTTGCCTACCAGGGCGTCCAGATACCCCATATCCCGGTCCAGCTTGGCCGGGTCCGGGGTGTCCACCCGGTTGATGAGGGTGTCCTGTTTCCCGAAGTAGACCCCGTTGTTCTCCTGTTTGCCGCTGAGCCGCTCGCTCCAGGCTTTGGCGGCCACCCAAAAATCCCGGCCCACAATGTGGTCGGAGACGTAGTCCTCCGCATCCTCCATAAACCTGCCGCTGCTCAGGTTTTCCGCCGTCAGCTTGGGGGGCTTTTGAAGGTAGCGGTTTTCCAGAGGGGAAAAGTTCACATCCGGCAGCAGCAGGCTGACCACGGACATGCACCCGATGAAGGCGCAGAACAGGACGGTGAGAAAGATACTGTATTTTTTTGTCATGTCCGCACCTCCTCAGAAGTTGGAATACAGGAAGGGGTTGTAGGTGCCGTCCACCAGATAGGCGGTGCAGACGATCAGTCCCGCCGCGATCAGGACGGTACACAGCGCCTGCTGCTTCCTGAGACTCAGACTGCGGTAGGCGGTCCGTCCCAGGGGGGTGGAGGCCAGCGCCGCCACAAACAGGATGGGCAGATAGCTGGTGAGGTAGTAGAAAAACCTTTGATCCAGCAGGGCCGCGCCGGACAGGCCAAACATGACCTTCAGGTAAGCGCCCAGCTGGGCAAAATCCTCCAGCGCAAAGATGGCCCAGCTGACCATGACGAAGAACATGGTGTACACATGGCCCACCAGGGCGGGGGCCTTCTCCAGGGGCTTGAGCAGGAAGAACTTTTCCACCATCAGCAGTACGAAGAAGTACAGCCCCCACAGGAGAAAATTCCAGCTGGCCCCGTGCCAGATACCGGTGGCCGCCCACACCACAAGCAGGTTGAACATCCACCGGGGCTTGGAACACCGGTTGCCCCCCAGGGGAATATACAGGTACTCCCGGAACCAGGTGGACAGGGAGATGTGCCACCGCCGCCAGAACTCGGTGATGCTTTTGGAGATATAGGGGTAGTTGAAGTTGGGCAGGAACTCAAAGCCCAGCATCCGTCCCAGGCCGGTGGCCATGTCGGAGTAGCCGGAGAAGTCGAAATAGATCTGGAAGGTGAAGGCCAGCACCCCCAGCCAGGCCCCGGCCACCGTCAGCTCGGATGGGGCCATGGCCTTGCAGCTGTCCCACAGCATCCCCACGTTGTTGGCGATGAGCAGCTTCTTTCCCAGACCCACCATGAGAATCTGCACTCCGGAGGCGAACCTTTCAGTGGAGCAGGTTCTCTCGTCAATCTGGTCCCCCAGGTCCTTGTACTTGATGATGGGACCGGCGATGAGCTGGGGGAAGAGGGTGACGAAGGCGCCGAAGTTGAGGATGCTCCGCTGGGCCCGGGCGTCCCCCCGGTAGACGTCGATGGTGTAGCTCATGGTCTGGAAGGTGTAGAAGGAGATGCCGATGGGCAGATGGATGTTCAGCACCGGCATAAAGGTCAGGCCGGCGGACTGGAGGGTTCCGGCGATGAAGTCCCAGTACTTGAAGAAGCACAGCAGGGCCAGGTTGAACACGATGGAGGAGGCCACCGCCATTTTTGCGCCCCGGTCGTTCCCCCTTGCTTTGCACCGCTCCACCAGCAGGCCGTGGGTGTAGTCGATGGCGGTGGACAGGAACATGATCGCAACATAGGCCCGCTCCCCCCACCAGTAGAAGAACAGGGAGGCGCACAGCAGCACCACATTGCGCCCCCCGCGGGGAACGATATAGTACAGGAAAAGGGTGAGGACCAGAAAGTAAAACATGAAAATGGGGGTGGAAAAGACCATAGCGGACACCTCACGGAGTATTTTATGGAAGCCCTTGTGGGGCGGGACGACCTCGGCCCGCCATTCTCAGGGGGCGAACCGGGTTTGACGGCGCGCCGGGGTCGTCGCGCCCTACAGGCGAAAAGGGCCGCCGAGGGCGGCGGCCCTTTTTCAGGATACCTTAAAACAGAGCATTAAATTCATTGACGATATCGTCGCAGTTCTCGTGAACCACCATCATCACATAGTTGCCGTTGGAGACAATACGGGAGTTATTCTCCCACTGGTCCATAGCCATAGGGTACTGCGCGCCACCGGGGCCGTTGCCGTCACCCACCATGTAGTCGATCCGGGACTGGAAGGCGGCCTTGACCGCGTCTACATCCTTGCTGTCCTTCACCTGGACCAGACCGAACTCGCCGTTGTTCATGGAGATCATGCAGACATA
>CAJUAW010000083.1:6823-12157 GCA_910584605.1 uncultured Oscillospiraceae bacterium
CGGGGTAGACATTGTCCAGAATGGAACTGTCGGCCAGCTCCAGGAAGCCGAATTCATACTTGCCGGTGATGGTGCTGTAGAAGGCGGACAGGTCCACGTTGGTGGAGGGGGTGCTGGAATCGCCGGAGCCGGAGGAGGAACCGCTGCCGCTGCCGTCGGGCTTCTGCTCAGGCTTGGGGTCAGGCTTCTGCTCAGGCTTGGGGTCGGGCTTCTGCTCAGGCTTGGTCTCTTCCTTCCAGTCGCAGGTGACGGCGCAGGTGGCCTTGGCGCCGTCGTATTCCACGGTGATGGTGGCCTTGCCGGGGGCCACGGCCTTGATATTGCCGCTCTCGTCGATGGTGGCCACCTTGGTGTCGCTGGAGGTGAAGGTGGGAATGCCGTCGGTGTCGGGCTCGGCGGTATAGCGCAGGCGGAAGGTGGCCCCGGCCTTATTCAGCTCGATGTTGGTGCGGTTGAGGGTAAGGGTGACCTTCAAGCCCTCCGCCGAGGAGGCGCTGCCGCCGGCGGAGCCGCTGGCGCTGCCGTCGGGGGCGGAGGCGTCGGGCTGGGAGCCGTCCGGGCTGGAAACGTCCGGATTGGAGCCGTCGGGCGCGGAGCCGTCCGGCTGGCTGGAGCTGACGGAAGAGCTTCCGCCGGGGGTGGAGGAGGCGCTGCCGCCGCCGTTTCCGCCGCCGCAGGCGGCAAGGGACAGGGCCAGGGCGCTGGCCAGGGCCATAGCTAGGATGCGTCGTTTCATGATAAGTAAACTCCTTTTCTGTTGGGGTTATGTTTTGACCCGGTTTTGGGTTCTGAGAGCTTTGACGCAGAGCGCGGAAAAAGGTTCCCGGCTGGGAGAAAAAAATTTGCGGCAGGAATATTATACTGTCTTTCTCCCATGCTGGCAAGGGCGCCGAAAAAAATTCCCGGTCCCCCTTGACAAAGGGGGGGGCTGTGTAGTATGATAATGCCAACACATGAACAAGTGCTCATATATTGAAAGGAGAACGCTATGGAAGGGAAGGCCATCCCTCACTGCGAGGAGGAATGCGTCCACCTGGACGCCGTGGAGAAGGTCCGCGCCCAGCTGCCCCCCGACGAGCAGCTATACGACCTGGCGGAGCTGTTCAAGATCTTTGGGGACAGTACCCGGGTCAAGATTCTCTACGCCCTGCTGGAGTCGGAGCTGTGCGTGTGCGACATCGCCAAGCTGATGGAGGTGACCCAGTCCGCCGTATCCCACCAGCTGCGGGTGCTGAAAAACAGCAAGCTGGTAAAATTCCGCCGGGAGGGCAAAACAGTGTACTACTCCCTGGCCGACGACCACGTCATTCATATCCTGGCTCAGGGTATGGAACATATTTTAGAGTAACAGAAAGGATGTATTCCCATGAAAAAGACCTTTAAGCTCATCGACCTGGACTGCGCCAACTGCGCCGCCAAAATGGAGACCGCCATCAAAAAGCTGCCCGGCGTGGCGGACGCCTCCGTCTCCTTCATGACCCAGAAAATGACCATCGACGCGGACAGCGCCCAGTTTGACGACATCATGAAGCAGGTGGTGAAGACCTGCAAAAAGGTGGAGCCCGACTGCGAAATCGTGCTGTGAGCACCTTCTGGGACCGGGTGGCCTGGCTGTACGACCTGGTGGAGCGGAGCAACCGGGCGGTCAATACTGCGGCGGCCGCCCGGACGGCCCAGCTGGTTCCAGCCGGGGCCAGGGTTCTGGATTGCGCCGCCGGGACGGGGGAATTCTCCCTGGCGGCGGCAAAACGGGCCGGAACGGTGCTGTGTACCGACCAGTCCCAGGCCATGCTGAAGCAGGCCCGGAAGAAGGCGGCCCGGCGGAAGGTAACCAACATCCGCTTCGCCCAGCGGGACGTGACCGCCCTGTCCGACCGGGACGGCAGCTTCGACGCGGTGATTGCCGCCAACGTCCTTCACCTGCTCTCTCAGCCAGAGAAGGCGGTGCGGGAGCTGTGGCGGGTCACCGCCCCCGGCGGGCGGCTCATTCTGCCCACCTACCTCCAGGGAAAGGTGGGGACAGCCTACGGGACCATGATTAAAATTTACCAGGGCGCAGGCTTTCACTACGAACACGCCTTCACCCCGGAGACCTACCGGATGCTGCTGGAGAGCCTGAACCTGGTCCCGGTAACTGTGGAGGTCATTCCAGGCCGGGTGCCCGAGGGCATTGCCGTGCTGGAAAAGTCCATATAAAGAGGTGTTTGTAATGACCCGAAAGCAAAAAAAGATGCTTTACCGCATCCTCATTGCCTTTGTATTGTTTGTTGTCTGCCTGCTTTTGCCCACTGTCTGGCTGCCCGGCCCTATTCCGCTGCTTAGTGTGGTTCAGGACCAGAACGGCTGTGGGGCGTATGCCCTGGCAAAGTGGCCGCTGTTCCTGGTCCCCTACCTGGTCATTGGCTGGGATGTGCTTTGGAAGGCCCTCCGCAACATCAAAGGCGGGCAGGTCTTTGACGAGAACTTCCTTATGTGCGTGGCTACCGTTGGGGCGCTGGTCATCGGCGAGTACCCCGAGGCGGTGGCGGTGATGCTGTTCTACCAGGTGGGGGAGCTGTTCCAGAATGTGGCTGTCTCCCGGTCCCGGCAGTCCATCTCGGCCCTGATGGACATCCGCCCCGACTACGCCAACATAGAAAAGGACGGCCAGCTCTGTCAGGTGGACCCTGACGAGGTGGCTGTAGGGGATGTGATTGTCATCAAGGCGGGGGAGCGGGTGCCCCTGGACGGGACCGTCCTGGAGGGGACCTCCGCCCTGGACACCGCCGCCCTCACCGGCGAGTCCCTGCCCCGGGACGTGTCTGCCGGGGACGAGGTGATCTCGGGCTGCGTCAACCTCACCGGCCTGCTCCATGTGCGGGTAAGCAAGCCCTTTGGGGAGTCTACCGTCACCCGAATCCTGGACCTGGTGGAGAATTCCAGCGAGAAAAAGGCCCAGGCGGAGCACTTTATCACCAAATTCGCCCGGTACTACACCCCCATCGTGGTCTTTGCCGCCCTGGCCCTGGCGGTGATCCCCTCGCTGCTGGACGGCCAGTGGGGTACCTGGGTGCCCCGGGCCCTGAACTTCCTGGTGGTGTCCTGCCCCTGCGCCCTGGTGATCTCCATCCCTCTCAGCTTTTTCGGCGGGATCGGCGGGGCCTCCAAGCAGGGCATCCTGGTGAAGGGGAGCAACTACCTGGAGGCCCTGGCCCAGGCGGGCGTGGTGGTCTTTGACAAGACGGGTACCCTCACGCAGGGCCGGTTTGCCGTCACAGCCGTCCACTCGGAGGGGATGGAGGAGAAGGAGCTGCTGGAGCTGGCCGCCTTGGCGGAGCAGAGCTCCACCCACCCCATCTCCCGGTCCATCGTAACCGCCTGGGGCGGAACCCCGGATCAGGGGCGGGCCGTGGATGTGGAGGAGATCGCCGGACACGGCGTCCGGGCGGTGGTGGACGGCCGTCTGGTGCTGGCGGGCAACGGGAAGCTGATGGACCGGGAGAACATTTCCGTCCCCGCCGGCCACGACCATCCCGGCACCATCATCCACGTGGCGGTGGACGGCCAATACGCCGGGCATCTGGTCATTGCCGACCAGCCCAAGGCCACCTCCGCCCAGGCGGTGGCGGAGCTGAAGGCGGCGGGAGTGCGGCAGACCGTCATGCTCACCGGCGACGCTCAGGGCGCGGCCCAGGCCGTGGCTCAGGAGCTGGGGCTGGATCAGTTCTACGCCCAGCTCCTCCCCGCCGGCAAGGTGGAGCGGGTGGAGGATCTGCTGCGGGACAAGGGTCCCAGGGAGAATCTGGTCTTCGTGGGGGACGGCATCAACGACGCGCCCGTCCTCTCCCGGGCGGATATCGGGGTGGCGATGGGCGCTCTGGGGTCCGACGCGGCCATTGAGGCGGCGGACATCGTCCTGATGGACGACGACCTGCTGAAGCTCCCGGTGGCGGTGCGCATCGCACGGAAGACGTTATCCATCGTGCGGCAGAACGTGGTCTTCGCCCTGGGGGTGAAGCTGCTGGTGCTGGTGCTGTCCGCCTTGGGCCACGCCAACATGTGGGCCGCCGTCTTTGCCGACGTGGGAGTGTCTGTGCTGGCCATCCTGAACGCCAGCCGGATGCTGAAAGCCAAATAAATACACGCATCCCCGTCCGGTTAGGCGGGGATGCGCTTATGTTTGATCGGTGCGTTCCAGGATATAGTCCACGCTGACTTGGTAGAAGTCAGCCAGTGCGCACAGGACCCAAGGCGGCACCATCCGCTGTCCGGTTTCGTAGTAGGCATAGGTCCGCTGCGGAACGTTGATTGCGGCGCCAACCTCGGTTTGCGTCAGATCGTGGTCCTCTCGCAAATCCCGTATCCTACGGTATCGTGTCACTGTAATCACCCGGTTACAGCATATGATAGAATGATTTGTTCTATTGACGTTTTGAATAAATTGTTCTAAAATGGGTGAGAGGTGACTTCAATGCCAGACTATAAAACGATGTATCTGACCCTGTTCAAGGCCAGCGAGGAGGCGGTCAATCTGTTGATTGCCGCCCAGCGGAAATGCGAGGAACTGTATATTGCCAGCGAGGAACCCAATATCGTGGTTCTTTCCGATGAGGACGATACAGCCCCCTGACGCATTTATGTCAGGGGGCTGTTGATGTTATGCTCTCTTGGCCCGGTTGATGGCGGCCAGGATGGCCCGGAGGGGGGCCAGGTTGATGTTGTGGCTGAGGCCCACGCCCCAGTACTGCTTTCCGGTGCGCTTGTCCTGGAGGAGGATATAGGCCACGCCCTGGGAATCGGAGCCGTCGGTAATGGCGTGGGAGGAGTAGTCCAGGAAGGAGAAGCGGTCAATCTTCTCCCCCTTGATGGCGTTGAAGAAGGCGTCGATGGGGCCGTTGCCCTGGCCGGAGACCTCAAACACGGTGTCGGTGTGCCGCAAAGTACCCTGGAAGGCCACGTGGGAGTGCCCCTCCCCGTCGATGGTCTCGTGGAAGGAGTGCTTCAGCATCTGGTAGGGCTCCTTCACGTCGATATACTCCTGGTGGAACAGCTGGCTGATCCGCTCCGGGGCGATCTCCTTGCCCACCTTGTCGGTCTCCACCTGGACGATATGTCCAAATTCCGGGTGCATGGCCTTGGGCAGGTCGAAGCCGAAGTCGTGCTCCATGATATAGGCGGCCCCCCCTTTGCCCGACTGGGAGTTGATGCGGATGATGGGCTCGTACTCCCGGCCCACGTCGGCGGGGTCGATGGGCAGGTAGGGGATCTCCCAGTACTCGGTGCCCGAGGTCTTCATATACTGCACGCCCTTGTTGATGGCGTCCTGGTGGCTGCCGGAGAAGGCGGTGAACACCA
>CAJUAW010000084.1 GCA_910584605.1 uncultured Oscillospiraceae bacterium
TCAGACGTGTGCTCTTCCGATCTGAGATCGTCCGGCAGTCCATTGACGCCCGGAAAAAGGACAGCGTCCACTATGTGTACACCGTGGAGGTGGACCTGCCCGATGAGGGGGCGGTGCTGAGGTCCGCCCCCGGCCGGAACGTCACCCTGGCGGCGCGGACGCCCTACGCCTTCCCGGCAGGGGGACGCAGGTCGTCCCTCCCCCCGGTGGTGGTGGGGATGGGGCCGGCGGGACTGTTCGCCGCCCTGTTCCTGGCCCGGAACGGCTTCCCCTGCGTGATCCTGGAGCGGGGGCAGGACGTGGACCGTCGGGCCCTGGACGTGAAGGATTTTTGGGCCTCCGGGGGGCTGGACGAGGGGTCCAATGTCCAGTTTGGCGAGGGGGGCGCGGGCACCTTCTCCGACGGCAAGCTGACCACCGGCACCCACGACCCCCGGATCTCCGCCGTGCTGGATGTGCTGGTGGAGGCGGGGGCTCCCGCTGACGTGAAATACTCCCACAAGCCCCACATCGGCACCGACGTCCTCCGGGAGGTGGTGAAGACCATCCGCAAGGAGCTGATTGCTCTGGGCTGTGACGTGCGCTTTGGCCACCGGCTCACCGGGCTGACCCTCTCCGCCGGGGCGCTGGCGGGGGTGGAGGCGGAGAGCCCCCAGGGCCGCTGCCTGCTGAAGGCGGACACCCTGATCCTGGCTCCCGGTCACTCCGCACGGGACACCTTCGCCATGCTCCAAGAGGCGGGGGCGCCCATGGAGCGGAAACAGTTCGCCATAGGCGTGCGCATCGAGCACGAACAGCGGAAGATCAGCCTGAGCCAGTACGGCCCCGCCTGGGAGCGGCTGCCTCCCTCCGACTACAAGCTGGCCTGCCACCTGCCCGGCGGCCGGTCGGCCTTCACCTTCTGCGTCTGTCCAGGGGGACAGGTGGTGGCGGCGGCCTCGGAGGCGGGGGGCGTGGTCACCAACGGCATGAGCTGCCGGGCCCGGGACGGGAAAACCATCAACGGCGGCCTGCTGGTGGGGGTGGGGCCGGAGGATTTTCCCGGAGCGGACGTGCTGGCCGGGGTCCGGTTCCAGGAGCAGTGGGAGCGGGCGGCCTTCCGGCTGGGGGGCGGCGGCTTCCGGGCCCCGGTCCAGCGGGTGGAGGATTTTTTGCGGAAACAGCCCTCTGAGGGGCCGGGGGCGGTGGAGCCCACCTACCGCCCCGGCGTGACCTGGACGGACCTGTCCCCCTGCCTGCCCGGCTATGTGACGGACACCCTGCGGGACGCTCTGCCCCTGCTGGACCGGAAGCTCCGGGGCTTCGCCGCTCCGGACGGGGTGCTGACGGGGGTGGAGACCCGGTCCTCCTCCCCGGTGCGCATCCTGCGGGGGGAGGACTTCCAGTCCGCCCTCCGGGGGCTGTACCCCTGCGGCGAGGGGGCGGGCTACGCCGGGGGGATCGTCTCCGCCGCTGTGGACGGCATCCGGGTGGCCGAGGCGGTGGCGCGGGGATAAAAGCCCGCCGGACGGGGCATGCTACAGGCATCTCAACCCAGGAGGTCGATCATATGAGCAAGCCCAAGGACAAACAGCGCCGGGAGGTCCGCCGGGACCTGCGGGGCTCCGCCCCCATCGCCGGTCAGAACCGGACCGACACGGCCACCAACGCCCAGGACCCCATGGCCGATCCGCTGGAGATGCGGATGAAGCGGGAGGGGCACGACATGTAGCCAGCCCGGAGGGCCGGCCCGGCGGCAGTCTGCGGCTGGGCCGGCCGTTATTTACACATTCTTCATAGAAAGTTCCAACTCTGGTGAAGATTGACGGGGGAGGGTGTGGTATCCTGTGAGCAGATCAAGGGATTGATCTGATTTCCTCCCGGGATGGCAGCCGTCGTCCCACGGCCCAGCCGGACGCGCGAACCGCTGGACATATTTTCCCAACCTCCCGGCGCGAGGCAAGCGCCCCTTCACTGCCGCCCTGTGGGCGTCCGCTCCGGCGCGGCAGACCAAAGATCCCCGTCTCGGACGGTTCACATATCATAAAAAACGCCCGCCGGAGCAGCTCCGGCGGGCGTTTTACTGGGGAATGGTTGGTCAAAATGGGGAGCGGACCGGCCGGAACGGGGAAAACCCTGGCAATTTTGCAATAATTTCCACGGCCGGAGCATTTCTTTGTTGTATCAAGGGGGATTTTCCTTTATAATAAAGCTTCAATCTGGGATTACAGAGGGAGTATCGATCAACATGGAACACAAGAACGTGCGAAGCAGCTTTTCCACCTCCGTCGGCTTTATCATGGCGGCGGCGGGCAGCGCCGTGGGACTGGGCAACATCTGGCGCTTTCCCTATCTGGCCGCCAAGGACGGCGGCGGGGTGTTTATCCTGTGCTACATCGTTCTGGCCCTGACCTTTGGCTTTGCCCTGCTCACCACCGAGATCGCCATCGGCCGGAAGACCGCCCAGAGCCCCCTGACGGCCTACGGCAGGCTCCACAAGAACTGGGGCTTTCTGGGGGCGCTGGCCTGCCTGGTGCCCACCCTGATCCTGCCTTACTACTGCTCCATCGGCGGCTGGGTGTTCAAATACCTGTTCCTGTTCTGCACCGGGAACGGCTTCTCCGCCGCGGAGGACGGGTACTTCACCGGCTACATCACCGAGGTGGGGCAGCCCATTTTCTGGATGCTGCTGTTCTTTGCGGCCACCGCCTTTGTGGTGTACAGCGGCGTGAACAAGGGGATCGAGAAGTACAACCGGATCCTGATGCCGGTGCTCGTTGCGCTGGTGGTGGGTATCGCCTGCTTCTCTCTGACGCTGGCCAACACCGGCGAGGACGGCGTGACCCGCACCGGCCTGCAGGGGCTGGCGGTCTATCTGGTGCCCGACTTCTCCGGAATGACCTTCTCCCGCTTTCTGACCATCATCATGGACGCCATGGGGCAGATGTTCTTCTCGATCAGCGTGTCCATGGGGATTATGGTGGCCTACGGCTCCTACGCTACCAAGGAGACCAACCTGATGCGCTCCATCAACCAGATTGAGATCTTCGACACGGTGGTGGCCCTGCTGGCGGGGATGATGATCATCCCCGCGGTGTACACCTTCATGGGGGCGGAGGGGATGTCCGCCGGGCCGGGGCTGATGTTCGTCTCCCTGCCCAGAGTCTTCGCCGCCATGGGGGGCGCGGGCCACCTCATCGGCGCGGCCTTCTTCCTGATGACCGCCTTTGCGGCGGTGACCTCCGCCGTGTCGGTGATGGAGGCCATCACCTCCAGCCTGATGGACGCCTTCCACGTCTCCCGGAGAAGGGCGGCCACCTTTGTCTCGGCCTACGCCATGGCGGGCGGGATCATCGTCTGCCTGGGCTACAACCTGCTCTACTTTGAGGCGGCGCTGCCCAACGGGACGGTGGGCCAGATCCTGGACCTGCTGGACTACGCCAGCAACAACTGCATCATGCCCCTGATCGCCCTGCTGACCTGCGTGCTCATCGGCTGGGTGGTGAAACCCCAGGTCATCATCGACGAGGTGACCCAGGGCCGCTGCGCCTTCCCCCGCAAAAGGCTGTACGTGGTGATGATCAAGGCAGTGGCTCCGGTGCTGCTGTTTATCCTGCTGCTGCAGTCGGTGGGGGTGTTCGCCTGACGCCCTTGGCCGGAGCCTCTTGGAGGCTCCGGCCGGTATGTCCTCCCGAACGCCTGAATTTTCTTCCGCACATTTATAAAAAACGTACGTATTTGACCCGGATTCTCCAGGCAGGGATTGCACGTTGCACAAATCTGTGATACAATCTTATGCTGCAAGGCCGCAGCGATCACCTCCCTACTATAAATTCGACCGGATCAAAGGAGAATCATTATGAATCGATTTGGCATCCACGTGGAGCTGAAGCATGTCCCAGCTCTGGACCCGGAGTTTATTCCCCTGATGCGCTTTAACCGCGCCTTCCTGGCGGAGGCGAGCAAGCCGGTGGGCATCGCTGTGGAGCGGGCCGACGGCCAGATGGCTGCCTGTCACACCTTTATCCACGGCACCCCCGAGATGGCAGAGGCCGACCACTACTATATCGAGCGAATCGTGAAGACCATCCTGTGGATGAAGGGCGGCTTCAAGGTGTATGTCAGCGGCGACGAGGGGGTGTGCGACTACCTGAAGTCGGTCTACTGCGCCAAGGGTCGGCAGGAGTTCGACTGGGACTACATGGCCAGCGTCTTCGAGCACCCCTTCGAGGTGGTGCTGGTGGACCAGATCCCCGCCGCCAAGGACGCCCCCAAGGCCATCGGCGGCCATCTGGGGGGCTGCCGCATCGGCTTCGACGCCGGCGGCTCTGACCGGAAGGTGTCCGCCGTCATCGACGGGGAGACCGTCTACTCCGAGGAGGTGGTCTGGTTCCCGAAAATCAACTCCGACCCCGACTACCACTACGACGGCATCGTGGCCGCCCTTAAGTCCGCCGCCGGGCACATGCCCCGGGTGGACGCGGTGGGGGTGTCCTCCGCCGGAGTGTTTATCAACAACCGGACCATGAACGCCTCCCTGTTTCTGCAGGTCCCCAAGGAGATTTACGACGAAAAGGTGAAGGATATCTATATCCGCGCCATCCGCGACACCTTTGGCGACGTGCCCTACTGCGTCATCAACGACGGGGACGTCTCCGCCCTGGCCGGGTCCATGAGCCTGAACGACAACAGCGTGCTGGGCATCGCCATGGGCACCAGCGAGGCGGTGGGCTACGTGGACGAGGAGGGCCGCATCACCGGCTGGCTCAACGAGCTGGCCTTCGTCCCCGTGGACGCCAACCCCGACGCCATGCGGGACGAGTGGTCCGGCGACATCGGCTGCGGCGTGAAGTATTTCTCCCAGGACGGCGTCATCAAGCTGGCCCCCCGGGCGGGCATCCAGCTGGACGAGAACGCCTCCCCCGCCGAGAAGCTGAAGGCCGTCCAGGCCCTGATGGCCCAGGACGACCCCCGGGCCGCTCAGGTCTATGAGTCCATCGGCGTCTACCTGGGGCACACCCTGGCCTATTACCACGAGCTCTACGGCTGCCGCCACGTGCTGCTGCTGGGCCGGGTGATGAGCGGCAAGGGGGGCGACCTGATCCTGGACACCGCCAAAAAGGTGCTGGCCGACGAGTACCCCGAGGTGCTGGAACGCATGGTCCCGGAGCTGCCCGACGAGAAATTCCGCCGGGTGGGCCAGTCCATGGCGGCGGCCAGCCTGCCGGAAATCAAATAAGAAAAGAGGGACACCATGGACCGTCAAACATTGCGGGACACTCAGTCCTGGATCAAGGAGGAGCTGGACCGCTCCGCCCGCTTCTGGCTGGAGCACGGCATGGACAAGGAGCACGGCGGGGTGTACACCTGCCTGGACCGGAAGGGTGAGATCTACTCCACCGACAAGAGCGTGTGGATGCAGGGCCGGTGCGGCTGGATCTTCGCCTTTCTGTGCCACAGCTACGGCGTGAAGCAGGAGTGGCTGGACGCGTCGAAGAGCTGCCTGGACTTTATGGAGGCCCACTGCTTCAACCACGCCTGCGGCGACCGGATGTACTTCACCGTCACCGCCGGGGGCGAGCCTCTGCGCCAGCGGCGGTACTACTTCTCCGAAGCCTTCTGCGCCATCGCCAACGCGGAGTATTACGGCGTCACCGGGGACAAGGCCCGGCTGGACCGGGCCCGCCAGTGCTACGACCTGTACTGGGACTTGAGCCAGGGCCGGCCCGACCCGGTGGGCCTGGGCCCCAAGACCATCCCGGAGACCCGGTCCGGCCGGGCCTTCGGCACCCCTATGATCATCCTCAACGTCACCAGCGTGATGCTGCGCACCGACCCGGAGCGGAGGGCCCTCTATGAGGAGCGGGCCCAGCAGTGCGTGGACGACATATTTCAGTACCACGTGAAGCCCGAGCTGAAGTGTACCCTGGAAAACGTGGACGTGGACGGAACCCCCCGGCTGTACTACACCGAGGGCCGCACCGTCAACCCCGGCCACGACATCGAGGGGGTGTGGTTCCTGCTGGAGCACGCCCGGCGCACCGGGGATCAGCAGCTGGTCAGGAAGGCGGCCCAGATGTTCGACTGGGCCATCGAGGCCGGCTGGGACAAGGAGTACGGCGGGCTGCTCTACTTCACCGACTGCCTGGGCAAGCCTCCGGAGGCCTACGAGCACGACATGAAGCTGTGGTGGCCCCACAACGAGATCCTCATCGCCTCCATGATGCTCTACCGGGACACCGGAGAGGAGAAATATCTGGACTGGTTTTACAAGACGGTGGACTACTGCAAAGCCCACTTCGCTGATCCGGAGTACGGCGAGTGGTACGGCTACCTCCGCCGGGACGGCCAGCCCACCATGCCCTCCACCAAGGGGAGCACCTTCAAGGGCCCCTTCCACATGCCCCGGAGCATGATCCTGGTGGACGGCATGATCGACGAGATTTTGGCGCGGCCCTGAGCGGGCCCTGACTGGAGGTGCGATGTGGAGAAAAACATCCTGGCCCAGATGCTGCAGGAGTATGACAGCTTTACCCGGTCGGAGCGGAAGATCGTGGACTATGTGCTGGAACACCAGAAGGAGACCCAGTACATCAGCATCACCGACCTGAGCGCGGAGTGTGAGGTGGCGGTGTCCACGGTGTCCCTGTTCTGCCGGAAGCTGAAGCTGGCCGGTTTCAACGACTTCAAGCTGGAGCTGGCCCGGGCGGCCCTGTCCGCCGGGGACAGCAAAGACCGGCTGTCGGGGGAGATCCTTCCGGAGGACACCCCCGGCCTGGTTATGGGCAAGGTGCTCCACACGGTGCAGGAGGAGCTGAACAACGCCTACCACATGCTGGCGGAGAAGGCGGTCACCCGTGCGGTGGACCTGCTGCGGGGGGCGGGCCAGGTGCTCTGCCTGGGCCAGGGCAACCACTCGGTGGTGGCCCTGGCGGCCTGGGCCCAGTTCTCCACCACCTCCCCCAAGTTCAAGACCATCCAGGACTCCCACATGCAGACGGTGGCGCTGTCCACCCTGGGCCGGGAGGATGTGGTCCTCTACTTCTCCTACTCCGGGGCCACCCACGAGGTGCTGGAGGCGGCGGAGGTGATCCGCAGCCGGGGCGCCAGGCTGATCCTGGTGACCCGCTACCTCAACTCCCCGGCCAGCGCCTACGCCGACACAGTCCTGCTGTGCGGACCCAACGAGCAGCCCTTCCAGTTCGGCTCCTCGGCGGCCCTCATCGCCCAGCTGTATGTGGTGGAGGTGCTGCTCAGCGAGTTTGTCCGCCGGGACCCGGAGCAGGCGGAGCGCAACCGCCAGTCGGTGGGCAAGGCGCTGACCCAGAAATGCGTGTGAGGTGGGGCTGTGGGCGAGTTTTTTAACCCGGAAAAGGGAATATGGGCCTGGCTGAGCACTCTGGTGGACGTGGTGGGGCTGTCGGTGCTGTGGATCGCCCTGTGTCTGCCGGTGGTGACCATCGGCCCGGCCACGGCGGCGCTGTATTACGCCGTGGTCCGGTACGTCCGGCGGCGGGAGAGCGGCGCATTCGGGGGGTATCTGCGCTCCTTCCGGGCCAATTTCGCCGTGGGACTGAGGGCGACGCTGACCGTCATCCCCCTGTTTCTGCTGCTGCTGGGGGGCTACCGGATCGTCTGCTGGTACGGGACCCGTCTGGGGGGGATGGCCTACATCCTGTATGTGGCCTACTACTTCGCCCTGGTCCTCCCGGCGGGGGTGGTGTGCTGGCTGTTCCCCCTGCTGGGACGGTTTGAGTACGGGGTGCGGGACCTGTTCCGCACCGCCTTTCAGCTGACCGCCGCCCATCTGCCCAGCACGGTGATCCTGGTGCTGCTGACCGGCCAGAGCGCGGTTTTCTGCCTGAACCGGTGGTGGCCGGTGGTGTTTCTGCCCTCGGTGGGGATGCTGCTGGCCTCCCTGTTCACCGAACGGATCTTTTGCAAGTATTCTCCGGAGCTGGCCGCAGAGGAGCGGGAGGAGCCGGAGGAATAAAAAAACAAGTCTGCCGCTGGCAGACTTGTTTTTTTGTCAGACGCCGCCGCCCACGATGAACAGCGCGCCGTTCAGCTCCTTGAAGACGGAGGGGTCGCCGGGGGTGAAGGCGATGGTGTCCATATTCCGGTACAGCTCCCGCCCGGTGATCTGGAAGATGGACATGAGGTACAGCTTTTCGTGGAGCTCCGGCCAGGGGGACTTGGCCCCCAGAAACCACAGCTCCAGAAAGCCGAACTGCTTCAGCCCCCAGGTGCCCGTCAGGGGCTGGTCCCCCTTCTGGCCGCTGCGGATGGCGATCCACAGAGGGGCGGGGAAATACTCCGGGTCCTCCCAGTTCCGCTCCAGGATGGCGGCGTGCTGAAGGTAGAGGCGGCGGCTGATCAGCAGCTCGGCCTCCGCCAGGAAGAGGCCCGCCGCCCCGTCCAGCTCCAGCAGAGTCCCGGCCAGCCGGGTGAACAGGCGGCAGATGCTCCGCTTCTCCGCCAGCGAGGTCCCGCCGCCCTGCTGGGCCAGCACCAGGAAGCACTTGTGGGCCAGCAGCTCCTGCCGCTCCTCGGGGGTAAACAGCCCCTCCGGGAGGGAGGCGAGGTCATAGACCTGGGGCGGGTGGGGCATTGCCAGATAGCTGCAGAAGAAGTCCACCCCATCCAGCCGGACCGTCACAGCGGGGACGTTGGGGGCGCTGGGGTCGGAGGCGGCCAGCGCCTGGGGGCCGAACCGCTCCACCACCGCCTGGGACACGGCGTCCAGGCCGATGTCCCTCCCCAGCAGGATGACCGCCTTGGTGTCCGCCTCCGGGGCGAGGCCGGGGACGGCCCCCTCCGGCTGCCGGGGGGCGGGTTCCGGCTTGCGCCTGAACCGGTCAAAGAGTCCCAAACCAATCCCTCCTTACGCCAGCAGGCCGGGGACGGCCTGGGCCAGCAGCTGGGCCAGCTGGGCGTGGCCCCTCCGGGTCAGGTGCATGTGGTCGGTCTGGTTGAACTCGCACTGGGCGGCGTCGATGAAATGGGCCCCCACCAGTTCGGCAGTTTTCCGGTAGTATGGGGACAGCTCCCGGGCCTTCACGTCGCAGCCCCGGCCCATGGCGGGGTCGCTCATCTCCGGGTGGATGGGGGGCGGGCAGACGATGAGAATGTTGGGGGCGCGGCCGCCCCAGCAGTCCACGCTCTGGGCCTTGCGCACCAGCCGCTCCATGCCGATGGCGATGCAGGCGGCGTTGACCCCCAGCCGCTCCTTGGTGTCGTTGGTGCCCAGCATGATGATGAGCAGGTCGATGACCTCGTGGCTCTTCAGCAGGGAGTAGAGGACAGTGAGGGCGTCCATGGTCTCGTGGAGGGGGTCGGGGAAGACGGTGGTCCGGCCGGACAGGCCCTCTTCGGTGACCAGGACCTCCTCTCCCAGGGCCTTCTGGAGCAGGCAGGTCCACCGCTCCTCCTCGTTGAAGCGGATGCCGCCGTCGGCGCAGTCGGAGGGGTCGGCGCAGTAGCCGTGGGTATTGGAATCGCCCAGGCAGAGGATGTGTTTTTTCATGGTCCGTCGCGTCCTTTCGATGTTTGAGTGGCGGGGGGAAGGAGTGTGATCCTCTCTTAAGAGTAACAGGAATTTCTTGTTTGTCAAGGCAAAAGAGCGTGATTTTTTTCTATTTTCCTAAGCGAAGTGCACAAAAATCGAAATTATTTTTGTGAGATCCACTAAAATTCCCGTATTTTAAAAAATTATTTCGATTTCGATTGACAGACCGCTCCCGCTCTTGTATAATTTACACATTGACCCCGGCCTTGCAACTTATTTTTTTGTGAAATTGAAGGAGGAACTGCAATGAAGATGAAGAAACTTGCCGCAGCTGTTCTGGCCATGGCCATGGCCCTGTCTCTGGCCGCCTGCGGCGGCCAGAACAGCACGTCGAGCACCCCGTCCGGCAGCGGCAGCGGAAGCGGCAGCCAGGCCCCTGCCCAGAGCACCCCCGCCCCCTCCGGCGCCGCCACCGAGATCACCGCCTGGATTTACCCCGTGGGCGGCTGGCAGACGGAGAGCAACGTCAAGCCCCTGATCGACCAGTTTACCGCCGATACCGGCATCAAGGTCAACCTGGAGTGGCTGGCCTACGCCGACGGTGACGACAAGGTGAACACCGCCATCTCCGCTAAGAACGCCCCCGACCTGATCATGGAGGGTCCCGAGCGTCTGGTGGCCAACTGGGGCGCCAACGGCTACATGGTGGACCTGTCCGACATGATCGACGACACTGACCGCAACGAGATCAACGCCGCCGCTCTGGCCGCCTGCACCAGCCCCGACGGCAAGATCTATCAGTACCCCATGTTCATCACCGCCCACTGCATGGCGGTTAACCTGGACGCCTTTAAGGCGGCCGGCGCCGACCAGTATCTGAACCTGGACACCCACACCTGGACCACCGACGGCTTTATCAAGGCAGTAGAGGCCCTCTACGCCAAGAAGAACGACACCGTGGCCGCAGTCTACTGCAAGGGCCAGGGCGGCGACCAGGGTACCCGGGCGCTGGTCAACAACCTGTACGGCGGCACCTTCACCAACGCGGAGCACACCCAGTACACCTGGGACGACCCCAACAACATCAAGGCTCTGGAGCAGCTGAAGAGCATGAAGGGCATCGCCTTTGACGCCTCCCTGGAGGGCGGCGACGAGCTGAAGCTGATGTATCAGGAGATTCTGGACATGGCCTTCTGCTGGAACATCGCCCAGCAGCTGGACCCCGCCGCCGCCGGCGGCGAGCCTGGCAAGACCATCAACGGCCAGGAGATCGTGTGCATGAACTTCCCCTCCCCCGACGGCACCCCCGTTCTCCAGGGCGGCATCTGGGGCCTGGGCATCTTCAACAACGGCGATCAGGCCAAGATCGACGCGGCCAAGGAGTTTGTCAAGTACATGTGCGACTCGGAGCACACCGGCGAGGCGGCCAAGATCTCCAACTTCTTCTCCGCCCGCACCTCTGCTGAGGGCACCGATCTGACCAACATCTTTGCCGACAATGCCATCATGACCGACTACAACAAGGTGATCCTCCCCAACCTGGGCGACTACTATCAGATTACCACCGGCTGGGCCGGCGCCCGCACCGAGTGGTGGGAGATGCTCCAGAAGGTGGGCAAGGGCGACGATATCGCCGCCTCTGTAGCCGAACACGTGGCCAACGCCAACGCTGCCGCAGGCTGAGTCCCTGTCATATCAGAACTCAAAGAGATAAGGGTTTGTGCGCCCCTCTCCCGTGAAGGGCGGGAGAGGGGCGCTTATTTGGTTGTAAAGGAGTGTTGAGCTTGGCAAAGCAACCCACTATGAGCCGGGCGCTGCAGCGCCGGGAGAACATTGCCGGCTATCTGTTCATGCTGCCCAGCCTGATCTTCTTCCTTGGCTTTGTGGTCATCCCCATGATCATCTGCATCCTCCTCAGCCTGACCGACGCCAATATGCACACCGAGGGCATGTTCGGCAATTTCATCGGTCTGGGCAACTTTGTCCGCCTGTGGGCTGACAAGGACTTCCTGGCCGCGCTGAAGAACACCTTTGTCATCGTGATCGTCAGCGTGCCTGCGGTGTGCGCCTTCTCTCTGTGGGTGTCCTCCGCCATCTACCGGATGAAGGGCCCCATCCTGTCCGCCTTCCGGTGCATCTTCTACCTGCCGGTGGTCACCGGCTCGGTGGCGGTCACCGTGGTGTGGGCTTGGATGTATCACAACTACTACGGCGTGTTCAACTACATCCTGGGTCCCCAGGGCCTGGGCCTGATCGAGGGCCGGATCAACTGGCTGGGGGACGAGCGGTTCGCCCTGGGCTGTATCATCCTGATCCTGTTCACCACCTCGGTGGGCCAGCCCATCGTCCTGTATGTCTCTGCCCTGGGCAACGTGGACCAGACCCTCATCGAGGCCGCTGAGGTGGATGGAGCCACCGAGTTCCAGGTGTTCTGGAAGGTGAAGTGGGCCCAGATGCTGCCCACCACCCTGTACATCCTGGTCATCACCACCATCAACTCCTTCCAGTGCTTCGCTCTGATCCAAGATCGGAAGAGCGTCGTGTAGGGA
>CAJUAW010000085.1:0-916 GCA_910584605.1 uncultured Oscillospiraceae bacterium
CAGACGTGTGCTCTTCCGATCTCCCAGCTCCATATGGCGTACCAGGGCGTTCACCGCCTCCGCGGCGTAGATGTCCTGCCCGTCGTCCAGCAGGGCCCCCGCCTCGTCGATAAACAGCACGCCGCCCTTGGCCCGCTGGAACAGCTCCGCGACCATGGGGGAGGTCTGGCCCAGATAGGACCCGATGAGCTGCTCCCGGCCCGCCTCCACAAAGCGTCCAGTCCCCCGGCCCTCCTCCCGCAGAATCCGGGCCGCCAGCCGGGCGGTGACGCTCTTGCCCGTCCCCGGCGGGCCGGAGAAGGCCATGTTCCGGCACGCCGGCTCCACCTTCAGCCCCCGCTGGCGGCGGTGATCCTCCAGGGCGGCGGCGGCCAGGCGGCGGCGGGTCTGCTTGACCTCCTCCAGCCCGACCATCTCAGACAGGTCCCTCCAGCCCGGTGTTCTCCCAAAAGCTGTCCTCGCTCCTCTCCTTCTCCCGCTGCCTTCCCCGCTCGATCTGGGCAAAGGAGGCCAGGTAGAGCGCCGCCTGCTGGGCATAGTAGCCGCTCTCGGCCAGCAGAATCACCTGGAGACAGCCCCGCCGCTCCCGAAACAGCTTGGCCAGCGGCACCTGGGAAAACTGGGGGGCCTCTTGAAAGGACCGCAGCAGCCGCTCCGGGTCCTTGCCGTCCAGCAGGGGAACATAGCCCATCTTCTCCAGGTCCATGCCGGGCAGCGTCTGAAGATGGACGGCACAGCAGGTGGGCGCAGGGGCCTCCGCCGCTCCGGCGGCGGGCTGAGGCACGACCTCCAGCATTTGATCGATCCTCATTCCAATTCCTCCTTCACGTTCCAGACCTCCTTCACCTGCTCCACCAGCTCCCGCTCGGTCTGCTGGGGGTCAAAGGAGATGTCTGTCAGCAGCTCCTTAAACTGG
>CAJUAW010000085.1:926-12007 GCA_910584605.1 uncultured Oscillospiraceae bacterium
GGAAAATCGTCGCTGACCAGGATACGCAGTACCGCGGTGCTGTCGGTGATCAAATGGAACAAAAATTCCAGATGGGGCTGGCCTGCCAGGGCCTTGCGGCACACCGCCAGCATGTTGGTGATGGCCTTCCCGGTCCGCTGGTACGCCTCCATCCGGGGGGCGCGGACCTGATCCCGAAACTGCGTCTTGACCTGCTCCCAGCCGGCCAGGGAGTTCACCTCTCCCATCGCCAGCCCCCGCAGGAAGCTCTGAGCGGGGCGGTCCTCCACCGATCCGCTCCGGGCAATCAGCTCCTCGCTCAGGTATCCGGCCAGCGCCGGGTCCTCCTTCATCTGCTGGGACAGGCCGGCCAGCACCCCGTGGACCACCCCGGCGGTGTCATCCAGGCAGACGGCCTCCTCCGCCATGGTCTGTACCCGGCGCAGCAGCGCGGACACCAGCGACCAGCTGCGCTGGAAGTTCATCTGCTTGATGGCGGCCAGCGACTTGGGGGACCCCTCCAGCACCAGCTGGATGACGCCGGAGGCAATGACCGAGGCGTACTGGGTGTAGTAGCTGAAAAAGCTCCGGGCCGCCTCCCCCGCCTGAATGTACTGGGCCATCAGAGCCAGGTCTGGCTGCTGGCTCGACTCCTCCAGGCGGGTCAGCATAATGGACAGGTCCTCCCAGCCCCGGGCGGTCACCAGGGCGGTACCGTCCTCCTCCCGCTGGCAGATGTAGAAGTGTTCCTTGTGGTTGTCCAGGTAGGACAGCACCACCGGATGGATGTCCCGAGTCTTGGCATAGGCCCGCCAGGCGGGGTAGTCCGGGACGATGTGGACCAGCCGCATCCGGCCGGCGGTGACCGGGTCCAGGGCGGAGGCCGCCCGGTTGTACTCCGTGGGGTTGCCCGCCAGCACCAGCATCCACCCGTCCGGGATGGCGTGGGGACCGAAGGACTTGTCCTGCAGCAACTGGAGCATGATGGGCCGCAGAGACTCGGAGGCGCAGTTGAACTCATCCAGGAAGAGGATGCCCTCCTGCAGGCTGGTCTCCTCCATGGTGCGGTAGATCTGGGCGATGATTTCGCTCATGGTGTACTCGGTCATGGACACGGTGCGCCCCTCCATGGTCCCCTGGATCAGCCTCGGCAGGCCGATGATGGACTGTCGGGTGTGGTGGGTGATGGAGTAGGACAGAAAGGCCAGCCCCTTGTCCTGAGCCACCTGGCGGACGATCTCCGTCTTGCCCACCCCCGCCGGACCCATCAGGCACACGGGCCTGGCCCGGCGGCGTTCCATGCGGTAGCGCCGCCGCCTGGAGGCAGAAGTCCAGCCCGACCCGTCCCGAGTCCGCCAAGCTCCAGCAGTTCAGCAGACGCTTGGTCAATGTCACATCCAGCTCCGGCTCCTGAAGCAGCCGCTCCACACTGTGGTGCGCACAGCCCTCCATGGCGGCCTCAAGCGGGGACCTGCCCGAGCCGAGCCGGTTGACATTGCCTCCCCGGCTGAGCAGGATGTCCAGAATGTCCACC
Organism: uncultured Oscillospiraceae bacterium; assembly: GCA_910584605.1. Taxonomy (GTDB): domain Bacteria; phylum Bacillota; class Clostridia; order Oscillospirales; family Oscillospiraceae; genus Lawsonibacter. Next base: position 2,440 of record CAJUAW010000085.1, read on the forward strand.
CGGTTCCGGCCGGCGGCCCTCTCCACCAGACCGCCATCCGCATCCTCCTTCCCCTGGCTCAACACCCACTCCACTGCCTGCATCAGCCGGTCCATCTAGCTCTCCGGCTCGATCCGCAATTCACCGAGCTGCTCAGAGTCTGTAGAGAGTACAGCAACCCCGCCCATCATACCAGTTCCTCTCCGTTATTCATCATCGCCCGCAGATCAGAGCGGGGCATCTTCGATTCTTTCCGTCCGCACAGCCTCTGGACTGTCACTCCGCCGTACAGCTCCAGCAGAAGGCAGCACTCCTCCTGTTCCGCCACCTGGGCGCAGTCCAGAGGGGTGACGGGAAACATCCCTATCCCATCCACCCGCGACAGCCAGTTCCCCCCTGTGGTGCAGTCCAGGCCGTTCGGATCGGCGCCCAGTTCCAGCAGGGCCTCCAGGCAGCGTATCGAACCCATCTCCGCGCGCCACTTCAGGTAGGCCTGGACCATCTTCGGGTCCTCCGCCGCCAGAATTGCCGCCGCCTTGGGGCTCTCCAGCATCTGGCGGCACTGGCTCTCCAGGTCGCCCCGGGCATGCAGGCAGCAGAAACAGGGGACTGTTCCTGTTTCCGAAGTCACCGGGGGTCAGCAGCTCTGCCAGCTCTATGCCGTACTTGCGGCACACGATCTCCTCCACGGCCTGACGCCGCGCCTCATCCCCCGGCAGAGGCCCCCAGCTCAGGGCCTTTCGGGCAAACCGGGAGATGTCCTCCGCCCTCACCGGCAGCAGGCGTTCCACGCAGCGTATGGCGCCGCACCAGATGGCCGCACTCAGCGGCTCACTGTTACGCCTGATATCGTAGGGATATACCTCCTCCTTCTGATGGACATAGCCAATGGGTTCCATCCACACGATATCCAGATCCATCTGATACAATGATCTGGCGATCTCCTGGTACCAATCTCTCTGGCCATCTGGCTCTCCGGCGGAAAGGGGCTGGCCCACGTCCCAGAAAGATAGATGGTATCCCCGCCCGATCAGCTTGATCACCGCCGCCAGATCGTCCAGCGCCGCCGGCGCCAAGGGGAAGCGCAGGGCTCTGCCCCACGCCGAGGTGATGATCCACCAGCCCCTAGGGGGCCAGGGCGGTCAGACCAGCGATGTGCTCATCCACGCCCGCCACCTGGAAAAGTGCCGCGAGACCCTCACCGGTCTGCTGGCCGAACGCACCGGGCAATCCCGGGACAAGCTGGCCGCCGACATGGAGCGGGACTGCTTCCTGGATGCTCAGGAGGCGCTGGACTACGGCCTGGTGGACCAGGTTCTGTAGCAAAGGAGGGATTCTATGGACTATCAGGCCGCCGTGAAGCTCTGCTTTCTCCTGGGGTTCCTGTGCTGCTGGCTCATCACGCTGACCATCCGCGCCGCGGCGGGAGCCGTCCGCATGCTGCTGCTGCGCATGGAGGTGAAGGAGCTGTCCCGCCAGGTGGAGCAGCTGGAGCAGGGGGAGGAACACCGCTCCTCAGACAGCATATAAAAAGGCCCGTCCCAAACCGTAAAAACGGTCTGGGACGGGCTGTTTCGTCTGCGGTCAATCGGTCAAACACACCTCAATGCCCTGCTCCTTCAAGGCTGCCAGCACCTCTTCGGAGACTGTCCGGCTGGTCACCACAATCTGGCCCTCCCTTTGGGGCAGATTCAGCGGCACGACTCCCCGGCGGGTGAATTTTTCGCTCTCGGTCAGCACCACCACCCGCTCCGCCTGGCCGGCCATATCCCGCACCGCCTGGGCCCGCATGTGGTCCTGATTGGTAAAGCCGGTGCGGGCGGACCAGCCGTCCACGCCGATGAAGAAGCGGCTGACAAAGAATCCCTCCGCGCACAGCCGCACCATGGGCCCCACCATGACCTGGGCCTCCGGCTGGTAGATCCCCCCCAGCAGGATCGTCTGGACCGCCCCCTTGCCCCGGATATAGGAGGCAATGAAGGCGCTGTTGGTGAGAATGGTCAAATCCTTCCGCCGCTGGACCAGCACGTCGGCCAGCAGGGCGCAGCAGCTGCCGCTCTCGATCATGATGGTGTCCCCGTTGTCCACCAGCTCCGCCGCCCGCTCCGCGATCTTGCGCTTGGCCTCGTAGTGATAGGCGATCCGGCTCTGGACATCGTCGGAGCTGCGCAGAAGGGCGCAGCCGTGCTCCCGGATGACCAGCCCCCGGCGCTCCAGATCGTCCAGGTCCTTGCGCATGGTGACCTGGGACACCCCCACCCGTCCAGCCAGGGCGGAGACCTCCAGCCGGTGCTCCGCAGTGAGCAGCTCCAAAATCATCGTTTCCCGGTCCTGTTTCATCGTTTCCTCTCCTTAAAAGAAGGCGTCGATCCCCGCGTCCAAAAACACCTGCCGGAATGACGCCAGCTCCTCCTCGTGGAGGGCGGGGACGTCCCGGTATGCGTATTCCCGGCTCAAAAGCGTATACTTGTTCTCCCCAAACTGGTGGAAGGGCAGCAGCTGGACCCGGTCCGCTCCCGCCTCCCCCAGGAGGCGGACAAAACCGGCGGCATCCTCCAGACTGTTGTTGTAGCCGGGGATCACCGGCAGGCGGGGCAGGACCTCCTTTCCGCGGGCAATGGCCCGGGCCAGATTGTCCAGAATCAGGCGGTTGTCCACGCCGGTCCCCCCCCTGTGCTGGTCCGGGTCCCAGTGCTTGATGTCGAACAGCAGCAGATTGGTCCGGTCCGCCACCCGGTCAAAGACCTCCGGCGGGGCATAGCCGGTGGTCTCAACGGCCGTATGGATGCGCCGCACCCCCAGCTTGGTGAGCAGTCCGGCGGCAAAGTCGGGCTGGGCCAGGACCTCGCCCCCGGACAGGGTCACGCCGCCGCCGCTCTCCTCGTAAAAGTCCCGGTCCTGGAGGCAGATCGTTACCGCCTCCTCCACGGTCATCTCCTGCCGGTCCTTGGCCAGGGTGATCCCGTTTTCCAGCTGGCAGGGGGCCGGACTCTGGCTCTCCGGATTGGCGCACCATTTGCACCGCAGGGGACAGCCCTTCAGAAAGACCACCGTGCGGATACCAGGGCCGTCGTGAAGGCTGAATTTTTGGATGTTGAACACAATCCCAGTCCGGTTTTCCATGGGACACGCCACCTTTTTTCCATATGATAAAAAAGTATACCACAGAGAATTTTATATGTAAAGGAAAAACTTACGAACAAAAATTTTTTCCTTTTTCAAGCAAACCTATTGACGAAAAAGCGCCGCTGTAGTATCATCCAGTTATGGACGAAATAGAATAGGTTGCAAACGAAAGGAGAACCGATTGTGAACAACTATTTTGGAACGCTTACCCCCCGCATGCAGCAGTTCCGGGAGGAGCTGCTGGCCGCCCAGCCCCAGGTCTGCGTGGAACGGGCGCTGATCACCACAAAGGTCTACCAGGAACATCAGGACCAGCCCCTGGCCCTCAAGCGGGCGCTGATGCTGAAGGAGGTTCTGGAGCAGATGACCATCTTCATCGAGCCCCAGACTCTGATCGCCGGCAACCAGGCCAGCTCCAACCGCAGCGCCCCCATCTTCCCCGAGTACGCCATGAAGTGGGTCATCGACGAGCTGGACCAGTTCGAGCACCGGGACGGCGATGTATTCCACATCACCGAGGAGAACAAGCAGAAGCTGCGGGACATCGCCCCCTTCTGGGCGCACAACACCCTGCTGGACCGGGGGCTGGCCGCCTTTCCGCCCCACTCCAAGCTGTATTACGACCTGGGCATCATCAAGTCGGAGGGCAACATCACCAGCGGCGACGCCCACTGCGCGGTGGACTACGGCCGGATGCTGAAGGCGGGCCTGCGGGATTATGAGCGCCGGGCCCAGGAGAAGCTGGACGCTCTGGACCTGACCGACTACAAAAATATCCAAAAGAGCTACTTCTACCGGGCCATCCTTATTGTGGTCCAGGCCGTCAAGGACTTCGCCGCCCGCTTCGCCGCCCTGGCGGAGGAGCAGGCCGCCTCCGCCGGGGCGGAGCGCAGAGCGGAGCTGCTGGACATGGCCGCCGCCCTGCGGAAGGCTCCCTATGAACCCGCCGGGTCCTTCCGGGAGGCGGTACAGGCCCTGTGGCTGGTCCATCTGGTGCTCCAGATCGAATCCAACGGCCACTCCCTGTCCTACGGACGGATGGACCAGTACCTGAACCCCTATTACGAGGCCGACCGGCAGGCCGGGCGCATCACCGAGGAGGCCGCCTGTGAGCTGATGTGCAACCTGTGGCTGAAGACCTACACCATCAACAAGATCCGCTCCTGGAGCCACACTCAGTTCTCCGCCGGGTCGCCGCTGTATCAGAACGTCACCGTGGGCGGCCAGACCGCGGACGGAACTGACGCCACCAACCCCATGAGCTGGTTGATCCTCAAGTCGGTGGCTCAGTGCCACCTGACCCAGCCCAACCTCACCGTCCGCTACCACAAAAACCTGCCCGACGACTTTATGAAGGAGTGCATTGAGGTGGTCCGCTGCGGCTTCGGCATGCCCGCCTTCAACGACGACGAGGTCATCATCCCCAGTTTCATTGCCAGGGGGGTCAAGCCGGAGGACGCCTACAACTACTCCGCCATCGGCTGCGTGGAGACCGCCGTCCCGGGCAAGTGGGGCTACCGCTGCACCGGCATGAGCTTCCTCAACTTCCCAAAGGCCCTGCTCATCGCCATGAACGACGGCGTGGACCCCGCTTCCGGCACCAAGCTGTGTGAGGGCATCGGCCACTTCCGGGAGTTTACCAGCTTCGACCAGGTGCTGGCCTGCTGGGACAAGGTCATTCGCGAGATGTGCCGCCAGTGCACCATCATCGACGCCACCTGCGACATGGTGCTGGAGCAGGACACCGCCGACATCCTCTGCTCCGCCCTCACCGACGACTGCATCGAGCGGGGGCTGAACATGAAGGAGGGCGGCGCGGTTTACGACTTCATCAGCGACCTTCAGGTGGGCATCGCCAACCTGGCCGACAGCCTGGCCGCCATGAAAAAGGTGGTCTTTGAGGACAAGGCGGTCACCCCCGCCCGGCTGTGGGAGGCCATGCAGGCCGACTTCCAGGGGGAGGAAAACGCCCGCATCCGCGCCCTGCTGGAAAGCGCCCCCAAGTACGGCAACGACGACGACTACGTGGACCAGCTGGTGGTGGACGCCTACAACGTCTACATCGACGAGATGAAGAAGTACCACAACACCCGCTACGGCCGGGGACCCATCGGCGGGGTGTACTACGCCGGCACCTCCTCCATCTCCGCCAACGTCCCCCAGGGGGCGGGCACCCTGGCCACCCCCGACGGCCGGAAGGCAGGGGAACCTCTGGCCGAGGGCTGCTCCCCCAGCCACAACGCCGACAAAAACGGCCCCACCGCCGTCTTCAAGAGTGTGTCCAAGCTGCCCACCGAGGAGATCACCGGCGGCGTGCTGCTGAACCAGAAGGTCACCCCCCAAATGCTCTCCAAGGAGGAGAACAAGCAGAAGCTGATCGCCCTGCTGCGCACCTTCTTCAACCGGCTCCACGGCTACCACGTCCAGTTCAACGTAGTGTCCCGGGAGACCCTGCTGGACGCCCAGGTCCACCCGGAGAATCACCGGGACCTGATCGTCCGGGTGGCAGGCTACAGCGCCTTCTTCAACGTGCTGTCCCGAAAGACCCAGGACGACATCATTGCGCGGACGGAACAAGAACTGTAACGAGAGGAGCGTTTTCTGTGAAATTACTGATCGATGACGCCAACATCGCGGCTATCCGGGAGCTGTACGAGTTCTACCCCATCGACGGCGTGACCACCAACCCCTCCATTCTGGCCAAGACCGGCCGCCCGCCCTTTGCGGTGCTGCGGGAGATCCGGAGCTTCATTGGTCCGGAGGCCAGCCTCCACGTTCAGGCAACAGCCCCGGAGGCCGCCGGTATGGTGGAGGACGCCAAGCGGATCACCGGAGAGCTGGGGGAGCGCACCCTGGTCAAAATCCCCTGCATCCCCCAGGGCTTTAAGGCCATGAAGGCCCTGCGAGAGTTGGGCATCCGGACCACCGGGACCGCCGTCTACACCCCTATGCAGGCCTTTCTGGCCGCCCAGTGCGGGGCGGAGTACGTGGCCCCCTACGTCAACCGCATCGACAACATGGGCTTTGACGGCATTGCCGTGGCCAAGGAGATCCAGGATATTTTTTCCAACAACTGCATGTCCGCCAGCATTCTGGCCGCCAGCTTTAAAAACTCCCAGCAGGTGCTGGAGCTGTGCAAATATGGCGTAGGGGCCGCCACGGCAGGGCCGGACATAATCCGGGCGCTGGTGAAAAATCCCGCCATCGACGCCGCGGTGGACGCCTTTGCCGCCGACTTCCGGAAGCTCACCGGCGTCCAGGCCATGACGGACTGCGAATGAGGGTGCTGGTCCTCGATATCGGCGGTACGTTCACCAAGTACGCCTGCATGGACGAGGCCATGCGCTTTCTGGAGCGGGGAAAAATCCCCACCCCCCAGGACAGCCGGGAGTCCCTGATCGAGGCCCTGGGGCAGATCTACGACGGCCTGCTCCCCCTGGACGGCATCGCCCTCGCCATGCCCGGCATCATCGACCCGGAGCAGGGCTGCTGCCGCATGGGCGGCGCCCTGCGGTACAACGACGGCTTCTTCCTGCGCCAGGCCCTGTACCGCCGCTGTCCGGTGAGGATCTGCATGGAAAACGACGCCAAATGCGCCGCCCTGGCGGAGTCTGCCGCAGGGAGCCTTCAGGACGTGGACGACGGCTTTGTCCTGATTTTTGGCACGATGATTGGCGGCGGCTACATAAAGGACCGGAAGCTCCACCGGGGCAGGCACTGCTCCGCTGGAGAGGTCTCCTACATCGTAACCAGCCGGGACAGCATGGCCGGGCCCGATACCATCTGGGGTACCCGCTGCGGCACGCCCTATCTGTGCAGGCTGTACGCGGAGCGGATCGGGGCGGACCCCAGAGAGGTGGACGGCGTTCAGGTGTTTGAGGCCGTCGCCCGCCGGGACCCGGACGCCCTGGACTGCCTGGAGCGGTTCACAAAGGAGATCGCCGTCCAGATTTTCAACCTGCAGACCGTGCTGGATGTGGAGCGCTTCGCCATCGGAGGCGGCATCAGCGCCCAGCCCGCCTTCCTCCAGGCCATCCGCGATCAGCTCCAGGCCCTGTACCGGCGCTGCCCCTACACAGTGCCCCAGGCGGAGGTGGTCGCCTGCGCCTTCCAAAACGACGCCAACCTCATCGGCGCGCTCCAGTGCTTTTTCCGTGCATACCCGTAATACTGCGCAAAAACTCCGAACATCCTGGGATGTTCGGAGTTTTTTGTGTGGGTACCTCCGGGGATCACGCTGGCGAAACGGGCAGGCGTTCCATCTAAAGGTTTGCAAACACCTCTACCTGAAGCTGCAGTCCGCCCGCAATCTTCTGATTGGTGTCCATCTCGCTGACGATGCCGCCCAGGTCCTCCACCAGGATGCGGGTGCTGTCCGCAACGCCGGTGACATCCGCCACCGCGCCGTCCACCGCCCCGGAGATGCCGGAGATAGAGCCGGTGATCTCCTCCATTGCGGCCCGGAGCCGGTCCGCCTGGCTGTGGAAGTCCTCCATGGACCGCTGTATGTGGGCGGCGTCCTCCCGGTACTGCTGTCCGGACTGGACCGACTGGGCCAGCTGCTTCGAGATCGTCTCCCCCAGGTAATCGGCCAGCTCCTGGGCGCTGGAGGCCAGGTACTTGACCGCACCGGTGACGATCCCGCTGACCTCCTTGATGTGTCCGGCGGCCTCCCCGCAGGCGTCCGCCAGATGACGGACCTCCTGGGCCACTATGGCAAAGCCCTTTCCCGCCTCTCCGGCCCGGGCCGCCTCGATGGAGGCGTTGATGGCAATGAGGTCCGTGGAGGAGGAGATTGAGAGGATGTCCTGGGTCAGAATGCTGATCTGGTCCACGCTCCGGCTCTTCTCAATGGCCTCGTTCAGAACGGACATAATCTGCTCCGTACGGGCCTGTACCGCCTCCATCTCCTGCCGGGCCGACTGCTCCATCGTCTCAGAGCGGCCCCGCATCTCCACCGAGTACCGGTTGAGCGCGGCACTGGCGTCGGTCATCTGCCGGGCCTCCTCCTGGGTCCGGCCGGCACTGGTGGTGATGGCCGACGTATTCCGAGAAATCTCCCCAAGGGCGCCGGAGAGCTGCTCCGTCAGCCCGGAGAGCCTTTGGGCACTGCCGGAGGAGGTCTCGGTCCGGCCGCGGATCTTGCCCACCACCCGGTTGAGCGACTCCGAGCTGTCCTGAAGGGTATCCATCGCGTTCCGGATGGGGGCGACCACATGCCTGCGGATGATCCGCAGCGCCGCCCATACCAGAAAAACTCCCACCGCCAGGGCTGCGGCACTGATGACCAGTGCGCTGACATACACGATGAAGAGACGGCTCTGCGCCTCCTCCGCCTGGGCGCTGACCGAGGCGGAAAGGGTGTCGATGCCGGACTCCACGGCGGCGCTCTGCGCTGCCACCTCCCCGTTGGCCATGGCGTACGCCTCCTGGGTCTTGCTGTCGGCGCTGGCGCAGACCAGATGGACCAGCGCATGCTTGAAGGCGTCATAGTCCTCCAGCAGGCCGCGGTACACCGCCTCGTCCTCCCCGGTCACAAAGGGCGCGTAGCTGGCCAGCTGCCCGTCCAGCTCCGCCTCCTCCGCCTTGATCTCCTGCACCAGCCGGATCATGGTGTTGTGATCCGCCGCCACGATATGGGACAGCGCCAGCCGGTGCAGGTCCATCATCGACCGGCGAATCTCCGCCAGCCTGGATTCGCTGGCCATGTACTCATCCACAATGACTCCGGCATTGGCGTGGACATTATTGATGCCGAACACCGCCAGCAGGTTGGACGCCAGCATGATCAGCCCCAGCAGAACCACCGGCAGGATCAGACGCTGCTGCAGCGTAAGCTTTCCTTTCATACCAATCCCTCCATCATCGAGCAGTCACATTCTCTACCATGCGGTCCAGCTGGGCCTGAAGGGAGGCGCCCGAGGGGTTCCCGTCCGCCATGCTGGCGGCAAATTCCTCCACCGGAGCCCAGAAGTTGCCTCCTACCCGCTGGACCTGAGAAAATTCCGCCTGGGCCAGCAGGGCCGCCATGGCCGTCGAGTTCTGGACTTCCGCCGAGGCCGCGGCGGCGCTGTTGGAGGGACCCTGTCCCCTCCGCTCAAAACGCAGGCGCTGGTTCTCCTCGCTGGTGATCCACTCCGCAAGCCTGACCGCCCATTCCGGGTACTCCGAATAGGCGTTGACGCCAATGAGCTTACAGCCGGAGAACGAGGCCATCTGCACCTGCTGTCCGCCGCAGGTAAAGGTGGGCAGCTTGACCGCTCCGGCGTTTTCCCCCCAGGCCTCCTGAATGGCCACCGTATTCCAGACGCCGCTGACACCGGCGATGAGCGAGCCGTCCTGGACGCCCTGCAAAAACGCCTCGTCGGTCCGGCTGGAGAAGCCGGGGCTGGCGGCGACGGACAGCATGGACTCCGCCACGTCCACCCCGGAAATGGGACCGTCCGTGCCATTCCAGGTGCAG
>CAJUAW010000086.1 GCA_910584605.1 uncultured Oscillospiraceae bacterium
TTCCGCACCGACGTCGCGGATCTGCTGGTGGGGGAGATCCGCAGCGCCTACAGGATCATGAGCGGCTTTATCAACGGCAAGCTGCTGGACTCCCTGATCATTGGCATCATTTGTCTGATCTGCTGCAATCTGTTCCAGTTTCCCTACCCGGCCCTCATTGCGGTCATCATCGGTGTGACCAATATCATTCCCTTTTTCGGCCCCTTCATCGGGGCGATCCCCTGCGGACTGCTGATCTTCCTGTCCAGCCCCATTCAGGCGGTGTATTTCGCCATCTTCATTCTGGTCCTTCAGCAGTTTGACGGCAACATTCTGGGCCCCAAGATTTTGGGCGACTCCACCGGTCTGGCCTCCTTCTGGGTGCTGTTTTCCATCCTGTTGTTTGGCGGACTGTTCGGCTTTGCCGGGATGGTGCTGGGGGTGCCGGTGTTCGCCATGATCTACAGCGTGATTAGCCGCCTGACGGCCTACGGCCTGCGCTCCCGGGGACTGCCCCAGGAGACGGAGGACTATTTGGGCAAAACCGGTCCGTTTTCCCATTAAACGAAGGACGCCGCTCCCAACGGGAGCGGCGTTTTTCAGGTCGTTTTCAGCTTTGCCTTGGCGGAGATGTCCTCCATGCGGACCCTCCATACGGCGGTGACTGCCAGGCTCTTTTCCGCGGCGGACAGGAAGCCGTCCATATGCTCCGGCGTGAGCTTTTGGCACAGGGCCCGGAGAGCCTCAGTCCGTTCGGCGGGATTGTCCACCTCGCTGGCCGTTCCGGTGACGATCACGGACTGGAAATAGGTGGTGTACATGGCGGGAGGCACAAAGGCGGGCTGGTCGTCCCCCACAAAGGTGACGCACACCTGGGGAAAACGGCGCAGGAGATCGATTTTGCGGCCCTCCCGGGCGCAGTGGAAGTAGAGATCGTCCCCCACCCGCACAAGGGACAGGGGCAGGCAGTAGGGGACGGACTCCCCGGTAGAGACAGCGAGCACCCCGTGGGTGCAGCGGTCGATGAGGGACAGAGCGAAGTCTCGGTCCTGGGCACGGTCATTGCGTCTCATGATGGTCCTCCTTTGGCTGGTCCAGCAGCTTGATGATGCTCAAATAGAGGGCGGAGGGGTCCGCCTGAAAGACCTGTCCCCATCGCTCCGCCTGCTCCCGGCTGGAGGAGAGCAGCGCCAGGTGGAACAGGGGAGAGGAGCCGTCCTCCAGTGTCAGGCAGAGGGTGGCGGTGCCGTCCTCCTTGTCCAGGATCTGCACCCGGACCTGGGCCTCCCGCCGCAGGGCGTCGTTGACCTGGATCAGGTTCTGGTCACAGTGCCAGCGCACCGAGGGGGGCAGGCTGCTCTCGCAGATCCGGCTGTTGCGCCGGCCCTTGTCGGTGATGGCGTAGCGGTCCTCCTCAAAGGTGAGCTGGCCGGTGGCCACCATGTGATTCACCGCCTGGTTGAGGGAGAAGTAATCCACCCCCGCGTCGCACAGGGCCAGCTCAAACAGCTGAAGAAAGGTGATGGGGCCTGCAGCTCGGTCCATAATGTAGAGGATCAGCAATTTCAGATCCAGATCATCCTGAATAAATCCGATGGGTGGCATGGCGGGACTCCTTTCTCACAGTAGGTAACACCCAATATTATAGACGCAAAGGGGAAAAAGGGCAAGAGAAAAACCGTCCGCTCCGCACCAAAAGCCGCCGGGCACATAAGATGAGTTGTAAGCAAAACCCCTAATGGGCGTTTACCCGCCCATGACCATCCAAATCTAGGAGGGAATTCTATGCCAGAAAAGGTCGTGCCCGGCCCCGTCAGCGACGATCGCAGTATCCGGGAGGCCGTGTGCATACACACGAAAAAAATCTTTGACTCATGCCGGGATAAGGACTGCGTCGAGGATCTGAGAGTATACCCCACCCGCTGCTCCCAGGAGGTGATTGACCGGGCTCAGTCCATCAAGGCCAGCTCCGCCGAGCTGCTGTATGCGTACATTGACGTGGAGCCGGTTACCTTCAACCGGGGCTTCTATACGGTGGATGTGCGGTATTTCTACCGGATCACCGCCGACGCCTTTGTGGGCGCCGCCCGTCCTGTCCAGGTCTGCGGCCTGGCTATGTTCAGCAAGCGAGCCGTGCTCTTCGGCAGCGAGAGCGGCTCCAAGAGCTTCAGCTCCGACAGCAACGAGAACCAGGTCCAGTGCGTACCTCAGTCCAATCTCCCCACCGCAGTGGTGGAGGCGGTGGATCCGCTGATCCTGAGCCTGAAGCTGGTGGATGTCTGCGAGTGCCGCCCCTGCGACTGCGGCTGTGTGGACGTCCCCATGGCGGTGGCCGCCTGCTTCGGCGACGAGTTGGTGACCAACGGCGACCTGCACCGGATGTTCATTACCCTGGGCCAGTTCTCCATCATCCGCATGGAGCGCGATACCCAGCTGCTCATCCCCGCTTACGACTACTGCATCCCCACCAAGGACTGCAGCTGCGGCGAGGAGGGCTGCCAGAAGGACCCCTGCGATATGTTCCGTCAGGTCCAGTTCCCCGTGGACGAGTTCTTCCCGCCCAACACCATCACCACCACCAGCAGCGCGTCCAGCAGCGTCAGTGGCTGCTGCTGCCGCTGAGGTTGACAAGAGGCCGCCTTCGGGCGGCCTCTTCGCGCAGCGCAGTCCCCCATGCGGCATAGGCAAGCTTCTTGGTCTGTTCCATCATCCATCCCTCTTGCTTACATCAGCGGTGCAAAGACCCGCAGGATGCTGCGGTAGAGCTGCAGGAGGATGTTCAGATGCTTGAACTGGCGCAGAGAGCAGGGCTGAGAGGCTTTCAGCGTGGTCTCAAAGTCCTTGCGAATGTCTCGGATGCAGGGGGCCTCGCACAGCCAAACGCCGTCCTCAAAGTGGAGGAACAGGCTGCGGTAGTCCAGGTTGACGGTGCCTATGGTGGCGAACCGGTCATCCACCACAAAGTTTTTGGCGTGGATGAAGCCGGGGGTATACTCGTAAATCTTTACGCCTGCCTCCAGCAGGGGAGGGTAGTGGGCCCGGGTGACCTCAAAGACGTACCGCTTGTCAGGAATATGGGGGGTGATGATGCGCACATCCACTCCGGATTTAGCGGCATTGCACAGGGCGGTATTGGTGGCAACGTCGATGACCAGGTAGGGAGTGGTAATATAGATATAGTTTTTGGCCTTGGCAATCATGTTCAAATACACCGCCTGTCCCACTGTCTCCCGGTCCAGGGGGGTGTCGGTATAGGGCTGGACGTACCCGGTCCAGGGCCGGACCGGGGCGGCAGGGGGGTGGAAGAGCTCAAAGTCCTCCTCCCAGTTGGCAATGTTGTCCCACATGGTGAGGAACATCACCGTCATGGACCAGACGGCGTCCCCCTCCAGAAGGATGGCGCTGTCCTTCCAGTGCCCGAACCGCTTCCGGACATTGATATACTCGTCCGCCAGATTGATGCCCCCGGTAAAGCCCACCTTGCCGTCGATGATGAGCAGCTTGCGGTGGTCCCGATTGTTCATGCGCAGAGACATCACCGGCATCAGCCGGTTGAACACCCGGCACTGGATGCCCTTTTGGGTGAGCGTTTCGTTGTAGTCCCGGGGCAGGGTGAACATGCAGCCAAAGTCATCGTACATCACCCGGACTTCCACGCCCAGGGCGGCCTTCCGCTCCAGGATGGCCAGGATGCTGTCCCAGAAGACGCCGGGCTGGATGATGAAATACTCCAGAAAAATATACTTTTCCGCCTTTTCCAGCTCCTCCAGCATCCGGGGAAAGGCGGCATCCCCCAGGGGAAAGTATTCGGTCTCGGTGTTGGTGTAGGCGGGGCAGGCGGCCCGGCGCTCCAGGTAGCTGGCCTGACCGGCGGCATCTCCCCCCAGAGGGATCAGATCCTCCGACTTGAAGTCCTCCTTCAGAGTCGTGAAGGATTTTTCCAGCATGCCCTGCATCCGCTTCAGGGTCCGCTTCGGGACGTAGCCGCCTCCCACCAGCAGGTAAAAGGCGCCGCCAAAGATCGGGAACGGCAAAATCAGCAGGAGCCAGGCAATCTTATAGCCCGGCTCCATTCGGCTGCCCACGATGGCGACGGCGGCCGCCACGCTGAGCGTGATGCAGCACCAGTAAAAAATTTCGGTGTAAGCGGAGAAGGAGAACACCATCACCAGCAGCGCGGTGACCTGGGCCAGCAGGGCCACAGAGACGAAAACCGAGCGGTGGAAGAGGATGTAGAGCACTTTTTTCACGGCGGGTCAACTCCTGTCAGCTATACCTTGTGCAGGGTGCAGGCGATCGGTCCATCCCCGAGCTTGATCATCCCATAGCTGGACCGGGCGGGGCCGGGATTCATCATCCACAGGCCGTCCTCCAACTGCTGGCACAGGGGGATATGGGTATGCCCGAAGAGAAGGATGTCCACCCCCACAGCTCGGGCGTCGGCAATGGCCTGGTCGTAGCCGCTTTTGACGTCCCAGCGGTGTCCGTGGGAGAGGAGGATGGACCGTCCCTCCAGGGTGATCTGCTTTTTGAGGGGGACGGTGGTGAACCAGCCGTCGCAGTTGCCGGGGACCATGCAAAAGGGCAGCTTGGGGTAGTGCTTCGCCACCTCTTCCGCGTCGCTGATCATGTCCCCCAGGTGGATGACCTGTTGGGGCTTGTGGTGTTCGATGGCGGCGTACATACCAGACAGAGAGCGGTGGGAGTCAGAGAAGACTAAAATTTTCAAGCAGTGTCACCTGAGCCTTTCTTCGCATATACTAAAATAGTCAACCGAGGTTCAAGCGGTTTGAAAAACATTCAGGGAGGGAGCAGCAATGGAATTGTCGAAGAAAAATCGGGACGCCATCGCCCAGCTGGCCAAGTCCAGCGACGCGCAGAAGCTGAGGGAGCTGCTGCAGCAGCAGAGCGGCCAGGTGAAGCAGGCGGCTCAGGCGGCTGCGGCGGGGGACCCCGCCCAGCTGATGGCCATCATGGACCAGCTGATGCGCAGCAAGGAGGGGGCCGAGTTGGTGGACCGCATTGACAGTCAGGCCAAGCAGGCAGGGCTGAACTAAAGCAGGGACACGGGCGGCCGTGTCCGAAGGATCGGAACAGGGAGGGACGCGCTGTGGCGGAATTTGAGGACAAACTGAATTCCATCCTGGGCAACCAGGCGGCTATGAACCAGATCATGGCCCTGGCCCGCTCCCTGTCCGGGGACCAGCCGGCCCAGGAGACGGCTCCTGCGCTGGAAGGGCCGCCAGATGGGGAGGAAGCTCCCTATGTGCCTGTGGCGGAGGAGACCGCTCCGGATCTGTCCTCCGTGCTGGGACAGATCGACCCCCGGATGATCCAGATCGGGATGGACGTCATCCGGCAGGTCCAGGGCACCGAGGACCGGAACGCCGCCCTGCTCAACGCCCTGCGCCCCTTCCTGCGGGAGGAGAAGCAGGCCCGGCTGGACCGGGCGCTGCAGATCGCCCGGATGACCAAGTTGGTCCGGGCGGCCCTGGGCGCCCTTGGAGGAAAGGAGGGGGAGCGTGTATAACCGCTACATCCCGGAAAATACCTCCTATGCCCGGATCGAGCCCCCGCCGAAGCGTCCCGGCGGCCCTGCGCCCGGAGCCGGGCCGCGCCCATCCTTTCACATCCCCGATCTGCTGTCCGGAAGGGAGGGGCTGTCCAGCCTGTCCGGCCTGCTGAAGAGTTTCCATCTGGACAAGGTGGATACCGGAGATATCCTGCTGCTGCTCATTATGCTGTATCTGTTTGTGGAGGGGGACGATCTGGAGCTGGTCATTGCGCTGGGGCTGACCCTGCTCATGGGACTGGGGGACAACAAGGACGAACCGCTTACATACCAGCGGAGTGAAGAACCTCCCCATCCGGAAGGGTGAAGGAGGCGTCGGGCGGACAGGGGGACTGGACCGGGGAGTAGGCGGTCATGCGGTAGACCAGCTGGCCGTCCTGTTCGCTCTCAGCGGAGACAAGCAGGCCGTTATTTACGCTGACCCAGAACCGCTGGAGCAGGCCGGAGCCGGACCGCTGGACCTCGATCAGGATACAGGGCAGATCCCCCCGCAGCTCGTAGCCGGCGTCGGTGATCTCGTCCGGCTCCAGCTCCAGCACCGTCTCATAGGTGGGGATGTGCTGGGCCAGATCAGAGGATTTTCGGTCGGCGGGAGCAGTCTCATACTGCTGTGCACCGTCGTACCAGTAGTAGACGGTGTCCTCGCCGGTGAGGTCATGGCGCACCACGCCGGAGGGGAGCGTCTGGATGCTGTGGGACCAGCCGTTGTCCGCCCACACCTGGACCTGGGCGGCGGAGGAGCCCCCGGTCCAGAAGGTCTCCACCGTCAGTTCCCGGTAGTAGCTGGCGGGGCGGGACAGGGTGGCCACTACGCCGGTGACGGTTTGAGTGGTGACCTCCACCCGCTGATAGTCCTGCTCCTGACTGCCGGTCCCGGAGAGGTCCCCCGTTCCGGCGCTGGAGGAGGGCAGGATGACCTCCGGAGTTTTGGCGGTGAAGAGGACCCGCCCAAAGCTGGCGACAATGGCCACCACCATAAGAGCTACAATGGCGGCGACGATCATAAGCCGGTTTTTCTGCTCCAAAAGACGACCTCCTTTGCCGCCGAAGGGTCACATCACAATGGGCCGAAAGGGTCCGGCGGAGTTTCCCGCAGGCCGAAATGCCAGGCGATGGCGTCCGCGATGCGGCGGCAGGCCCGTCCGTCCCCATAGGGGTTGGCGGCGTGGGCCATTTTGTCATATTCAGCGGGATCGGACAGCAGCTGGGAGGCCATCTGAAGGATGGGCTCCCGCTCTACACCGGCCAGACGGACGGTCCCGGCGGCCACCGCCTCGGGGCGCTCCGTCTCCTTCCGCAGGACAAGCACCGGCTTGCCCAGGGCAGGGGCCTCCTCCTGCAGTCCGCCGGAGTCGGTCATCACCAGATGGCACCGGGCCATCAGGTTGTGCATCTCCCGTACGTCCAGAGGGGCGGTCAGGTGGATGCGGGGATGGTGGTCCAGATGTTTGTGGGCCGCCTCCTGTACCACAGGGGACAGGTGGACGGGGTAGACCAGCTCCACATTGGGGAAGGCGTCAGCCACCTGGCGCAGGGCGGTCATGATGTTCGCCATAGGCTGGCCGTAATTCTCCCGCCGGTGACAGGTGACCAGGATCACCTTCCGATTCACATAATCTAAGCAGTTGAGCACAGGCTCGGAAAAGCGGAACTGGGTTTGAACCGTTGTCTGAAGCGCGTCAATCACGGTGTTCCCCGTCAGGAAGACCCCCTGTGTGATATGTTCCAGGGCCAGATTGTCCCGGTTCGCCGCAGTGGGGCAGAAGTGGAGGTCGGCGATGGCCCCCACCAGCTTCCGGTTGACCTCCTCGGGGAAGGGGGACCACTTGTCGTAGGTGCGCAGGCCGGCCTCCACGTGGCCCACGGGGATCTTGTGATAGAAAGCGGCCAGGGCCCCGGCGAAGGTGGTGGAGGTGTCCCCATGGACCAGCACCAGGTCGGGACGGGCCGTTTCCAGCACCCCGTCCATGCCGGTGAGGCACTTGGATGTGATGGTGGACAGGGTCTGCCGGGGCTCCATCACGTTCAGGTCGTAGTCGGGCTTCAGGGAAAAAATATCCAGTACAGAGTCCAGCATCTCCCGATGCTGGGCAGTGACGCAGCAGACGGCCTCAAATTCAGGCCGCCTGGCCAGCTCCAGGGCCAGGGGGGCCATTTTGATGGCCTCGGGCCGGGTGCCGAAGACGGTCATTACCTTAATGGTTTTCATTTGTCAGACTGGTCCTCCTCACCGAAGTAGTTTCCGCTCTCCATGGGGTGGCTCTGCCGGGGCTTGGCCACCCGGCTGCTCCCGGAGGAAGGGGAGGGCTCGCTGCCGCTGGTCCGGTCCAGGTAGAGCTTGCCTGCCACGGCGCCGGCGGCGCACAGGGCCAGCAGGAAGAGCATAGCCCGCACCACGCCGATGGTGGTGAGCACCACGGCGGACAGGCCCAGAATGGCGCTGATGATATAGAGCACCGCCACCGCCTGTTTCTGCGTAAAGCCCATGTCGATGAGCCGGTGGTGGATGTGTCCCCGGTCGGGGGCCATAGGGGACTGGCCGTGAGACACCCGGCGCAGGATGGCAAAGCAGGTGTCGAAGATGGGCAGGCCCAGCATGAGGAAGGGGACGGCGAAGGAGATGATGGCGTAGAACTTAAACAGTCCCTGAATGGACACCACCGCCAGAATGAAGCCCAGGAAGGTGGAACCGGTGTCCCCCATAAAAATTTTCGCAGGGTTCAGATTGTAGGGCAAGAACCCGATGCAGGCTCCGGAGAGGGCGCCCATCAGGATGGCCACGTCGGGCTCTTTCATGACGAGGGCAATCACCAGCAGGGTCATGGAGCTGATGGTGGACACGCCGCAGGCCAGGCCGTCCAGGCCGTCGATGAGGTTGACGGCGTTGGTGATGCCCACGATCCAAAGCACCGTGATGGGGACGGCCAGCCAGCCCAGCTCCCAAAAGGGCTCCGAGCTGAAGATGTTGGGGTTGGACAGAAAGTCGATGCGGTTGCCCTCCAGAACAGCGATGAGAGCGGCGCCGATCTGAACAAAGAACTTGGGCAGGGCGGGGAGGGCGAAGATGTCGTCCAGAATCCCCAGCATGACAATGATCACACTGCCCAGCAGCATGCCCCGCAGCTCGGGGGTGAGGGGCAGAAACATGAGGACGCTGAGCATAAAGCCGAAGAAAATGGCCAGCCCGCCCATGCGGGGGATGGGGTGGTCGTGCATCCGGCGGGTGTCCTTTGGGACGTCCACTGCCCCCACGCGGAAGGCCAGCGCCCGGACCATGGGGGTAAAGATCAGCGCCACCAGGGCGGCGGCGAGCAGGGCGGCCATGGCCAGCCCGATGGAGGGAAGCTGTATCATAGTTGTGTTCCTCTTTTGTCTTGGGGTTAACGGGGGACAAAGCCCACCTTTTTATAGACCTTACGCAAGGTTTTGTTGGCCACATAGCTGGCCTTCTCCGCTCCGGTCTTGTAGACGTTCTCCAGATAGGCTTTGTCCGCCAGGAGCCGTTCGGTCTCCTCCCGGATGGGGCGCAGGGTCTCTGCCACGGCTTCCCCCACAGCGGGCTTAAAGGCGCCGTATCCCTTGCCGTCGAACTCCGCCTCGATCTCCTCAAAGCTCTTGCCAGTGACGGTGGCGTAGATCTGCACCAGGTTGGACACGCCGGGCTTTTCCTGGGGGGCGTAGCGGACGCAGCGCTCAGTGTCGCTGTCGGTAATGGCCCGCTTAAACTTGCGCATGATGTCCTCCGGCTTGTCCATGAGGATGACGCAGCCCTCCAGATTGGACTTGCTCATCTTGGAGGTGGGGTCGTTGAGGCTCATGATCCGGGCTCCCACTTTGGGGATGTGGGGGGCGGGGACCTTGAACACGTCGCCGTAAATGCCGTTGAACCGCTCGGCGATGTCCCGGCAGATCTCCACATGCTGCTTCTGGTCCTCCCCTACGGGGACGAAGTCGGGCTGATAGAGAAGGATGTCCGCCGCCATCAGGGCGGGGTAAGTGAACAGGCCGGCGTTGATGTTGTCCTTATGCTTGGCGGCCTTGTCCTTGAACTGGGTCATGCGGGACAGCTCACCGAACATGGTGTAGCAGTCCAGCACCCAGCCCAGCTGGGCGTGGGCGGGGACGTGGGACTGGATGAACAGGGTGCATCTTTCCGGGTCCAGGCCGCAGGCGATGTACTGAGCCAGCAGGGTCAGCACCCGGCGGCGCAGCTGGGCTGGGTCCTGGCGCACGGTGATGGTGTGCAGGTCGGCCAGGAAGAAGTAGCAGTCAAATTCCTCGATCATCTCCGGCCAGTGGCGCAGAGGGCCCAGGTAGTTGCCCAGGTGCAGGTCACCGCTGGGCTGGATGCCGGAGAGCATTACTTTCTTTTCGTCCATGTACGTTGGCTCCTTTATCTAAGAGCGCCGGGGCAGACGCTCATATAATATCACTGTATTGTACCACCAAAGGAAGAGAAAGGCAACTGTTTTGGAGAATTTGACAGGATAAAAAAGGAATTGTTTCCAATTCCGACATAATGTGATAGAATTATGGAGAAAGGGGGGATGTTCTGTGCCCTGGTATGTCTACATCCTCCGCTGCGGCGACGGCACCCTGTACACCGGTATCTCAGACGACGTGGAGCGCCGTCTCGCCGCCCACCGCAGCGGAAAGGGGGCCAAGTACACCCGGGGGAGAGGCCCCCTGGAGCTGGTCTATCAGGAACAGGTTCCTGACAAAGCCGCCGCCCTGCGCCGGGAGGCAGCCATTAAACGGCTGCGGCGGAGGGAAAAGGAACGGCTGATTGAGAGCGCGAAAAGCCACCTCCCCTGTGGGGGAGGTGGCATGGCGAAGCCGTGACGGAGGGGGGGGGGGGGGGAGGAGAGCAGAACGCCCCCTCAGTCTCGCTGCGCTCGACAGCTCCCCCACAAGGAGGGAGCCTTTTTGGTGCAAAAGAGGACCGTCCGCGAAACACGGACGGTCCTGCTGTTTATGCTGCCGGTACATACGGGATCGGAGCCCGTCTGGTGATAGTTAAAGAATACCCATCCAGGATGGAGGACTCGGAACCCTCGGGGGGAACGGCGAATTGAATGGAGACGGTGTCTTTTTCATTGAGGGTGACCACGTCTCGGTTCTGGGCGGCGGAGATGGAGTAGTAGACATCCCCGATATCCAGGCGGATGAAGTAGTAGGAGTTGCCGTCTAACACAGCGGTCCTAATATCAGAAACCTTCCCCATGGCCACGGTCTGAGGCAGGTCCTCCGTCTGTGTGACCCCCTTGTCGGTAAGCATCTGGATATACTTTTGCTCACAGACCGGGACGGTGTCTCCGATGGCCACAATGTCGTACCGGGCCACGTTGACCATGGCGTAGGTTTTGACCAGGTTGGCGGCGTCCTTCAGGGGGATGAAGTAGGTGGGCTCCCCAGCGATGTTCAGCAGCAGGGGGAAGGTGGCCCGGTAGTTCAGGTCCTGGACCACGCCCTCAGCCGAGGCCTGGGCGGCGGACTCGGTGGCGCCGGGGGCGGTGTAGAAGTGGGTCTCCTTGGTGCGCTGGTTGGTGAGCAGGAAACCCAGGTTGGACTGGTCGGCGTTGGCGGAGGTGACGCCGGTGTACATATACACATCGTCGTTCATGGCGATGTAGTTGTAGCCGCTGGTGGTCTGGGTCACATCCTTCTGGCCCAGGATGGAGTTGATAAAGCCGTGAATCAAGGTGCCGTAGTAGTCGTACTGCTGCATAATCAGCTCCGGGACGTAGAGGGTGTCCACCCAGTTGGGGACCTCCTCGTAGTACTGGCACTGACCGGTGACGGCGTCTACCAGCACGGCCCCCTGGATGTCCACCCCGCCGAACAGGCCGATGCGCTTGACCACCCGGGGGGCAATCCAATAGGGGTGGCCCTCCTCGTCAATCTCAAACTCCGGGGTGGCGAACATCATAGTGGGGTAGTTGAACCGCAGATGGCGCATGATGTTCCGGTTCAGCGGCTCGGAGAAGGAGTACTTCATCCCCTCGCTGAGCCGGGTGACGGTGGCTTGCTGGGTGACCATGTCCACCACCACATAGGCGGGCAGGCCATTGCCCCGGTTGGTGAACCATTTGATCAGGTCTGCGTAGGCGATGGGGGCCACCCGGACGGGCCGGCCCTGGTAGTTGATCTGGGTGGAGTCGCCCGAGTACTCAAACTGACTGACCATGTCGCTGAGGGTACCCATCTGCCGGTCTCCCAAAAACTCGGCGGAGGAGCGGTCCAGGGTGGGGATCTCGTCAAAGGAAATTTGGGCCACGTCGGCAGCGAAGTCGCCGGTCTGAACGGTGAGCAGCTCCCGGTAGGCGGAGGCCCGGAAAACGGGCATGGAGATAATCTGCCCCACAATGGCCACCACAATGATGGCGGCAAAGAGAATCAGTACGGGCAGACAGCTCTTCTTGACGAACAGGAACCACTCCTTGATCT
>CAJUAW010000087.1 GCA_910584605.1 uncultured Oscillospiraceae bacterium
GGCGGGGAAGACCGCCTTCACCCGTGGCCTGGCCCGCGGGCTGGGGGTGACGGACCGGGTGACCAGTCCCACCTTCACCATCGTCAACGAGTACGAGGGGGGCCGGCTGCCCCTGTTCCACTTCGATATGTACCGCCTGGCCTCCTCCGAGGAGCTGTTCGACATTGGCTGGGAGGACTACCTTCAGCGGGGCGGTGTGTGCGCCGTGGAGTGGAGCGAGAACGTGTCCGATGCCCTGGAGGAGGACGCCCTGTCGGTGGAGATCAGCCGGGGAGAGCAGGACGGCCAGCGGGTGATCGTCATCAAGGGGGTGGAGCTGTGAACATTTTAGCCTTGGAGTCGTCGGCAGCGGCCTGCTCCGCCGCCCTTTGCCGGGACGGGACGCTGACGGCCCAGTCCTTCCAGTGCAGCGGCCTGACCCACAGCCGAACCCTCCTGCCTATGGTCCACGACATGCTGGACAACTGCGGCCAGCCCCTGGAAGCGGTGGACGTGATCGCCGTAGCTGCCGGGCCGGGTTCCTTCACCGGGCTGCGCATCGGGGTGGCGGCCGCCAAGGGTCTGGCCTGGGCGGCGGAAAAGCCCTGTGCCCCCTGCTCCACACTGGAATCCATGGCCTGGCCCCTGGCCCATATGGAGGACAGGCTCATCGTCTGCGCCATGGACGCCCGGCGCAAGCAGGTGTACAACGCCCTGTTCCTGGCCCGGGGGGATCATCTGGAGCGGCTCAGTCCCGACCGGGCCATCTCCCTGGAGGAGCTGGGAGAGGAGCTGAAAAAATTCCAATTTTTGAAAATAGCCGTTGGCGACGGGGCTCAGCTGTGTTATAATACCCTAAATGAGCAAATTCCCATGACCCTGGCCCCGGTCCATCTGCGGATGCAGAGCGCCTGGGGGGTCGCCCGGGCCGCGGAGGAGCTGGTGAAGACCGGCGGCCTGGTGTCCGGAGCGGAGCTGGCTCCCGTCTATCACCGCTTGTCCCAGGCGGAGCGGGAGCGGCTGGAGCGCGAGCAGAACACAAAATTTACAAGAGAAGGGGATCAGAAACATGTATAACGAAAAGGTACACATCCTGGACCACCCGCTGCTGCAGCACAAGCTGACCATCCTCCGGGACGAGAACACCGGCGTGAAGGAATTCCGGGAGATCGTGTCGGAGATCGCTGCCCTGGAGTGCTATGAGGCCACCCGGGATCTGCCCCTGGCGGATATCGAGGTCAAAACCCCCATCACCACCGGCACCTTCAAGACACTGGCGGGCAAGAAGCTGGCGGTTGTTCCGATCCTCCGGGCGGGTCTGGGCATGGTGGACGGCATCATCAAAATGATCCCCTCCGCCAAGGTGGGCCACATCGGCCTGTACCGGGACCCGGAGACCCACCGCCCGGTGGAGTATTACTGCAAGATGCCCGCCGATATCGCAGAGCGGGACGTGATCGTCCTGGACCCCATGCTGGCCACCGGCGGCTCCGCCTCCGCCGCCATCACCTTCATCAAGGGCTACGGCTGCAAGCACATCAAGCTGATGAACGTCCTGGCCGCCCCCGAGGGCATCGCGTGCATCCAGAAGGACCACCCCGATGTGGACATCTACGTGGCGGGTGTGGACGAGAAGCTGAACGAGCACGCCTATATCGTCCCCGGCCTGGGCGATGCGGGCGACCGTATCTTTGGCACCAAATAAACCAATGTGTCCCGGCCCTCAGGGAATGGGCCGGGACACTTGACAAAGCCCGCTTGGTTTGCCGTAACCAAACTGAGCGGGCGGTCAACCGGGTCCTATGCGGTTGGCGGTCAGTCTTTCAACAAGTTTACAGCTTGAGACAATGCCGTTTCCTTTGCAGCGCTGGGGGCAGCCGCGCAAGGGAAGGGGCGGTGAACGTCCTGCGGGATATCATCCGGCGGACGTAGGTTGTGCGGGGGCTTGACAACGGGAGGGCCCCTTGCTATAATGTGTGCAAGAAACAGATGGGAGGCGGGAAGATGCGCAAGGCCACTTGCTGATTCTGTGACAGAAACGTTGTTCAGAGCCGCTGTGACGGCTCCGTTCTGTCATGGGTCCGCGAGAGGAAACGCGCAGCCTTCCCCTTCCGGCTCATCCTGGGTGCAGTGCGCCCTTCTGCCGCCGCGAGAGGAAGGACCCTCTTGCGGCTTTTTCGCGCGCATGACAGGAGGGCTGAAGATGTCTCAAATTACCATACAAAACCTGCATTTCACCTACGACGGGGACCACACCCCTGTGTTTGAAGGACTGGACCTCCAGCTGGATACCAACTGGAAGCTGGGCCTGGTGGGTCGCAATGGCCGGGGGAAGACCACCCTTCTCCGTCTGCTGGCGGGGGAGCTGGAGGGTCAGGGGACCGTCTCCCTCCGGCAGCCCTGCATCCGCTGGCCCCGTCCAGTGGCTGATCCCTCCCGAAGGACGCTGGATATCCTGCTGGAGGGCGTCCCGCCGGAGGAGGAGTGGCGGCTGAGCTGGGAGCTGTCCAAGCTTGGGCTGGGGGAGACGGCCCTGGACCGGCCTTTCGCCACCCTCAGCGGCGGGGAGCAGACCCGTGCTCTGCTGGCGGTCCTCTTCCTGGACGAGGGGGCTTACCCCATGATCGACGAGCCCACCAACCATCTGGACGGTCCCGGCCGGGCGCTGGTGGCGGACTATCTGCGGGGACTGGATCGGGGCTTTTTGCTGGTGTCCCACGACCGGGCCTTTCTGGACGGCTGTGTGGACCACATCCTGGCCCTGAACCCCACCGGCCCGGAGCTGGTGCGGGGAACATTTTCCAGCTGGTTTCGGGACAAAGAGGACCGGGACCGGGGGGAGGCCGCCCGGAACGAGAAGCTGAAGAGGGAGATCCGGCGTCTGGAGCGGGCCGCCGCCGACCGGAGGCAGAAGGCGGACGCAGTGGAGCGGGCCAAAACCGGCATCTCCAAAGATGGAATTGTCAAACATGGGTTGCGGCCCTACCTGGGGGAGAAGTCCAGAAAGGGCCAGCAGCAGCGGAAGAATATTGAGCGCAGGGCGGACCGGGCTGTCCAGGAGAAGTCCGGCCTGCTGAAGGACATCGAGCGGTCGGACAGTCTGAAGCTGACCCCCCTGACCTACCACAGCGCCCGTTTGCTGGAGGGGAGGGATTTGGTTGTCACCTACCCGGGAATGGCTGGCAAGCCGGTCTGCTTTACACTGGATCAGGGGGACCGCCTCTGTCTGGACGGAGGCAACGGTTCCGGCAAGAGCAGCCTTCTGCGTATGCTTCTGGGGGAGGAGGTCCCCCACATCGGGACCCTGTGGCAGGCGTCGGGGCTGAGCATCTCCTACGTGCCTCAGAGAGCAGACCACCTGCGGGGGGACCTGACCGCCTGGGCGGAGGGACAGGGGGTCGACCGGACGCAATTCCTCACCGTCCTGCGCAAGCTGGATTTTTCCAGGGAGCTCTTTTCCCGGGACATGGGGGAGTACAGCGCCGGACAGCAGAAAAAGGTGCTGATCGCGGCCAGCCTGTGCCAGAGCGCCCACCTGTATGTCTGGGATGAGCCGCTGAACTATATCGACCTGTTCTCCCGGATGCAGATTGAGGAGCTGCTGCTGGAGTACCGGCCCACCCTCCTCTTTGTGGAGCACGACCGGGTTTTTCGAGAAAATATCGCCACCGGGGGCGTGGAGCTGTAAAAGACGGGCTTCTCCATTTCTGGAGAAGCCCGTGAACCTTATGTTTCCTGCCAGCCCTTGCACACGTCCACCCAGCCCAGGGAGTGGGAATACTCCGCCAGCTCGTCACAGGTGAGCTGGATGGCGGAATTCCCGCTCCCGGCGGCGGGGAAGACGGTGTCGAACCGCTGGAGGGACACGTCCAGATAGGTGCGTACCCCCTCCGGGTTGGCGAAGGGGCACACCCCGCCGACTGCGTGGCCGGTGAAGGCGGACACCTGCTCCTGGGTGAGCATTTTGGCCTTGGTGTGAAACAGCGACTTGTACTTGCTGTTGTCGATCTTGGCGTCTCCGGCGGCCACAACGAGGACGCAGCCCTCTTCCACCAGAAAGGACAGGGTCTTGGCAATGCGGGCGGGGATCACCCCCACCGCCTGGGCGGCCAGCTCCACCGTAGCGCTGGAGACGGGGAACTCCAAAATGTCCCCCTCCCGGCCCAGAGGACGGAAGTAGTCCCGAACTGTTTCGATAGACATCCCTCAGCCCTCCCGTTTTTGGGCGGCCTTAGCCAGGAAGCGGTCGTTGGTGATGATAAACCGCTCGTGGGTCCCCTGGCCGATGAGGCCCTTCTCGTCGTAGGCGGCCACCTTGAGGACGATGCGCTTGCCGTCCACCTGGGTGACCTCGCTCTCCGCCCACACTTTCATGCCCACGGGGGTGGCGCTGTCGTGGCTGACGTTCAGCTTGGTGCCCACGGTGCCCTGGCCCTCCTCCAGGTGTGGGGCGATGGATTTCCAGGAAGCCTCTTCCATCAGGGCGCACAGGAAGGGGGTGCCGAACACGGGCAGCGCCCCAGAGCAGGCCGCTTGAGCGGTGTTGGAATCGTTGACAATGGTCTCGGCGCGGCCCTTTAAACCGGTGGTAACAGACATAGGGATGTCCTCCTTTTGTAAAATTGGCGGACTTATTATAGCACGGGAAACTGGAAAAAGCTACATCCCGCTGCGGATCTGTGCCATGGAATTTAAGACCACCCAGTTCTGGGGGAAGGGCCGGTCCAGGTTCCAGTAGCCCACCCCGTACAGGCCGTACTCCAGCGCCAGGTTCAGCTTGGCCTGGATGGACCGGGCGTCCTCAAACCAGACCTCGTGCTCTACCCCCTGTTCATCCACATACCGGAGCCAGGGGGCCTGGGCCGTCTCGTCGTAGCGGATGGCGGCGTGGCGGTTCCAGGCCAGCCGGACGGCCTCCACATTGTTGACCGAGACGGCCCGGTTCCCCTCCCGGAAGGGCAGAGGCCAGTTGTAGCCGTAGTTAGGGATGCCAAGGTAGAGCTGCTCGGGAGAAAACTCGGTAAGGGCGTACTCCACCACCTTCCGCACCTGGGGCAGGGGGGCCACCGCCATAGGCGGGCCGCTGAGGTAGCCCCAGTCGTAGGTCATCAGCAGGGCGAAGTCCACCGCCTGGGCGATCAGATGGTAGTCGATGCCCTCATACAGCCGGCCGGGCTGATTGGCGGAGGTCTTGGCGGCCAGGGCGGCGCTCAGGGGCAGCCTGCGGGAGCGGAGCGCCTGGCGGAGCTGAGCGAGGAACCTGGCGTAGGCCCTGGCGTCCTCCGCCGGGACGTATTCGAAGTCCACGTCGATTCCCTGATAGCCCCGGCGGTCGACGGCCTCCATCAGCTCCGCGATGAGGGACTGCTGTTGGATCTCGCTGGACAGCAGCTGGTGGACCAGCTCGCTGGAAAACTGCTCCTGGGCGTCCAGGTTGGCCAGGCAGAGGAGGGGAGCGGTGCGGCTCTGGAGGGCGGCGCTGACCAGTGCCTCGTCCTGGAGGGGGATCAGGCGGCTCCCTTCAAAGCGGTAGGAGAAGGGGGTGAGCTGGGACAGATAGGGGAGTATAGACCGGAGCAGGTCCCGTTGGATGTAGGGGTAGGCGTAGCCGTTTACGGCGAGACAGCCGCTGGGCCGGACGTCATACCGCACGACGATGCTTTGACCGGGGAAGAGCAGGTCCCGGCCCTGGAGGGCGGGGTTGTTCCGCAGCAGCTGGGCCACGGTGGTGTTGTGCATCTGGGCGATGGAATACAGCGAGTCTCCAGTCCGGACCGTGTGGGTCAGCGCGGGGTACTGGACCACGATGGTCTGTCCCACAACCAGCTGGGCGGGCTGTTCCAGCTGGTTGTCCTGGATCAGCCGCTCCATGGGGACGCCGTACTGCTGGGCCAGCCGGTACATGGTGTCGCCGGGCTGAACGACATGGATGTCCACGAAAAAGCCTCCTTTCAGGTCACCGTCACAAACTCGGCGCTGACATAGCCGATGGTGCCGTTGTAGTTTACCAGATGCCAGCCGTTGGCGGTGTTGAGGATGGTGATGGGGGCCCCGTCGGGGGCCTGGGCGAGGACGGCGGCGGATGTGTTGGGCCGGGCCCGGACGTTCAGACTGCCCCACTCCACATCTACCACCCCGGCGCGGCGGTGTTCCGTCTCGAAGAAGGGGATGCCGAAATACTCGGTCAGGGCCAGCACGATGACCCGGGCGGCGCTGTCCAGGTTGGCTTTGATCCAGTTGGCATCCTCCACATTGTCGTGGAAGGCCAGCTCGATGAGGACGGAGGGGGCGGTGACCTGAGCGATCTCCCCCAAAGTGGTGGTGGCCTCGGTGCGCACCAGATTGGGATCGGGGTAGATGGTCTTCAGGCCATCTGCGATGAGCTCTGCCGCCCGCTGGCCGTTGGCGCTGCCAGGGTAGTAGAAGACGATGGACCCTCTGGCCCTGCCCGCCATGTCCCCGGCGGCGGCGTTGGAGTGGAGGGCCAGATGGAGGTCGTAGTTCCCGGCGTTGGAGGCGGTGATGGACGATCCGGCGGTCATATCCGGGGTATTCCGGCTGTACCGGATGCCGGAGGCGTCCAGCATGGGGACCATCTTGTCGGCCAGGAGGTTCATCCACTCCTCCTCGGTTCCGCCGTTGACGTATGGGTTCCAGTCCTGAGTACTGGGAGATAAATAAATTATGGGCATGGCGATGCACCTCCAAAAATTTACCCATCCTATGAATTTTTTTTGAAAAGTGTGAAACCTTTCCCAGCGGTCTGCGTCTATAGGGGTAGAAGCCGCAACGAAAGGGAGGATTTTTTATGAAACAGAAGCTGTTTGTCCTGTGTATGGCGGCGGCCCTGCTGCTGGCGGGATGCGGCGGCGGAGCGACGGCCGGCAGCATGGCTGCGTCCAGCACCCCCGGCGCGTCCTCGGGGGAGTTCCAGGAGAGCTGGGGCGGCGAAAACTATTGGGACATGGGCGCGCCTGCAGAGCCGGACACACCTCTGGGAGAGGGTGAGAGCGGTTCCGTTTACCAAAACACCCGGGCCAAGCTGATCCGCCGGGCGGAGCTGTCCATCCAGACGGAGCAGTTTGACCAGAGCGAGGCCGCCCTGAACCAGCTGGTGGACAGCTGCGGCGGCTACTTTGAGACGTCCAGCCGTTACGGCGGCAGCTGGCGGGACGTCAACGCCAACCGCAATGGGGAGTACACGGTCCGGGTGCCGGCGGAGAAATACAGCCAATTTGTAACCAGCGCCGGGGATCTGGGCTATGTGACCAGCATAAACGAGACCAGCGAGGACGTAGGCGAGGCGTACTACGACACCGAGGCCCGGCTGAAAACCCAGCGCACCAAGCAGGAGCGCCTGCTGGCTCTGCTGGAGCGGGCGGAGACCATGGAGGATATCATCGCCCTGGAGAACGCTCTCAGCGATGTGGAGTACCAGATCGAGCAGTATTCCTCCACCCTGAACCGGTACGACGCCCTCATCGGCTTTGCCACCTTCAACATCTACCTCAACGAGGTGAACCGGGTCACCCAGGAGGTGGGTGAGACCGCCTCCCTGGGCGCGCGGATGGCGGCGGGCTTCCAGGCCAGCTTCCGGGGCCTGGGCCAGGGCTTCCAGAACTTCCTGATTTGGGCGTCCTACAACATTTTCCTGCTGGTGATTCTGGCCGCAGTGGCGGTTGTGGCCGTGATCGTTGGCAAGCGGGAGCTGGACAAGCGGAACGGAAAGGGGGATAAAAAGGGTGAACAGGAGCATCCATAAACGGGCCGGGATCGGGCTGGCCGCCGCCGCGCTGGCGCTCCTGCTGCTTGTAAACGGCTGCAGCGGGCTGTCCCGCTCCCCGCACAGCGGCCCGCCCTCCGAGGACATTGCCTGCCTGACCGAACAGCATCAGTATCCAGAGGGAACCAGAAGTATTACCATTCAGGTCGTGGAGCAGGGAGACTTTCGGGGGGAACTCGACAAGCCCTATTTGGAGGTGGAGCGGTCCGGCCAGTGGTATGTGCTCCCCAAGCAGCCTTCCGAGAACGAGCCGGCCAATCTGCTCTTTGTGTCTGGACGGACGGAGTGGGAGATCGGTCTGGCGGCTTACGATTTGGGCCCCGGCCAATACCGGGCGGTGTTCGACTATTGGGGCGGTGACGGCTATTTTGCCTTCCCCTTTGAGGTTGTGGAGGCAGAATAAAACCGCTCTGTCACACTTGACAGAGCGGCGGAGTTGGGTATAATAAAAATAAAAGGGCGCTGTTACTGACGGTTAGCCCATACAGCTAGTCCAAACAAAATGTTGACCGCTTGGGTACCGGCCGAGCGGTCAACATGTGTTTATGGCAGACCGGTAAAAGAGGATTGCTCTATGCAGCAGCGCGGTCTTCTGTCCCACCTGACTGGCGGGTATTTTTGATGATACAGCCGCGTGTCTAAGATGGTCAAATTTTTTTGAAAAGATCCCTTGACTCTGCCGCAGCGTCAACTGTTACTATGATGTTCGGGAGGTGACCGGAATGGAATACACCATTCAAGCACTGTCGCGCCTGTCGGGGGTGACCACCCGCGCCCTGCGCTGGTACGACAAGATCGGTCTGCTGACGCCCTCCGGCCGGACAGAGGGCAACTACCGCCTCTACGGCCCGGCGGAGGTGGACCGGCTCCAGGACATCCTGTACTACCGGGCCCTCGGGGTGGAGTTGGCCCAGGTGAAACGAATCCTGGACGATCCCTCCTACAACCGCCTGGCCGTCCTGCGAAGCCATCTGGCCGCCCTGGAGGCGGAGCGGGAGCGGGTTCAGGGACTTATCAACTCTGTAAAGGAAACTATCTTGACACAGGAAAGGGATGAAATTATGATTGACGAAAAGAAATTTGAGGCATTCAAGCGGGGCGCACTGGAGGAGTACAGGAAGACCTATGAGGCCGAGAGCCGGGAACAGTACGGCGATGTTGAGGTGGACGCAATGCTTACCCGGCTCCAGGGCGTGACTCAGGAGCAGTACGCCGAGTGGGAAAGCCTGGGCAGGGAAATTTTGGAGAAGCTGTCTGCGGCTGTAACCGCCGGGACCGACCCGGCAGGAGAGGTGGGGAAAGAGCTCGCCGCTCTCCACCAACGCTGGCTCACCGTCACTGGGAACCAGTATGACGTGCAGCGCCACCGGGGCCTGGCGGAGCTGTATGTACAGGATGGACGCTTTACAGCCTACTACGACCGGGAGGTCCCCGGCTGCGCCCGCTTCCTCCGGGACGCGGTGCTCCACTGGATCGCCTGAGCACTGACCCCTCTGCCGCCCCTGCGGGACCGCCGCAGGGGCGGCAGTATGTTTACCATGTTAAGAAAGCGTATAAATGCTTTTTTTGGCGATTTGCAGAAAAGGAGCTCCCTTGACTTTGGGAAGAGAGTTGCTATAATATAGGAGGTACCGAGGCGTCCGCTGGGACGCCGCTCAGTTCTAATTAAGAGAAGGGATGTTATGAAGCAACACAAGAAAGCTCTGGCGCTGTTTGGCGGCGCGGCTCTGGTCCTGCTGCTGGGGGCGCTGCTGGCCGGATCGCCCGGCCGGTCAGAGAGCGTGCAGGAGACGATGCGTGACGCCGTCCTGCATGACGTCAATCAGATCAGCCTTTTCGGACTGAAGGCGGTAAATCCGGGCTTGATCTCCTCGTTTTTGGTCACAGCGGTCCTGCTGCTGGCTGCGGTCGTGATCCGGGCCTTCGTCATTCCCCGGTTCCAATACCGTCCGGGCAGGCTCCAGCTGGCGCTGGAGGAGGCGGTTGGCCTCTTTGACGGCATGGCCAGGGGGGACAGCCCGCACCGCTTCAAGTTCCTGGGGGCCTACATCTTTGCCGCCGGCGCCTATATCTTCGTGGGCACGCTGTTCGAGCTGCTGGGCCTTCAAGCCATGACGGTCCATGGACAGCCCATCACCCTGCCCGCCCCGCTGTCCGACGTCAACGCCGCCATCGCCATGGGGACCCTGTCCTATCTGGTGATCCTGTCCGGCGGCGTGGCCCAAAACGGGATCAAGGGGGTCGGCAAGACTCTGAAGGAGTTCTCCCTGCCCATCTCCATGAGCTTCCGTCTCTTTGGCGCTCTGCTCAGCGGCCTGCTGGTGACAGAGCTGGTCTACTACTACATCAGCCTGAGCTTTGTCCTGCCGGTTCTGGTAGGGGTGCTGTTCACCCTGCTCCACGCTCTGGTCCAGACCTACGTGCTCACCATGCTGGTTTCCATGTACTACGGCGAGGTATCCGAGCCCAGCGGACACAAAGAAAACGAAGCCGCGCACGCCGCGCAGACATAAATTGAGGGGGTTTTTATAATGAAGCATCTGTTGAAACGCATCCTGATCCTTGGCGGGGTTCTGGTCCTGAGCCTGGCCCTGATGGCGCCCGCCCTGGCTGCGGCGCCCGCCGGAGACGAGACGTCCGCCGCAGAGACTCAGGTGGTGGACAACACCACCGGCCTGAAGGCCATCGCCGTCGCTCTGGCCATCGGCATCGCCGCCGGCGGCGGCGGCATCGGCATGGGTCTGGCCGCGGCCAAGTCGGCGGAGGGTATCTCCCGCCAGCCTGCGGCGGAGGGCAAGATCCGCACCATGATGATGCTGGGTCTGGTCTTTATTGAAACGGCCATCATCTACGCATTGCTGGTGGTTATTCTCATTATCTTCGTATTGTAAGGCAGGTGGGAACGATGCCGCTGAATATTGATTGGCAGCAGATCTTGCTGCATTGGATGAATCTGGCCATCCTGACCGGCGGGCTGTACATCCTGCTCTACAAGCCGGTGAAGGGGTTTATCGCCAAGCGGGAGGAGCACTACCGCCAGCTGGATGAGCAGGCGGCCCAGAAGCTGGCCGAGGCGGAGCGGGTCCACGCAGAGTATCAGGCCAAGCTGGACGGGGCGGATGAAGAGATCCATCAGGCCCGGGCCAAGGCCCAGCAGGCCATTCAGCAGTCCACCGAGGACCAGCTGGCCCAGGCGAAGGAGCAGGCCCGGCAGATCGTGGCCCACGCCCAGACCGAGGCGGAGCAGAGCCGGGAGCGGGTGCTGCGGGAGTCCCAGCGGGAGCTGCGGAAGCTGGCGGCTCAGGCCACCAAGAAGCTGGCATTCCAGGCCGATCCCTTCGACCAGTTCTTAGACCTGGCGGAGGAGGGAGAAGAGTATGAGGAGTGACAGAAGCCGCCTGACGGCGGAGCTGCGCAGCGCCCAGGAGCCCACCGCAGACCAAAAGCGCCGCTTTACCGAATTCCTCGCCAAAAAGTATAAGCGCAAGGTCCCTCTGCACTGGGAACAGGACGACTCCCTGCGCTCCGGCTTTCGCCTTCAGGTGGGTTCCGATGTATACGACTGGAGTCTGAAGGGCCGGGTGCGCCAGTTTACCGACTACCTGCGGACCCTCCAGCCGGGCCAGGACGACTTGGTCCCCCTGATGCGCCAGGCCGTGGAGGACTGGTCCCTGGCCTTGGTGCCGGAGGAGATCGGCCACGTGCTGACGGTGGACAGCGAGATCGCCACCGTAGACGGCCTGGAGCACGCCCAGTATGGCGAGATCCTGTTGTTTACCGGCGGAATCCGGGGGATGGTCCAGGACCTGCGCCGGGGCGAGGTGAGCTGCGTTATCTTTGGCGACGCGGAGGAGATCAGCGCGGGCAGCATTGTCCGCCGTACCAAGAAGACCGCCGGTATGCCGGTAGGCGAGGAGTTCCTGGGCCGGGTGGTGGACGCTCTTGGCGTCCCCATCGATGGCAAGGGACGCATCCAGGCGGAGGGCCGCCGCCCCATTGAGGCGCCCGCCCCCGGCATTCTGGAGCGCCAGCCCGTCAACACCCCTATGGAGACCGGCCTGCTGGCCATCGACTCCATGTTCCCCATCGGCCGGGGCCAGC
>CAJUAW010000088.1 GCA_910584605.1 uncultured Oscillospiraceae bacterium
TGGAGGCCGCCGCCACCACCGCCACGCCCCCCGCCCAGGCAAAGACCGTCCCGGAGACGCACATGCCCAGCACCAGGGTCAGCAGGGTAAAGATGGGGGACAGCGACCGGCGCAGGTTGTCAAAAATCTTCCACCGGGCCAGCGGGGGCAGGGGGTTGTCCTCCTTCCCGCTCCGGCCGTCCGGGACCCGCCGTCCCAGCCAGGGCAGCAGCTGCCAGTCCCCCCGGACCCACCGGTGGAGCCGGGCAAAGTAGCTGTAGACCTGCCAGGGACAGCCGTCGGTCAGCTCCACCTCCCCCAGCAGGCCCGCCCGGAGGTAGCTGCCCTCCAGCAGATCGTGGGACAGGATGGCGTTGTCGGGAAAGCGGCTGTCCAGACAGGCGTGGAAGGCATCCACCGAAAAGATGCCTTTTCCGGTGTAGGTGCCCTGGTCAAAGAGGTCATGATACACGTCGCTGGCGGTGGAGCCGTAGGGGTCCACGCCTCCCAGCCCGCCGAACACCCTGGAAAAGAAGGACTTGTTGGCCGCCTCCAGCTCCACTGCCACCCTGGGCTGGAGCAGGGCGTGACCGGCGGTGACAATGCTCCGCTCGAAGTCGATGACCGGCTGGTTCAGGGGGTGGAGCATGGCCCCAATCAGCTCCCGGGCGGTGCCCACATTCAGGCTGGTGTCCGAATCCAAAGTGATGACATACCGCACCTGGCGCAGCCAGCTCTTCTCCCCCGCCTTCACTTCCAGGCCGGTGTGCCGCCCCTTCAACAGGCGGACCAGCTCGGTGAGCGCCCCCCGTTTCCGCTCCCAGCCCATATAACGCTCGTCCCGGGCGCTGAAGGCCGGGGCGCGGAAAAACAGGTAAAACCCTCCGCCGTACTTCCGGTTCAGGTCCTCCACCGCCCGGCGGGCGTTTTCCATCCAGGCGGTCCCCTCCTCCCCCATGGGGACGCCGCTGTCGGGCAGGTCGGCCAAAACGCCCAGCCGCAGCTCGGGACCGGCGTCCCGGTTGGCCAGGCGGTACCGCTCCAGCAGGGCGGCCAGCCTGGGACCGCTGTCCTCCCCGGTGAGGAGGGACACCACCACGCACAGGGTCCGCCCCTCCCGGGGGACTCCCCCCTCCAGCTCCATCCGGGGGACGGGGCGGGGCGGAACCAGGCGGACCAGGAAAAAGTCCAGCACATTTTTCACAATGTCGGACAGGGGCAGGAGCAGCAGCAGGGCGGCCAGCGGAGTTCCCGCCGCCCGCCACAGGGCCAGGGCGGCCAGCAGGGACAGTCCCGCCACCGCCAGCCCGTAACTCACCCCGGAGCGGGTCCGCTCCGGACGGCCCAGGGGTTCCCGGTACAGGTACCAGCCCACATGGCGGCGGGGACCCTCTTCCTTTTGGGCCAGCTCCAGGGCCCTTTGGGCGGCCTCCCCCTCCCCCAGGCCCCGCTTTCTTGCCAGCTGGCACACCCTCTGCCGGTACCGGCGGCGGGTGTCCTCATCCATACGGGGGTAGTGGCCCGAGGGGTCCCCCTTCAGCACCTGCTCCACCCGGCTGGCCCCCTCCAGCAGGGCGCTCCACTCCGCCCCGGACAGGACCCGCAGGGCAGTGAAGACCGCCCCCATCTCCCCGGCGGACACCCGGTCCTCCTTGAGGGCGTCCAGGTCGGAGCACAGCCCGGCCAGCCGCTCCACCAGCGCACCGGCCAGGGCTGGAACCAAGAGGGACAGCTCCCGCTCGGTCAGCGGACACACCGACTGAAAGCCCTCCAGATAGAGGGCCAGCCGCCCCTGGTCCAGGTCGGGCACTGCCCACAGGGCACTCCGGGCGCAGCTCTGGAGGAGCGCACCCCCCTTCGCCGTTCCGCGCAGGGGTTTCCTCCCCTGCTTCAGGGCCTCCCGGGCCCGCTCTCCCTCCCGGACGGCCAGATAGTGGTTGTCCAGCAGCCACTCCGCCGCTCCGGGCAGGGCGGACCGGCCATCGTTCCAGAGGTTCAGGGCCTCTCGAGCCCGGCACACCGTGTTCAGGCCGGACCGCAGCGCCTTCCGCAGGGCACGGCAGGGGACGGTCCCGCCCAGCCGGACCTCCCTGGCGGCGTTGGCGGCGTATTGCTTTAAGTGAGCGTCGTCCATGGGGACGTGGGGCGTGTTGTTCATGAGGGACCTCCCTATTTTCCAGGCTTCCCTTCCATTTTTCCCCGGCTATGGCGGAATATACGAAAACGGCGGTCCCTCCCGACAAGTATTTGGGCTTGACAAACGGCATGAAATATGATAGACTTCCAAAATGTAAAGTTAATGCGCTTTACATTTTGGCGAGGAGGTCTGCCGGATGAAAAACCAAGCCTATCGTATGGCAATGCTCTTTGACTTCTACGGCGACGTGCTGACCGACCGTCAAAAAGAATTTTACGATCTGTATTATAACGAGGACTTATCCCTGGGCGAGATCGCCGAAAACTACGGCATCACCCGCCAGGGCGTCCGGGACGTAATCGTCCGGGCGGAGGCCGTCCTCACCGAGCTGGAGGACAAAACCGGCCTGATCAAGCGGTTCCACTCCACCCATCGCCAGCTGGAGCAGCTGCTCCAGTGCGCCCAGCGCATGGTGGAGCTCACCGCCCGGCAGGACAGCGCCGATCTGGAAGCCCTGGCCCTCCAGATCCGCGACGGGGTGCAGACCCTGCTGAAGGAGTAAGCCCATGGCATTTGAAGGACTTTCCGAAAAGCTGACCGCCGCCTTTAAAAAGCTGCGGGGCAAGGGCCGGCTGTCCGAGGCCGACGTGAAGGAGGCCATGCGGGAGATCCGCCTGGCCCTGCTGGAGGCCGACGTCAGCTTCAAAGTGGTCAAGCAGTTTGTGGCTCAGGTCACCGAGAAGGCGGTGGGAGCCGACGTGCTGGAGGCCCTGTCCCCCGCCCAGCAGATCATTAAGATCGTCAACCAGGAGCTCACCGAGCTGATGGGCGGCTCCTCCGCCAAGCTGACCATTGCCTCCAAGCCGCCCACGGTCATTATGATGGTGGGCCTCCAGGGGGCGGGCAAGACCACCAATGGCGCCAAGCTGGCCGGGCTGATGAAGCGGCAGAGCGGCAAGCGGCCCCTGCTGGCCGCCTGCGACATCTACCGCCCCGCCGCCATCCAGCAGCTGGAGGTGGTGGGCAAACAGCTGGACATCCCCGTCTTCCAGATGGGCCAGACCAACCCGGTGGACATCGCCAGGGCCGCCGTGGAGCACGCCCTCAAACACGGCAACGACATGGTCTTTCTGGACACCGCCGGCCGCCTCCATGTGGACGAGGAGCTGATGGACGAGCTGCGGGCCATCAAGGCCGCCGTAGAGCCCACCGAGATCCTGCTGGTGGTGGACGCCATGATCGGCCAGGACGCGGTGAACGCCGCCAAAGCCTTTGACGACGCGCTGGACATTGACGGCGTGGTCCTCACCAAGCTGGACGGCGACGCCCGGGGCGGCGCGGCCCTGTCCATCAAGGCGGTCACCGGCAAGCCCATCAAGTTCGCCGGCGTGGGAGAAAAGCTGGACCAGATCGAGGTCTTCCATCCCGACCGCATGGCCAGCCGCATCCTGGGCATGGGCGACATGCTCTCCCTCATTGAGAAGGCGGAGCAGACCTTCGATCAGCAGAAGGCTCTGGAGCTTCAGGAGAAGCTTCGGAAAAATAAATTCACCCTCACCGACTTTTACGAGCAGATGAAGCAGCTGAAAAATATGGGTTCCCTCACCGAGATTGCCGGGATGCTCCCCGGCGTGAAGGCCAGCGACCTGGAGGGGGCCTCTATGGACGAGACGCTCCTCCGCCGGATGGAGGCCATCATTCTGTCCATGACCCCCGCCGAGCGGGAGGACCCCAAGCTGCTCAACTCCAGCCGGAAAAAGCGCATCGCCGCCGGGTCGGGGACTCAGGTGGTAGACATCAACCGGCTGCTCAAGCAGTTCGAGATGCTCCAGGCCATGACCAAGCAGTTCACCGGCGGCAAGCTGCCCAAAAACCTGCGCAGGATGATGGGCAAAAAGGGCCGGGGAATGCGGGGCGGAATGCCCGGTATGCCCTTTTAACATGTTGGCAGAGCGCCCTGCGCGCTTTCCATAGATACAACAAATTCATTTGGAGGTGAAGATACATGGTTAAAATCAGACTGCGCCGCATGGGCGCCAAGAAGGCCCCCTTCTACCGCATCGTGGTGGCCGATTCCCGCTACCCCCGTGACGGCCGTTTCATTGAGGAGATCGGCTTCTACAATCCCACCACCGATCCCACCGAGCTGAAGGTGGACGTGGACCGGGCTCAGGCTTGGATCAAGACCGGCGCTCAGCCCACCGAGACTGTCCGCGACCTGCTGAAAAAGGCCGGCGCCCTGTAATGGCTGGAGGTCATGCATGAAAGAGCTTCTGACCTATGTGGCCCAGAACCTGGTAGAGCACCCTGAACAGGTGTCCGTCACCGAGGTCGAGGGCGACGGCGAAACCGTCCTGGAGCTCCGGGTCGCCCCGGAGGACATGGGCAAGGTGATCGGCCGTCAGGGCCGTATCGCCAAGGAGATCCGTGTTTTGATGCGCTCCGCCGCCCAGCGGGCCGGCAAGCGGATCAACGTGGAGATCGTCGATTAAACCAAGGGCGCAGGGGGTTCCCCTGCGCCTTTCCTTTCAAATTGGAGGACCGTATGCACTGGTCAGACACACAGTTGGCTGAGATCCGGTATTTCTGCACCAGCACCCGCAGCCGGACACCAAAAATCCTGGTAGGACTTCCGCTCAAGCTCCAGCTTGGCTTTATCCTTATTATCTTCTCCCACTATCGGGTCACAGAATTTCAGAGTTCGGATATCAAAGCGTTTTACAAATTGCTTTATACCCCCCATTTCAGGCCGGATCAGCTGCGGGCTCCCTCCCCCGCCCGCATTGCCAAGGCCCTTGAACAGCTGGACAAAGACCCCAACTGCCAGATTAACGTCCAGTACCTGGAGGAGGACCGCTATCGGATTCTTTGGGTCAGCCCCATCTATGCGGACGACTATATGAAGGAACTGGATTACGGCTATGAGCGGGGATATGTCCAGTATTTTATGGAGGAACACACATGAATCAATATTTAGAGGTGGGCAAGGTCACAAACGTCCACGGCCTGAACGGCGAGGTGAAGGTCCAGCCCTGGGCGGACTCGCCGGAGTTTCTGTGCCAGTTCAAAACCCTGTATGTGGACGACGCCCACTGGCCCATCCAGGTGGAGCGGGCCCGGGTCCACAAAAATATGGTCATCATCAAATTTGAGGGACCCACCGACGTGCCCAGCGCCCTGTCTCTGCGCAACGCCATTCTCTATATCGACCGGGCGGACGCCCCGCTTCCGGAGGGCGCTTTTTTCCTGGCCGACATCTACGGCCTGGAGGTACGGGACGCCGGTACCGGCGCCGTCCTGGGCAAAATTGAGGACGTGCTCACCCTGCCCGCCAACAACGTCTACGTGGTCCGGGGAGGAGAGCGGGAGCTGATGATCCCCGCCGTCCCTCAGTTCATCGCGGAGACCAACGTAGAGGATGGCTTTATCCGGGTGAACATGATGGAGGGTCTGTAAATGGGACAGGAATGGAAGGGCCCGCTGCGGTGGGCTGCGGTCCTGTTCGGACTCTACCTGGCCATCCACTACTGGGACCGCCTGTCCGCCCTGGGCACGCTGGCGCTGAGGGCCGCCTTTCCCCTGGCGCTGGGGGCGGTCATCGCCTACGCTGTCAACATCCTGATGAGCCAGTATGAGCGGTGGTATTTCCCCAGCTCCCGGCAGCCCGCCGTGGTGAAAAGCCGCCGGCCGGTGTGCCTGCTGCTGGCCTACGCCAGCCTGATCGCCCTGGTGGTGCTCATCGTGCGGATGATCCTGCCCGAGCTGGTCCAGAGCATCACCCTGCTCCTCCAGGAGCTGGTGCCCCTGCTCCAGCAGCTGAGCGTCAAGCTCAATGAAAATCAGGACCAGCTGGCCGGGCTCTTTGCCGCCGACGGCACCGTCAACTGGCAGGAGCTGGCCGCCAAGGCGGTGAACTTCCTGCTGGCCGGACTGGGCGGCGTGATGGGTTCGCTGGTGTCCATTGCCTCCGCCACCGTGTCCGCCGCCTTTACCGCCATTGTCAGTGTCATTTTCTCCATCTACCTGCTTCTGGACAAGGAGAAGCTGGCCCGGCAGTGCGCTTTGGTGCTGAAGACCTACCTCAAGCCCGGCTGGTACCGCCGCCTGCTCTACTTTTTGGAGACTCTGGACCGCTGCTTCCGCCGCTTTGTGGTGGGCCAGTGTACTGAGGCGGTCATCCTGGGCCTGCTGTGCGTGGGTGGGATGCTGCTCTTCCAGTTCCCCTACGCCTCCATGGTGGGAACGCTCATCGGTTTCACCGCCCTGATCCCGGTGGCCGGCGCCTATATCGGCGCAGGGGTGGGCGCGTTTATGATCTTCACCGTCTCCCCCATCAAGGCCCTGCTGTTTCTGGTGTTCATCTCGGTGCTCCAGCAGCTGGAGGGCAACCTGATCTACCCCAGGGTGGTGGGTTCCTCCATCGGCCTGCCGGGGATCTGGGTGCTGGCCGCCGTCACCATCGGCGGGGGCGTGCTGGGCATCGGAGGCATGCTGCTGGCGGTGCCGCTGGCCGCCGCCTGCTACCAGATGCTGCGGGACGACACCGTCCGCCGGAGCCGCCCTCCCAAATCAGGCAGAGCATAAAAAACCGCCCGGATTGGAATCCGGGCGGTTTTTTTCTAATCCACACAGAACATGGGCCGGGCCTCGTCGAACAGGTCCACCATGCCGCAATAGTTGAGCACCTCGTACCTCCACAGCCACTCCTGCTCCTCCTCGCTGAGCTCCGTCCGGGACAGGAACTCTCCGTCCGCCGTCACAAAGCCTACCGGGGTGATGGCGGGCAGGACCTCATACAGCTCAGACAGAAATTCCATGTACCCGGTGAGAGGCAGGCCGGCGGTCTGCGCGGTGAGCACCCCCAAAAAGTTGGGACTGATCACCACATCCTGCCGCTCCTCGATGTCGTAGTTGGCCCAGAGGAAGAAGGGGACGGCGTACTGCTGCATAACCTCCTCCGTGGTGCGCTCGGACAGCTTTTTTCCATACAGCTCCTCATAGAAGGCGTTGGCCAGCGGCGGCTGGTGGTCCCCGAAAAAGACCACCAGGGTGGGTTCCTCGCACTGGCTGTAATAGCCGATCAGCTCCTCCAGGGCCTTGTCGCTCTCCCGCATCAGGTCCAGGAACTGCTCCGCGCTGTAATCGGCCGCCTTCAGATTGCCGGGCAGCTGGATCGCCTTGGGCAGGTTGTACCACCCCTGGGCGTAGCCGCTGTGGTTCTGCATGGTGACGTTAAAGAAAAAGCTGAAGTCCTCCTCCTCGGTAGACCGGCAGATCATCTCATAGTCCGAGCGGTCGGAGATGTAGCTGCGGATCATGTAGGGGTCGGTCACGTCCTCCTCATACATCTGCCGGTCGAAGCTCAGATATTGGTAAGCCAGCACCCGGTTCCAGCCCGAGGACTTGTAGGGGTGAAAGGCTGTGGTGGCGTAGCCCTGGCTCCCGGCCAGGGCGGCCAGGGAGGGCATGCCCTCCTCCACATACAGCTGGTAGGCCACCGTATGGGGCGGCTGGAACAGGCTGGTAAAGCCGGTGAGGTACTCAAACTCGATGGTAGCGGTCCCGCCGCCGGTGACCGAGGAGTACATCCAGCCCTTGATGGTGTTCTCCTCCATGGAGTGGAGAAAGGGGGTAGGGTCCTCCGAGGCGTTCAGCGCATCAAAGATGGTCAGATCGCCAAAGGACTCGTTCATGATGACCACGATATTGACCGGCTGCTCCCCCTGGGCAGCCGGAACGCCGGGGTACTCCTCCATCAGCTCCAGCACCAGGTCCTTGGAGTAGTTCTCCGGCCGGTCCACCGAGGAGTACCGCAGGGCGATGGAAAAGTTCAGCAGAAAGCCGTTGCGCTGGGTAACCCACTGCTGGGTGTAGATATCCAGGGCGGGGAGCATCCCAGTGCAGAAGAAGGCGTAGCAGTAGCCCCCCATCACCGCCCACAGCAGCAGGGCGGCGGGCAGC
Organism: uncultured Oscillospiraceae bacterium; assembly: GCA_910584605.1. Taxonomy (GTDB): domain Bacteria; phylum Bacillota; class Clostridia; order Oscillospirales; family Oscillospiraceae; genus Lawsonibacter. The sequence goes on from CAJUAW010000088.1 coordinate 8,078, forward strand.
TTCACCTTCTTCCGCCTGCGCTGGGGGACGCAGAAGAAGACCAGAAACAGGTAGGCCGTAAACAGCACCGCCGCCTGGGTGATGTACTGGTCCGCTGAGTAGTCAAAGCCTCCGGCCACGTTGGCAGCGGTGCGCCAGCCGGTGATGTCCGCCGGAAACAGAATCCGGCCGCGAAAACGCAGTACGTAGTGGTTCACCAGCCCGAAGGCAAAGGACAATACGGTCCCCAGGGCGGCTGCCCGCCGGTTCCGGCCCAGGATCAGCCGCAGGGCCGCAAACAGGAAGTAATAAAACACCATGTTCATCAGCACCTGCCAGGCGGCCAGGTCGTCGAACACGTCGTTCTCGTTTAAAAGTTCCACCATCCACAGGCAGACCCAGGGTCCCAGCAGGAACACCAGCCGGGACAGCCACTTGCCTGGGTCCCCCCGCCAGTCCCGCACCAGCCGGGGAAAGGTATCAGCATATAACAGTGCTCTCATGGATCGTTCCTCCAATGCGGCCTCGCCGCAGCAATCGATGATAAGAATAGCAACTTCAGGGAAAAAAAGCAAGAGGATCGGCCTATCTTAAGGAAAGTTTAATCTTTTAACCGGTGTTCCCATTGTGCGACAACGGGTTTGCGTTTTTTTGTCTCTAACGTGTATCCAACCCGTAACTAACGGCACAAATATGTGCAAATAGTAAAAGGACAAAAAAGTCAAAAAATAGCTGGGGCCATCATCAAAGTGGCCCCAGGTTAATTACAGCTGATTCAATTTCCGCATCACGCCCTCATACGCCCTTGGGTTGACGACGCGCAGGGTCTCCATGTGTGCGTCCATAACGCTCCAGGCGGCAGCGGGGTCCTTGCCCGAAACGGTCCGGAGAAAGTCGCTGTCTCCATACTGGCCCAGGCGCTCGGTCACGGGGGCTGATGCTTCGGAGTAGGCCGCAATCTGCGGCAGAGGCGTGGACAAGCCCAGCATTTCGTTCCGGCAGGTGTACAGCGCGGCCAGCAGCTCATACCGCTTTTCGGAGCTTTCCTCCTGCTCAAGCTCGTGGATCGCCCACTCTATCTCTTTGAGGTTTGGCGCAGCCATAGGCTACACCCCCTATCAGGCTTGTTCCAGCTTCCGCATAAACCGGCGGATATCCTCCCGGTCCTGCTCGGTCGCAGAGTCCAGAGCGGCCTCCAGGTGCTCCATCATCTCAGAGCGGCCATCGTCCCGGCTGTAGCGGCCACGGCTGTCCCGGCGGGTGCGGCACTGATTGGTGATGTAAATCCTGCAAATTTTATTGACATTCCCACCAATATTTGATAAAATGAAGCTAGAATTGCATAATCGGAGGTGCGCAGGTGGCAAAAACAGAATTACGGTTGCCGCCCGATATCATCCGAGCGATGGAAAACGTCGCTAATCGGGGTGGGACGGTCCGCTTACAGATTGTTCACGGCTCCTGGAAGGTCCAGGAGGAAAAACGGCGGCTGATCATGGCCAGAGAAACTTAAACCTACCCTGAATTGGCAGGGATAGAAGAGTCATTGGGACTATAGACTGAGTTTAAAACACTCAGCCCGTGGTCCCTTTTACTTTTTCCAGGAGGAAACTTTTTTGGGACGGAGAAAACGGCGTTTAGGAATACCGGACGAGGACCTTCAGGCACACTGCGTCAACTGTGATGCACTGCTGAACACAGAAAACGGAGTGCTGGCTTCTCCGGACTGGTATGGATCCACCAGGTTTGTCCATTACTGCAAGGAATGCCAAAAGGCACAGTTTGAGGACTATATCGATCAGTTTGGCGCGGATATGGCCTTTGTGGTTTGCTGTGCGGCGTATAATCTGCCCTTTATCCCGGAGGCGGTCCCCTCCCGGCGGGAGGCAGACGGCGCGAACTGGGAGGCTTATTTGGAGCAGCTGAAGCTGCTGGACCAGGACGTTACCGACAGCGGAGAGCCCGCAGCCTTTTCGGATGGAATGACAGACCTGTCTGTGATGTTCGACGGAAAGGTCCCGGCCCGGCCCATGTTCGCCGGAGGGCTGACTACGGGGGGCGTGGCTGAGAAACTGGAGGGCACCAGGGCACAGCGTAAAAACTGGGGACTCTCCTATAAAACCGCCGAATATAAGGAGCTGGACCGGCTGTATGGGATCAGGACCACCCGGTTTAAGGACGGCGGCATTGACCTGATGCTGGAGTACACCTTGCGGGAGCTCTGTAAACTCCAACTAGCCTTCTCTCAGGCGATGGGAAGCGGCTCAGGCGGAGACAGCAAGAAGGCCAAGGAGATCATGAGCATGATCACCAGCATGGAGAGCAGCAATCTGCTCCGACCAAAAGATGAGGCTCCGGCGGCAGCCAAGCAAATCGACACTCTGATCTCTTGCCTGGAGCGAAAGGGAATGGCCAGGAACGGGAAACTGCTCGCTTATGACGAGCTGCTGAAAGTGCTTCAGAAGGATCACCCCCACTACCCTATGGGCCACGACATGCTGGACCAGATCATCGGTTGTATCTGGAACAACATCCGGATCAATGACGGCGCAGGAGAAACTGCCGAACTTCCAGTAGGACTGCAGGTGGACCCCATGTTTGGGGAGCTGGAGGAGGGGACCAGCGCAAAAGAAGAAAAGCTGCTGCGGGACCTTCAGGACCGGGGGATGACCCTGGTGAAACGAGAAAAGAGGGAACCAGATGGCAGCCGGTAAAAAGTGGAACACCACGCTGCACCAATGGGTGAAGGCCGGGCAGGAACGGCCCGCCGATTACAGCGACGAAGACTGGGACAGTTGGGGGTTGCTGCTTTCCTACTGGCGGTGGTACCCAGACCGGATGCTGGATGTACTGACAGGTGGCCAGTCGGACTACTCGCTGACCTTGATCCAGGCACTGATCCAGCGGCTGTTTGCCCGGTACCAGGAGGTATTCATCACCGGCTCCCGGGGGACCAGCAAGACCTATAACGCCACCCTGTCCAAGATGATCGACGGAGTGCTGTGGCCTGGGGAGAAGATCAGATATTTCGGGCCGTCTCTAAAGCAGACCGCCGAAATTGCCCAGGGGACCTATACCCAGATAAAGAAGAATTACCCCGCATTGGAGGGTCACTTCTTCAAAACCAAGGGAGGAAACGACACCTTTGAACTGGTCACCAACCTTGGGTCGGAGTTCACCATCTCCACGATGCGCGGCGACAACTGCCACCAAGTGCTATGTGAAGAGGTGGGGCAGGAGGAGCAGCCCCTCTTCGAACACAAGAATTATCGCAACATCGTTCTTCCCTCCGTCCGGCTGCAGCATCAGGTGGAGAGAAGGCCCGACCCCCACCATATCGACTTTAAAAAACACTACATCACCTCCGCCTGCCGCCAGCAGAATGAGGCTTACCAATACCGCTGCGACACCCTGAAGGCCATGCGGATGGGCCAGAGCGCCTTTATTTTAGACATCCCCTGGTATGTGTCGGTGATGTCCGGAATCAGAACGCTGGCCTGGGCGGACGATCTCCGACGGAAGCTTTCCGCCGAGGAGTGGATGCGGGAGATGGAGAGCCGGTACACCGGTGTGTCAGAAAACCCCGTCATCCGGGACGCGGTGCTCACCGAGGCCAAGAAGATCGAGGTCATGGAAACCCACCACTGCCAAAACCCCTATGTGTTCTACATCATCGGGTGTCAGCGCCAATGATAAAATGAAAGAAAACGCCGAGGAAAAAATGTAGTTT
>CAJUAW010000089.1 GCA_910584605.1 uncultured Oscillospiraceae bacterium
CTATTGCTATTTTGTTGATTTAGCCTACTCCTTGCTATTTTTCAAACAAGGCCTAAAAACCGTAATTTCCGTAATTCGCCCCTGTGCTACCTCCAGAACCAGCTAGTACCAAGGGCCACCACCGGGCCAAAATCCGGGCCATCCGTCCCCAAAACCACCAAAAGGCACCCACTACATATCACTAGATACCAAGTTTCTGTCCACCTTCATTTTTCAAAAAGCCAAAAAAGTTATGAAAAAGTCCTGAAACCTTTCGATTTCAGGACTTTTTCTGGTCCGAGTGACTGGATTCGAACCAGCGGCCTCTTGAACCCCATTCAAGCGCGATACCAAACTTCGCCACACCCGGAAATTGGTACTCTGTACCAGACAGCTTATATATAATACCACGTCCGGAAGAAAAAAGCAACCCCTTTTTTGAAAAAATTTTCGGCGGAGGTGGCAGTAAGCCTTGCCCTTGTCCGGCAGCACCAGAGCCATGTGGGCCTCGAAGGCCGGCTGCCAGGAGGAGAGCGCCGGGGGCGCCCTCTTCCTGGACGAGCTGAACTCAGTGGGTCTGGCCAAAGGAAGGGGCGGTTTTTGGCACAGGATACCGCCGTGGTACGTTGCAATCCCGGTTCCTTTATGGTAAAATACGGGGTGAGTTCGCTCGATTTTGATTTGAGGAGGATGTTTTCATGAACCAGACCATCACCGCCGTCAACGCCCCCGCCGCCGTGGGCCCCTACTGCCACGCCAAGCTGGCGGGCAATACGCTGTACACCTCCGGCCAGCTGGGACTGATCCCCGCCACCGGTGAGCTGCCCCAAGGGGTGGAGGCCCAGGCCGCTCAGGCGCTGGACAACCTGAAGGCTGTGCTCTCCGCCGCCGGCATGGGGCTGGAGGATGTGGTGAAGACCACCGTCTTCCTGGCGGACATCCGGGACTTTGCCGCCATCAACACCATCTACGCCAACTATTTTACCGGCGAGGCCCCGGCCCGCTCCTGCGTGCAGGCGGCCGCCCTGCCCAAGGGCGCTCTGTTTGAGATCGAGGCGGTTGCGGTGAAGTGAGCGGAGAACCTGCAAAAACGCGGAAGAGGGCTCCTCTTTGGCGTTTCCGGTCTCAAAACTATGTCAGGAGGCAAAAACATGTCCGATTCCATCCAATGGACCCGAAACACCATGCCCGCCGGCCGGGAGCGGTACAGGGAGATCATGTCCCTGGACCATGCGGCCAAGGCGCGGGCCTTTCACCAGTCCTTTCCCCAGTACACGGTCACCCCTCTGGCCCGGCTGGACGGGATGGCGCAGCACCTGGGCCTGGGCGGGCTGTACGTGAAGGATGAGAGCCTTCGCTTCGGGCTGAACGCCTTCAAGGTGCTGGGCGGCTCCTTCGCCATGGCCCGGTACATCGCCGGAGAGCTGGGGAGGGATGTGTCGGAGCTGAGCTTCGACTACCTCACCAGCGAGCCGTTCCGGCAGGAGTTCGGCCAGGCGGTCTTCTTCACCGCCACCGACGGCAATCACGGCCGGGGGGTGGCCTGGGCGGCCAGCAAGCTGGGCCAGAGGGCGGTGGTCCACATGCCCAAGGGAACCCGGCCCTCCCGGTTTGACAACATCGCCAGAGAGGGCGCCCAGGTCACCATCGAGGCGCTGAATTACGACGACTGCGTCCGCCTGGCTGCGGCGGAGGCGGCGGAGACGGAGCGGGGCGTGGTGATCCAGGACACCGCCTGGCCGGGCTACGAGGAGGTCCCCGCCTGGATCATGCAGGGCTACGGCACCATGGCCAGCGAGGCCGCCGGTCAGCTGGGCCGGCGGCCCACCCACATCTTTCTCCAGGCCGGGGTGGGGAGCATGGCCGGCGCGGTGGCGGGCTACTTCGCCAATTTGTATCCCGACGCGCCCCCGAAGATCGTCGTGGTGGAGGCCAGCGGGGCCGACTGCCACTACCGCAGCGCCCTGGCCGGGGACGGCCAGCCCCGTGCGGTGGGGGGCGATCTGAACACCATTATGGCCGGGCTGGCCTGCGGCGAGGTGAATTTCCTCTCCTGGGACATTCTGCGGGCCCGTGCCGCCGCCTTCCTCTCCTGCCCCGACTGGGTGAGCGCCAAGGGGATGCGGATGCTGGCCGCGCCGGTAAAGGGGGACCCGGCGGTGGTTTCCGGGGAATCCGGAGCGGTGGGCATGGGGGCGGTGGCCGCGATTATGGAGGACGCCGCCTATCAGGACCTGCGCCAGTTCCTGGAGCTGGACGGCTCCAGCCAGGTGCTCCTCATCTCCACCGAGGGGGACACCGATCCGGAGCGGTACCGGGCCGTGGTGTGGGACGGGGCCTACGCCAGCGTCAAGGAGTGAGCGGATGATCAAGCCATTTTTGGAGCAAGCCGCCCGGGATGAGAGCGTCTACCTCACCGACGTCCGGGCCGCCTTTCAGGCGGAGGGGACCCGGCCCTTCCACCTCCACGTCACCCTCTATGACCGTTCGGTCCGGGTCTGCCCCCTGCGCCTGCCGGAGACGGCGGGGGAGGAGGAGGCGCGGTTCGCGGCGGAGTACGTCTATGCCACCGTGTACAATCTGCTGTCCGCCCTGGGCGGGCTGCGGGTGGACGTCTACCTGGACCCCTCCGACCGGGAGACCGTGCAGCTGGCGGAGAGCCTGGAGCAGGTCTTTCAGCTGGCGCTGCCCAAACGGGCCCGGACGGGCTATGGGACCTGCCTCAACGTGAACGAGCGGGTGCTGTCCGCCCTGTCCGGCGGGCGGGAGCGGTTTGCCTTCGGGGTACACAGCCTGGAGGAGGAGCCCTCCGTCCAGCCGCCCGGGGCGGCGGAGGGACAGCCCGTCTTCGCCCGTCTGCCCGCCCGGACGGCGGGGCGGATGGTGCTGGGCATGGACGTGGGCGGCACCGATGTGAAGCTGGCCGTCAGCGTGGACGGCCGGCTGGCGCTGTGCAAGGAGTTTGACTGGCTCCCCTCCGCCTGCACCAGGGCGGAGGAGATCACCGGCCCCCTGCTGCTGCTGGCCCGTCTGCTGCGGGCGGCGGGCAGCCTGTGCCGGGCCGGGCGGGAGGGGGAGCTGGACTGGGCCGCCCTGGACCGCCGCGCCACCCTGGCGGAGATGGAGCGGGGGGCGGAGGCTATGGAGCGGCGGGCCGGGGACAGCCTGCGGGGCTTCGACGCCATCGGCCTGTGCTTCCCCGACGTGGTGATCCAAAACCGGATCGTGGGGGGCGAGACCCCCAAGACCCGCGGCCTGCGGGACAACCCGGAGCTGGATTACGAGGCGGAGTTTTCCAAACTGACCGCCCTGACCCAGGGGCTGGCCGCCTATGCGGCGGAGGGTGGGCCGGTGCTGAACATCAACGACGGCCCCATGGCCGCCTTCACCGCCGCGGTGGAGCAGGCGGCGGCGGGCGGGGACCTGTCCAGGGGCTTTTTCGCCCACAGCCTGGGCACCGACCTGGGCACCGGCTGGGTCCGGGCGGACGGCTCCATCCCCGAGATGCCCCTGGAGGTGTACAACTTCATCATCGACCTGGGCAGCTGGGGCCAGCGGCGGTTCCCGCCGGAGGACGTGCGCAGCGTTTGCAGCGTGAATACCGGCCTGCCCGGGGCGCTGCAGAAGTACGGGGGACAGTCCGCCGTCTTCCGCCTGGCGGCCAGACAGGCGCCGGACTCCCTTCAGGAGGGGCTGGACAGGGGGCTGTTCCGGCGGGAGGGGGGCCTTCTCCTGGTCCCCACCCAGCCGGAGGACCGGCGGAAGGAGTGCCTGGAGTTCTTCATGGAGCGGGCCGCGGCCGGACAGCCGGAGTGCGAAAAAATCTTCCGGACGGTGGGGGAGTATTTGGCCGTCACCTGGCGGGAGACGGACTTCATCCTCCAGCCCGACGCTAAGGACCGGACCCTCTTTGGCCGCTTTGTGAAGCGGCCCGCCTGCTTCCGCCTGCTGTGCGAGGGGGCGGCCCGGCGGGAGCCGGAGCTGCGCCAGTACGCCGCCGGAAGCGATCTGGCCAATACCGCCCTGATGAAGCAGCTGGACGCGCACCCCGATTATACGGTGGCCCAGTTTGCCCAGGCCGTGGGCGCGGTCTACTACGCCTGCCTGGGACTGGACAGCTGAAAAAACTCCTGCGGCAAACACGCCGCAGGAGTTTTTTTGTCAGAGGGGGATTGGAACAAAGCCCTGGCTGGTGAGCGCCATCTGCTCCCGATAGCCGCAGGAGCGGGCCAGCTCCTCCGCCTGGGGGAAGGCGAAGAGCAGGTTGGCGCGGTCGTGGCAGTCGCTGGTGATGCAGATGGGCAGGTCCCGCTCCCGCATGGCCCGCAGCAGGGCGGGGGCGGGGTAGGGGGTGGAGCGGTATCCGCGGGACATGGCCCCGGTGTTGATCTCCAGGATTACGCCGTGTTGGGCCAGCCGGTCCAGGGCCTCCAGGGCGGCGCTGACGTACCGGGGGTGGCCGGTGTCGAAGAGGCTGTCCCCCTCGTTGAACTTGGTGATCAGGTCGAAGTGGCCCACGATCTGACAGCCGGTCCGCTCCGCAATCGCTCCAACCAGGCGGTAGTAGTCCTCGGCGAAGGCGAGAAAATCCCCGCCGTAGTATTGGCGCACGCTGCGGACAAAGTCCTCGGGGAGGTAGTCCACCGGGAGCAGCCTGCCCTCCTTCTCCACGCAGTGAACCGAACCGATTTGGTAGTCCCACCCCTTTCCGGAGGGCGGGGAGTAATAGTCCTGCTCCAGACCTAAAAAGATCTCCAGCCGGCCAGTGTACCGCTCCCGCAGGCGGAGGATTTCCGCCCGGTAGCGGGGGACGTCCTCCGGGGACATGGTCCAGCCGCTCTGCCCGGCCAGAGGGGCGTGGCTGGAAAAGCCCAGGGCGTCCATATCCATCCGGATGGCCGCATGGACCATCTCTTCGGGGGTGTTTTTGCCGTCGCAGAAGGTGACGTGGGTGTGCAGATTCTGAATCATGTCATCTTCTCCTGCTTCACCTTGTGGTCGATGACGTGGCGGGAGGCCAGCTCCGCCATCACGTCATCCACGGAGATGCCCATCTCCACCATCAGCACCATCACGTGGTACATCAGGTCGCCGATCTCATAGACCGTCTCCCGTTTGTCCCCCGCCTTGCCGGCGATGATGACCTCGGTACACTCCTCGCCCACCTTTTTGAGGATCTTGTCCAGCCCCTTCTGGAAGAGGTAGGTGGTGTAGGACCCCTCGGGCAGGGTTTCCCTGCGCCCCTCCAGCAGAGCGTACAGGCCGTTCACCGAGAAGGGCTCCGCCGCCCCGGAGGAGAAGACCGGGCTGTTGAAGCAGGAGTCCGTCCCCAGGTGGCAGGCGGGTCCTGTTTTGTTCACCCGGATCACCAGGGCGTCCCGGTCGCAGTCGGCGGTGACGTCCACAATGTGCTGGACGTTCCCGCTGGTCTCCCCCTTGCGCCACAGCTCCTGCCGGGAGCGGGACCAGAAGCAGGTACGGCCCTCGTTCATACTGATCTCCAGGCTCTCCCGGTTCATGTAGGCCAGGGTGAGCACCTGTTTGCTCTCCGCGTCCACCACAATGGCGGGGATCAGGCCCTTCTCGTCAAACTTCAGCTCGTCAATGTTCAGCATGGTATCACACCTTTTTACAGTCTTGTGGGGATTCCCTGCTCCGCCAGGGCCCGCTTCAGGTCGGGAATGTTCACCTCGCCGAAGTGGAAGATGGAGGCGGCCAGGCCGGCGTCCACCTTGGGCAGGGTCTGGAACAGGGTGACAAAGTCCTGGACGCACCCCGCCCCGCCGGAGGCGATGACGGGCACGTCCACCACGCTGCAGACGGCCTGGAGCATCTCCAGGTCAAAGCCGCCCTTCACGCCATCGGTGTCGATGCTGTTCAGGACGATCTCCCCGGCCCCGTTTTGCACCCCGGAGCGAATCCACGCGATGGCGTCCAGCCCGGTGTCCTCCCGGCCGCCCTTGGCGAACACCCGGAACTGGCCGTCCACCCGCTTGGCGTCCACGCTGAGCACCACGCACTGGTTGCCGTACCGCTTGGCCGCCTGCGGGATGAGGGAGGGGTCCTCCAGCGCCCCGGAGTTGACGCTCACCTTGTCCGCGCCGCATTTCAGCACCCGGTCGAAGTCGTCCACGGTGCGGATGCCGCCGCCCACGGTGAGGGGGATGAAGACGGAGGAGGCCGCCTCCCGAAGGATACCGGTGAACAAGGACCGGCCCTCGGCGGAGGCGGTGATGTCATAGAACACCAGCTCGTCCGCCCCGCAGGCGCTGTAGAATTTGGCCAGCTCCACCGGGGAGCTGACGTCGGCCAGCCCCTGAAAGTTGATCCCCTTCACCACCCGGCCGTCCTTCACGTCCAGGCAGGGAATGATCCGCTTGGTGATCACTGGGGCCCCGCCTCCTCAATGGCCTGCTTCAGGTCCAGCGCCCCCACGTACCAGGCTTTGCCCACGATGGCGGCGTCCACCCCCATGCGGACCAGCGACTGGATGTCCGCGTTGCAGGACACCCCGCCGGCGGCGGTGACGGAGCAGCTGACCCCCTCCAGCAGGAACTTCAGCCGGGCGAAGGAGGGGCCGGTGAGGGCGCCGTCGGTGTCGATGTCGGTGAAGATCAGGTTCTTCACCCCCAGGGCCTCCATAGACTTGGCGAAGTCCAGGTAGTGGATGCCCTCCTCCTTCACCCAGCCGTCGGTGCGCACCAGGCCGTCCTTGGCGTCTACCCCCACGGCGATGCGCTCCGGGCCGAACCGGTCCACGGCGGCCTTGACAAAGTCCGGGTCGCGGACGGCGGCGGAGCCGAGGATGGCCCGCCACACCCCCAGGGAAAAGACCTCCTCCAGGTCCTGCATGGAGCGGATGCCGCCGCCCAGCTCGGTTTTCAGCCCGACCTGAACCACAGCCTGGACCAGCTCCGAATGTTTGCGCACGCCGTCCTTGGAGCCATCCAGGTCCACCACGTGGAGGTACCGGGCTCCGGCCTCATAGAAGGTCTTTGCGGTGGCGACGGGGTCGCCGGCCACCTGCTGGACCGTGTTGAAATCGCCCTTCAGGAGACGGACGACCTTGCCGTCCTTCAAGTCGATGGCGGGGATGATGATCATGGTGTGTTCCTCCTTATAATTCACAAAACGCCTTTAAGATGTTCCGTCCAACCTGCCCGCTCTTCTCCGGGTGGAATTGGACGCCGTATATGTTGTCTCGGGCCGCCGCCGCCGTCAGCTCGGGGCCGTACTCGGCGGTGGCGATGGTATGCGCCTGGCAGTTTGCCGCGTAGAAGGAGTGGACAAAGTAGACGCAGTCCCCCTCCTGGATGTACCGGAACAGGGGGCTGACCGCCCTGTCTTTGGGGAAGTGCAGGGCGTTCCAGCCGATGTGGGGCACCTTGTACCCCTCCGGAATGAGGGGGCGGATGGGCTGGACCGAGCCGGGGATCAGGCCCAGGCCGCCGTGAAAGCCGTATTCGGTGCTGAAGTCGAAGAGCAGCTGCATTCCCAGACAGATGCCCAGCAGGGGTTTTCCCTGCGCGGCCTCCCGGAGGACAGCCCGGTCCAGTCCGGAGCGGCACAGAGCGTCCGCCGCGTCCCCGAAGGCACCCACGCCGGGGAGAATGATCCGGTCCGCCTGGGCCAGGACGGCCTGGTCCCCGGTGATGGTCACCTCCGCGCCGGCGGCGCGCAGGGAGCTGCTCAGGGAAAACAGGTTGCCCACCCCGTAGTCCACAATGGCCAGCATCACAGCACCCCCTTGGTGGAGGGGATTTCCTGGGAAAACCGGGGGTCGATTGCCACGGCGGCTCCCAGGGAGCGGGCCAGGCTTTTGAAGGCCCCCTCGATGATGTGGTGGCTGTTCTCCCCGGCCAGCTGGGTGACATGGACCGTCATGTCCGAGCGCCGGGCGAAGGCGAGGAGGAATTCCTTGGTCAATTCGGTGTCGAAGGTCCCCACCTTCTGGGTGGGGATGTCCAGCCCGTAGCACAGCATCCCCCGGCCGCTGATGTCCACGGCGGTGAGGATCAGGGCCTCGTCCATGGGCAGGGTGCAGGAGCCGTAGCGGACGATCCCCCGCTTGTCCCCCAGGGCCTGGGCGAAGGCGTCCCCCAGGCAGATGCCGGCGTCCTCCACCGTGTGGTGGTCGTCCACCCAGGTGTCCCCCTTGCAGGTGACGGTCAGGTCGAACCGCCCGTGGCGGGCGAAGAGGGTGAGCATGTGGTCCAGAAAGCCGCAGCCGGTGTCAATCTGGCTCACGCCGGAGCCGTCCAGCTCCAGCGACAGGGTGATGTCGGTCTCCGCCGTCCGGCGGGTGAGCTCCGCCTTACGCATCGGTCCCCGCCTCCTTTACGATCTCCCGGACCTGGTTCAGGAAAATGTCCATCTGCTCCCGGGTTCCGATGGTCACCCGGCACCAGTCCGTAATCTCCGGCTTGTCCCAGTGCCGTACCAGCACCCCTCTGGCCTTCAGCTCCCGGTAGAGGGTGCCGCCCGCCACGGCGGGGCTGCGGGTGAAGATGAAGTTGGTCAGGCTGGGGAGGGTCTCAAAGCCCAGCTTGGCCAGCTCCTCGGTGGTGTAGGCCCGGTTGGCCTGGATTTTTTTGCTGTTTTCCACGTAATAGTCGTGGCTGTCCAGGGTGGCGAGGGCGGCGGCCATGGTCAGGCGGCTGATGTTGTAGGAGTTAAAGGAGTACTTGATCCTTTCCAGATCGGCAATCAGCCCCTCGCCGGCCAGGGCGAAGCCCAGCCGTCCCCCCGCCAGGGAGCGGAACTTGGAGAAGGTCTGGCAGACCAGCAGGTTGTCGTACCGCTGGACGAGGGGCAGGCAGCTCTCGCCGCCGAAGTCGACGTAAGCCTCGTCGATGATCACCACGTGGTTGGGGTTGGTGCGGAGGATCTCCTCAATGGCGCTGACCGGAATGGCCCGCCCGGTGGGGGCGTTGGGGTTGGCAATCACCACGTTCTGGCGGAGCCCGCAGTAGTCCCTGGGGTCCAGCGTGAAGCCCTCCCGGAGGGGGATTTCGGTGAAGGGGATCTGGAACAGGTTGGCGTACACGGGGTAGAAGCCGTAGCTGATGTTGGGGAAGGCCACGGGCCGCTCCCGGTCACAGAAGGCCATAAAGGCGAAGGCCAGCAGCTCGTCGGAGCCGTTTGCCAGAAAAATCTGCTCCGGCCTGACCCCGTACCGGTCCGCCAGCTTTTCCCGCAGGAGCCGGCCCTCCGGGTCGGGGTAGAGGTTGAGCCGTTCCGTCTCGGCGGCGTTCACCGCCGAGAGCACCTCCGGCGAGGGGGGGAAGGGGGATTCGTTGGTGTTCAGCTTCACATACCGCTTGTCCTGGGGCTGCTCCCCGGGGACGTAGGCTTCCAGGCCGTCGAAGCGGGAACTCATATACCGGCTCATAGGGCCGCCTCCTTTTTGGAGCACAGGCTGTCCACCCGCCGGCACAGCCGGGTGATCTCCTCGTGCTTGAACTTGTAGCTCACCTTGTTGGCGATGAGCCGGGCGCTGATGGGCACGACCGTGTCCCGGATCTCCAGATCGTTCTCCAGCAGGGTTTTTCCGGTCTCCACGATGTCGACGATGACGTCGCTCAGCCCCAGCAGGGGAGCCAGCTCGATGGAGCCGTGGAGCTTGATGATGTCGATGTCCCGGCTGAGGGCGCTGTAGTAGCTTTTGGCGATTTTGGGGAACTTGGTGGCCACCCGCAGCGTCTGGTCCCGGACCTCCCGGGCCCCCTTTTTTCCGGCGACGCACATCCGGCACTGGCCAACCCCCAGGTCGGCCAGCTCGTAGACCTCGGGCTGGTACTCCAGCAGGATGTCCTTTCCGGCGATGCCGACGTCGGCGGCGGCCCGCTCCACGTAGATGGCCACGTCGCTGGGCTTGACCCAGAAGTAGCGCACCCCGGCCTCCTCATTTTCAAAGACCAGCTTCCGGTTTTCCTCCCGGATGGAGGGGCAGGGGTAACCGGCCTCCTCCAGGAGCTGATAGACCCGTTCGCCCAGCCGCCCCTTGGGCAGCGCAATGTCGATCATGCCGGCTCACCCGCCTTTCGCACCCTCCGGAAGGTCAGCCCCTCCGGAGCCCTCCGCTCCACCCGGACGGACTGTCCCGCCCTGCGGTACCGCTCCGCCTCCTCCAGGACGGCTGCGGCGGGAGCGCCGCTGTCGTAGAGCAGCAGGAGGTCGGCGTCGCAGGACGCTTCGGTCCTCTGCAGCCGTTCCAGCAGGTTCATGTAAACGGCGAACCCGATGGCTCCGCCGTCCCGGCCCATCTGGCGGAGCAGGTTGTCGTACCGCCCCCCGGCCAGCACGCCGCTGGGCAGTCCAGGCAGGTAGCCCCGAAAGATCAGGCCGTTGTAGTAGTCCATGTTGTTGACGATGGAGAAGTCCAGCCGCAGGTGCTCCTGGGGGAGGAGGGCGCAGATCTCCCGCAGCTCCTGGAGGGCGGCGGCCATCCGCTCGGTCCGGACCATCCCCTCCAGCTGGGGCAGAAGCTCCTCCGGGGGGCCGTAGAGGGTGGCCAGACAGCACAAAAAGTCGGCCGCCTCCGAGTTGACGTTCAGCTCCCGGCAGCAGGCCCCCAGGGCGGGGACGTTTTTCTCCCCCATCAAGGCCAGCAGGCGGCTCCGGTGCCGCTCCGCCACCAGGGCCCGGTCCAGCAGTCCGGCCACAAACCCCAGATGGCTCACATCCAGCAGATACTGTCCGCTGATGGTCTCCAGACTTTTGGCCGCCAGCAGCAGCACCTCTCCCATGGCCACCAGGTCGATGGCCCCTACGCACTCCAGCCCCGTCTGCATGATCTCCCGAAACCCCTTGGTCATGGGGGAGGTGCGGTAGACGTTTTCGTTGTAATAGACCTTTTGCGGCCCGGCGCCCTCCTTGACGTTCTTCACAATGGAGAGGGTCACGTCGGGCTTCAGCGCCATCAGCCGCCCGTCCGCGTCGGTGAAGGTGAGGATGTCCTCGCTGACCAGAAAGCTCTTGTTGCGAACGTACAGGTCATACGGCTCGAATTTGCTCATTTTGTACTGGGTATATCCGTAACGGCGGTACAGCTCACACAGCTGCCGGGCCGCCTGTTCTGTTTCAAGTTGTCCCATGCTTTCCCTCCTTCCGCTTACTTTCGTATAGTAGTGCAATAGAGAAGAAAAGTCAACCGACAAAATAAACAAACCTGCCCCCGGATCTGGGGACAGGATATACGGTTTGCATGAAAAAAGAGGAACCGGCCGGGGATCTTACTGGTCTACCAGGATCAGATTTTGAATGTTGTTGCGTCCGGAGCCGTTTTGGAGCAGGCAGACGGTGTAAATCTCCCCCTGATTTATGTTCAAAAGGAGGGAGCCAAAGGTTTCCTGGGGCGGGTAAACTCCCAGCCAGGCGGGGTCCAGCCGCTCGATGGCCAGGGTGGGGGACATAGGGGCCAGGTTGGTGTCGGCGTAGAAGAACTGGTAGGCGCCGGGGACAATCCGTTTGAAGGCGGCCGCCTCCTTAAAGCGCAGGTCGCTGTAGATCACCCGGCCGTCGCTCATGATCACGTCCAGAGGACCGCTGTTGTAGGCCAGATTGACCACCCGGAAGCTGGACCAGCCGTTGGAGGGCGGACAGCAGCGGTCAGCGATCTGAAGCAGGTCCAGCCCGCTGGCGGTGTTGATGACGGCCACGGTGGAATCGCTGTTGGCCTGGAAGGGGATGGTTTTGCGCAGATAGA
>CAJUAW010000090.1 GCA_910584605.1 uncultured Oscillospiraceae bacterium
AGAACCCGATCCGCCACGCCCACCGAATCCACAGGGTACACATCAGCAGGATGGCGCAGGAGAACGCACAATAGCGGAACACATAGTGGTCGGGAAAGCGCGCATACAAGACCGCATCCAGCAGGGTGGCCAGCAGCGGGGAGAGCAGCAGGGCGGGCAGCTTTCTCACCACCCGTCGGCCCCGCGCGTCCATAATCACAAACAGATAGACCACCAGGACGGCATGGGAGATCAAAGAAACTGTAAATTGAAACAGATAATCCTCCAGTGCGAGCATAGCGGGCGCCTCCTTTCTGCGGGCTATCATACCACATGGAGGGAATTTTGTCCATGACAAGCCATATCATCTGCCCCATCAACGGCGTTCCTCCTTGTAACTTTTTTGAATTCGCTTTTTTGCTCCCACTTTCTACTAGGATACACGATATCGCGTACCCTTTGCACATCCATAAATAAGCATAATAGAAGGCCACAAACAAACCATTGTCTGTGGCCTGAACATCGGTGAAATGCTTGAAACGGAGATCCCCATTCCGGCGGGCGAAGTCCTCCAGCATAATTGTTTGGCATCAGTTTGATGAGGAGTACTCAAAGCTGGCATTGGGGGCCGTATGCTGAAACAGGAGGTGGTCCCCGTGCCAGAAGCGGTAGCGCACCTCTGCGCAGAGGCTCTCGTGGATGGTGCGCTCCATGCGGCCCTCCACCGGGGCACGCAGAGGTTGCCGCCGTTCGTTCAGCAGTTCTGCCTCCAGGCGGTACTTCCCCTGGCGGATCACCGTACCGGAGGAGGACCACGTTTCAATCCTGACGCCCCGGTAGGTGGCCAGCCGGTATTCCTGGCCTCCATAAAGGACGGAGCAGATGCAGCCGGTGAAACCGCCCACAGCCAGAGGGATCGTCGCGATGGCAAGCATCAGACTGCCAGGTTCCGGCCCACCCCAGACGCACTGCGTCCAGAGGTACTTGCTGGGAAAGGAGCGGCCCCGGTCCGTCTCGATATAGCCGATTCCGTCCGAGAAATCCAGGCGCTCGCTGTTCAACTCCAGCGTTCCGCTCAGAGAATGGCCCATGCTGATGACGCCGTGGGAGCATTGCATCCCGGCGAAGAAACGGAACGGCCCCATGATGTCGGAGCGGAGGACTGTAAAGGCGCCGCAGCGCAGGGCGCCCTGGAGGGAGAGGCCGCCCCGTTGGATATGGAGGTCAATCCCCTGCTCACCGAAACTGGACTGTCCAATCTGTACCTGAAAGGGTTGCCGGGAGATTTGAAGCTGTGATGCCGGGTACTCCAGCCACCAAGTCTGATTGTTTGAAATAACCTGGAGAGAGGCGGTACGGCGTCTTTCTCTGTCCATATGGAATGCGGGAATCAGCGCCAAGGTCTGCCCCTGCGGATTCTGGTGCTTAAAGTACCAGCCCTCAAAATAGGGGCCCGTCCTGTTTGTGCCGTGGAAAAAACATGTCATTTTTATCACCCCGGATTCAGTTTTCCCTGAATCTGGGATTTTATATAGGATTACTTTCGACCGGAAGAAAGCCTGTTTTTGTCCCCAATCTTGACGGTGTATCTCATGAACAGTTACAGTATATAAACAATCAAGGAAGGATGATCTCTATCCCACCAACGAAAAAAATACATATTTTTTCGGTCGATGTATCGATCGCTTACCCTAAGCCATAGTCCCTTTGCGTTCGGCCTCCTTGCTTTTTGTGCGATATCGTGCCATAATCCTTCATCTTCATTCGATCCGTCCCAGTTCTGACCGGCCGGCTTACAGCACAAGATTGGCAAACAATGTGATCAGGGGGATGGCGATCAAAGTCCGCTCCATGAAAATCAGGAACAGCTTCCACAGGTTCAGAGGTATCTCGCTCTTGATCACGATGGCGCCCACCTCGGTCATATAGATAATCTGCACCAGAGAAAGCACACCAATGATGAATTTGGTCTTGACAGAGGTGGTTCCGGCGATCAGCAGGGCGGGGACAAACATGTCGGTAAAGCCGATCAGGGTGGCGGGGGCCACGGCAAAGGCTTCCTCCACGCCAAAGAGTTGAAGGTACATCCCCATGGGGTAGGAGATCCAGGTGAACAGCGGGGTATAGGTGGCGATAATCAGCACGATGGTGCCCCAAGAGATGACGATGGGGATCAGATCAAAGTACATCCCCATTAAAACCTCCATGCCGCCGGAGACCACGTTTTTCAGCTGAAAGCTCTCCGCCCGCCTGCAACTGCTCTCCAGGGCGTAGGACATCAGGCTGGTCTGCTGGGGCACGTCCTCGTTGATCTGTTTGCCCGTCTGCTCCTGATAGGTATCAGGGAGGGTGCAGATGGGGGGCAGCCGGGCAATGATGACCGCAAGAACAATGCCCACCACGCAGATACACAGGTAGAAGGGCGGGAACAGGCTGGAGATGCCCACCGTGTTGGCGATGAGCAGGCAGAACGGGATAGACACGATGGAGAAGTTGGTCATGATGTAACCGGCCTCCCGCTTGGTGTAGAAGCCCTTCATATACTGCTCCCGGGTGAGGATCACGGCGGCGTTAGAGGCCCCGAACCAGGAGGCAATCAAGTCGATGGAGGCCCGGCCAGGCACATGGAACAGAGGCCGCACCACCGGCCGGAGCAGAACGCCCAGAAATTCCATGATGCCGCAGTCGGTGAGGAAGGGCAGGAAGAAGCTGAAGCCCAGCACGATGCAGAACAGGGTGGCGCACAGGTCCGCCATGGTGGCCCCGGTGTCCGCCGATGTGATATACTCCGGACCCACATGGAACACGATCATCACGATGAACACCGCGCCCAGAACCTTGGAGACCAGATACAGCGGGGTGGAGCAGAAGGCTTTGCTCAGATAGTGGTTTTTCCGGATCCAGTCCGGCTTGCAGATAAAGTCATACACCGTCAAAATGGCGGAGCCTGCGATGATGACCACCAGAATATAGTTCAGGCTGGCGCCGAACAGGTCCTTCAAAAAGGATTTTACAAAGTCCAGCAGGGTGGTGAAGGAGTCCCCCTGGGGGATGGGCACCAGAAACATCAGAATACCCAGGGCGGAACCCAGGATGAATTTCAAAAGGTTTTTGCGGTTGACACAGCTCTCTGTCATATGATTTCCCTCTCTCTTTCGCGCAGATTCAAAGCGCTTCCACGGCCTCCATGGCCTGATAGATCATATCCTCGCTTATGGGGTAGGGGATGTGTTCCATATCCGGCCCGGTGACCGTCTCATGGAGCACAGCCTTCAGATGCTCCCGCTCCAGGGGAACCCCCATCCCGGCCAGCGTGGTGGGGATGTCCAGCTTTTGCAGAAAGGACTTCAACTCCCGAGCCCGGTCCCAGTCCCGGTCCACCGCCAGCTGAACCAGAACGCCGTAGGCCACCACATTGCCGTGCAGGTGCTTCTCCTCGAAGCCGGGCAGCAGGACCAGTCCATAGTACACCGAGTGAGCGACAGCGCAGTTGTACTGGTCCAGCACCAGCAGGGACACCAGCCCCGTGCTGACGATGATGGCCAGCGCCGCCTGCTCCAGCGCGAAGCCGGCCCGGTGCTCCCGGCAGTCGGCCAGGGCCTGGACCCCGTGCTCCACCAGGGGGGCGTAGCACATATTGCTGATCTCCCTGCCCAGGGCGGAGCTGTGGGCCAGCTTGTCCCCCCGGGCGGCGAAGTGGCACTCGAAAAACTTGCCGATTGTGTCCCCCATCCCCGCCTGGAGGTACTGCCAGGGAGCATGGGCCAGAATGTCCAGGTTGATAAAGCAGTGCCGGGCGGGCCGGGGATAGAAGGCAAACCGGTCAAAGGAGCCGTCCTCCCGATAGACCACCGACAGGGCGGTGGTCCCGGCGCAGGTGGCGGCGATGGTGGGGAAGGTGAACACCGGCAGTCCGGCGGCGAAGGCCGCGCCCTTGGCGGTGTCCAGAGCTTTCCCGCCTCCCGCGCCGAAAATCATGTCCACCTCCAGTTCCCGGGCGCGCCCGGCCAAGCGGTCGATATTGGCCTGGGTGCAGTCGCCGCCGAAGGGGCGCGCCTCTACAATGCTCAGGCCGCTGTCCAGCAGGGCCGCCTCCAGCCCCGGCAGAGCGGCCGCCATAGCCCTTTCCCCGCCAATGAGCAGAACCCTGCTGCCGAAGGGACGGCAGAACTCCGGCACAAGACTGTATACGTCAGTTCCGACAGAGTAGCCGCAGAAACATACCGATCTTGTCTCCATCATTTCAGCAGCTCCGTCAGCTTGGACAGGCGGGACAGCGCCTCGTCAATGGTGGATTCCTCCCGTGCGAAGTGGAGGCGGATCAGGTGGTTGACCTCCTCCTTAAAGAAGCTGGAGCCGGGCACGGCGGCCACGCCGATATTGACGATCATCCACTCGCAGAACTCCAGGTCGGTCCAGCCCTTGAACTGGGGCAGGTCCAGGAAGTCCTGGATATCGATGAGGACGAAATAGGTCCCCTGGGGAACGTTGTGCTTCAGGCCGATGCGGTCCAGCCCGTCCAGGAAATACTGGCGCTTTTTGGTGTAGACAGCCAGCAGCTGGTCGTAGTAGTTCTCGGGGAATTCCAGGCCGGTGACAGCGGCCTCCTGGAGGGGGGCGGCGGCCCCCACGGTGAGGAAATCGTGGACCTTCTTGGCCCCCTCCACCACCTCTTCCGGCCCCACCAGATAACCCAGCCGCCAGCCGGTGATGGAGTAGGTCTTGGACAGGGAGTTGCAGGTGATGGTGTGGTCGAACATGCCGGGCAGGGAGGCCATGCAGATGTGCCTGCGGGGGGCGTAGACCATGTGCTCATAGACCTCGTCGGTGACCACAAAGGCGTCGTATTTCAGAGCCAGCTCCCCGATGCCCAGCAGCTCCTCCCGGGAAAACACCTTTCCGCAGGGGTTGGAGGGATTGCAGACGATGATGGCCTTGGCCCCCTGCCGGAAGCCGGCCTCCACCAGCTCCATGTCGAAGCCGTACTCCGGCGGGACCAGGGGGATGTAGATGGGGTCGGCGCCGGACAGGATCGCGTCTGCCCCGTAGTTCTCATAGAAGGGGGAGAACACCATCACCTTGTCCCCGGGATTGCAGATGGTCATCATGGCGCACATCATGGCCTCGGTTCCGCCGCAGGTGACCACGATTTCGGTTTCCGGGTCGATCTCCCGGCCGATGGCCCGGCTCTGCTTTCTGGCCAGGGCCTGGCGGAAATTCTCCGCGCCGAAGGTGATAGAATACTGGTGTGGGCCGGCATGGGCCGCCTTGGCCAGGGCGTCCAGAATCTCACGGGGCGGATTAAAGTCCGGAAACCCCTGGGACAGATTGATGGCGCCATGCTCATCGCTGATGCGGGTCATGCGGCGGATGACAGAATCGGTGAAGGTCTGCACCCGGTTGCTCAGACTTGGCATTGTATAAAACCTCTTTTCCTCCTCAACTGAGGATCTTGTCTGTTTATCATACAAAAAACACGCCCCGCGGTCAAGGGCAAAATGAATAAACATACGAACAGACGGATGCTGGTTGACAGCATGAAAACCCGCTGGACATCGGGCAGCAGATCAACCGGGAAACCCGGAACTTATATGACCCTAAGCCGGGAGCGGCGCGCGAAAAGAGGCCCCAGTTCCCTTTCCGAGAACCGGGGCCTCCTCATTTCCGGCGTCAGGCCGCTTTTTTGCCCACTTTGCGCGCATCCAGAATAAATGGTGCACACACAGAAGCCACCATTAGAAGGAAGAGTACTACGCAGATGGGGCGGGTGGTCATGGAGAGGAGTGTGTTATACAGGGAGTTGCCGTTGAGCAGCATCGCCTGAGACAGTCCCGCCTCCGCAATGGGACCCAGAATCAGGCCGAGCACGATTGGCACCACATTATACCTATACAGCTTCAAAAGGCAGCCAATCACCCCGAACACCATCATCACAACCACGTCTTTCAGATTCCCGCGCACCGCATAGGTCCCCATAACGCTCAGGGACAGAACAAAAGCACTGAGGACATTCTTGGGCGTCAGGGTGACCTTAGCGAAGTGCTTCGCCCCGAACATACCGATGAACAGCATCAGCAGATTCGCGATAAACAGCGCGCAGATGAAGGGGTATGTGACCTGCTTTTCGCTGGTAAACAGGCCGTAGCCGGGGGTCAGGCCCTGGATGGTCAGTCCGGAGAGCAACACCGCAGTCGTGGCGTTCCCAGGGACGCCCAGAGTCAGCGTGGGGATCAGCGTGCCGCCGGTGACAGCGTTATTGGCCGACTCACAGCAGGCCACGCCCTCCCGGGCGCCGTGGCCGAAGTCCTCCTCCTTGCTGAACACCTTACCCACGTTGTGGGAGACATAAGAGGCCACATCCCCGCCAGTCCCGGGGATAATCCCCACCACAATACCGATCACAGCGGAGCGGAGATAGGTCACCGGGTAGCGGACCAGGTCCTTCCAGTGGAGCCTGGCCGCCCTGAACTGGGCGATCATGTCCCTGTCCACTAGTTGAACTGGGTCCTTCAACGTGGTAAAAATCTGAGATACGCTGAACAGACCGATAACGGCGGGGATCATGGTGATGCCACCCATCAGGAAGGTGCTTCCAAAGGTAAAGCGGGACTGACCCAGAATGGGGTCCATGCCAATGCAGGCGGCGGCCAGACCCACACAACCCATCATTAGCCCCTTCAGCACATCCTTTGTGGATAGGGACGCGATGATGGTCAGCCCGAACAGGGCCATCATAAACCGCTCCTGAGGACCAAACTGGAAGGCGAAGCGGGCCAGCGGCGGAGCCAGGAAGATCAGCGCCAGCACGCTGACAATACCGCCCCAGAAGGAGGCCACCGACGCTTCCACCAGCGCGCCATGGGCCTCGCCCTTCAGCGTGAGCGCGTGGCCGTCCATAGCGGTGGCCGCCGCGGCGCTGGTGCCGGGGGTGTTGATCAGGATGGCGGAGATGGAGCCGCCGAACATGGAACCGCAGTAGATGGCCCCCAGAAAGACCAGGGCGGTGGTGGCATCCATGGTATAGGTGATGGGAATCAGAACAGCAATGCCCATGGTGGGTGTAAAGCCGGGCAGGGCCCCCACCGTAATGCCAACTACCGTCCCCAGCAGAGCGAACAGAAGATTGACTGGAGAGAATGCAGTCAGAACATACCCTAAAATCTCATTCATAGCTGCCCCTCCCTACATCAAGAGCCCTTTGGGGAAGTGGATGCCCAACAGGGTAAACAGGCCATAGATCAACACAGCAAAAATCAGCGTTATGATGATATCCCGGACAATGTGCCTTCCATCCTTGATCGGCTCGAAGGCCAGCACAATGGCTCCGGTTGCCAGGACAGAGATAACCAGATAGCCCAGCCGGGGAATGAGGAAGATCCAGACCCCGGAGATGGCCAGCAGGATCAAAACATTTTTGAGCTGGGGCAGGGAGAGGGGCAGTACCTTGCCGTCCTCCCGGGTCCGGGCCCACTGGACGCCGGCCACGGCCGCGTTGACAGCCGACAGAACCCCGCCCGCGACGCAGATCAGCTTGGGCCAGTAGGATGCCCCCGCCTTCAGCTGAACGGCCTGGAAATAGAAGAAAACGAAGAACGCCAGGACAATCAGACTGCTGGTGAAGTTTCTTTTATTCAAATCGGTCACCTCATATCCAAAAGGGTGTCAGCCGGCCGTCGGCATGTCCCTTTTCTCGGGGACATGCCGACAGGACCGGAGGTTTGTTACGCGAGGCTCTCCAGAATGGGAGCGGCCAGCGCGGCGGTATTCTGAACGGCGGCGGTAAAGCCGGCGGAATCGACATAGCTGTAGCCGAAGCTGGCCTCGGCCGCGGCGGCCTGGAACTCAGGGTCGTTGAGGGTGGTCTCCACGGCGGCATCAAAGGCCTCAACAATGGCGCTGTCCACTCCTTTCATATAGTAGAAGCCGGCGAAGGTGTCTGTGGCATAGCCGGGATAGCCCAACTCCTCCAAGGTGGGGATGTTGGTAAAGCCCTCAGCAGTGGACTTGGTGCCCAGATTGATGAGCACATTGTAGTCTGTACGGCCCACCAGATCGGGTTCGCTGACGGCGTGGCCCATCACATGGCCGCCCATCACGGCGGTGTAGCAGTCAGCCGTGCCGCCGGTGAAGGGGACGCTCAGGGCGTCCAGATCCTCGCCGTGGAGAAAGGAGGCAAAGGCCAGGTGGGCAATGCCGCCGTTGCCAGCGTTGGCATAGGTGAAGTCGCCGGGGTTATTCTTGATGTAGTCCAGCACAGAAGCGCCGTCGGTAAAGTTTTTGTTCTCCGCGGAGACGGCCAGATAGAACGGAGAGGAGGAGGTTTGGGAGACCGGGATCAGGTCGTCCACTGTATACTCCGTCTCGCCGCCGGCGGGCTTATAGACCGTGGGGGTGGGCAGACTGAAGAGAATATTGTTCCCGTCGGCAACCTTGGTCAGGAATTCGGTAGTGCCGATCACGCCGGAAGCACCGCCGGCGTTGACGATCACAGTATTGACGCCCAGGTGCTTTTCCAGATAGGGCTGGATAAAGCGGATCTGGCTGTCGGTATTGCTGCCGGCGTTGAAGGGGACGGTGATCGTAATCGTGTCGGAGAAGGTATATCCCTCGACGGGCTGAGAGGCGGAGACGTTGTTGGAGCCGCTGCCGGAGACGCTAGGGGCGTTGTTGGAGCCTGCGGAGCTGCCCGACTGGCTCCCGTTCTGCCCGCAGGCGGCAAGAGACAGGATCATTGCGGAGGCAAGAACGGCGGCAAAAAGCTTTCTCATTGAAATATCCTCCAAATTCAATTTATTTTTGATCGTTGTTGGTGTAGCGCTTGCGGAAGAGCTTCTTAATTTCGGCAATGGGGGCATCCCGCTCGATCAACTTCCGCATCACGATCTCATCGGCCAGGATCTCCTGGCACTCCTTCAGTACGTAGGCGGCATGCTGCGGAGGAACGGCGCAGATGCCCGAGTCGTCCGCGATAATCAGATCGCCGGGGTTGATCTGAACATTGCATAGCACCACGGGGCCGTTGATCTCAATCGCCTCGATCCGGCATTTTCCGGTTTTGGGGGTGACGCCCCGGCACCAGGTGGGCACGCCGTACTTGCGGATCTCGCCCACATCCCGGACCGCGCCGTCAATGACAACGCCCTCCAGCCCCCTGAGTTTGGCCGAGACAAAGGACTGTCCTCCCATGCTGCTCATTTCAGTCATTCCTCCGGCGTCGCCCACCAGCACATCCCCCGGTTCGGCCAGATAATTGACCTCCCGGGAGGCCATCTTAATAAAATCGTGGTCATGCAGGCCCTGCGTGGTGGTCTTTTCGATGGGAATGCTGCGCAGCGTCACGGCAGTGCCCACAATCATATGCCCCGGCTCAATGGGGGGCAGCAGGTTGGCGGGGATCACCTTGTTGTAGCCCAGGGTGTCCAGAATATCGCTGACCGTGCCGGTCAGGTCATCCTCCAGCGCCTTGAAGCCGTCCACAATTTCTTTGGGGACGCGGGGGAATTTGATCATCTTGATATTCTCCTTGTCGATCACGCCCCAGATGCGCCCGGCAGCTTTATACTCCTCATATTCCGCTTCTACCTTTGGGTTCATCATAGCAATGTAAGCCTTCTTTCAAACATGTAATCTGCCGCAAATTATTTGTAGCGGGCACGGAACAGGGGCCGCAGTTCGGAGATGGGGGCCTTGCTCTCGATAAGCTGGCGCATCCGCTCCTCGGCGGCGGCGATCTTCAAGCACTCCTCCAATATAGGCTCAGCCAGCTCATAGGGGACAATGCACACGCCGGAGTCATCCGCCACCATCAGGTCGCCGGGGATAACCAGTTTGCCGCACAGGGTAATGGGACCGTTCATCTCCACGCACTCCATGCGATATTTGCCAGTAATCTGCGTGGTGCCGCAGGAAAACACGGGGTAGTCATACTCCCGGATAGAGGACACATCCCGGCAGCAGCCGTTGATGATGTTGCCGGCAAAGCCACAGCTTTTGCCCACGGTGCAACTCTGGCCGCCCATGTTGGACACATCCAAATTGCCGCCGAAGTCAGAGACCAGCACATCGCCAGGCTCGCCGATGTAGTAGATATCCCGGGTGGACATGGCGATAAAATCGTGGTCGTGGGCGCCCTGGGTGGGGGTTTTGCGCACTGGGATGTTGCGGATGGTCACGGCGGGACCGCAGATTTTGCTGCCAGGGATGACGGGCTTCAGGTAAGAGGTTGGGATCGCACCGTCAATACCGTAGGAGTCCAGAACATCCGAGACCGTGGTGGACATATCCTCCATGGACAGGTAGCCGTCAATGATCTCCTTCCTCACCCGAGGGAATTTGATCTTGGTGATCCGCTCGCGGGGAACCAGTCCCCAGATGCGGCCCGCCGCCTCATACTCCGCATAGTCCGCGTCCCGTTGAGCCCGCTGCTCAGCGACTTCCTTATTATAGGCCTCAACCTGACTGATATCCATATTGTAGCACTCCTTGTTGTTTTTGAGGTTTCCGATAAGGAAACTTAATTCATTGATATATTAGCACATTTCCTCCGATTCCGCAAGCTTTTCCGAAAAAATCAATTATTTTTAGATATTTAAACATAATTTTGCTGTCGTTTTAATTAAAAATGACGGCAAAGTTTTCTGTCAGAGAATTTTCGATTTTCATGTTTCTTCTTACGGCGATGTTCCAATCGTCCCCCGCATCAGGTCCTGAGACATCTCTTCCGCAAGCTCCTTCACCAGGAAGATGTACCGCTCCTTTTTGACCTCATCCACCCGCATCCGGGGCGCACCGATGGAAATTGCCGCCCAGACGCTGCCAGCCTCGTCCCGTATGGGCGCGCCGATGCCAATCGTCTCAATATTCAGTTCGCCGTTGCTGATCGCATAGCCTTGCTCCCGGATCCTGGCATACTCCTTCAAAAGGGCGCCGGGTGAGGTGATGGTCTGCTCGGTAAAGACGGTCAGCGGCTCCTCCATCAGGCGTTTCCGGATCACTTCGTCATCCTGAAAGGCCCCCAGAACCTTTCCAGTGGCGCCAGCGTGAAGGGGGCGCTCCTGGCCCACGCTTCCCGCCACCCGAACCAGCTGCAGGCTCTCCTCCCGATACACCAGGTTTGCCTTTCCGTTAATCAGCATGCTGAACGAGGCATTTTCCCCTGTCAGGTCCCTCAGCCGGACCAGATATGGCTTGATCATTTTGGACAGGCCGATCTTATCCTCATAGGTCTTCCCTAAAATGTAGATAACCGGCCCCAGGGTGTACTTATGGCCGACCGTTTGCGCGGCCAGGCCGCTCTGGACCAGGGCCGCCAGAATTTTAAAGGTACCGCTCTTGGTACACTCAATTTTCTCTCCCAGATCCGTAACACCATGGATGTAGGGCGCTTGTCCAAGTGCCTTCAGCAACGCGGCCGTCTTTTCAGAAGCGTTCATATTTTATCCCTCACACAACAGAAGTATCTTATATTGTATGGGTGTTTCCAGCCGATTGTCAAGATATATCATCAGGAAACTTACCGCGTGGCCTCTGACACGTCGAAAGCAGTCAAGTAAAAAGGGCCAAATGGGGGTGAGGCAGTCTTTTTGTACTCGCCTCAGGTTG
>CAJUAW010000091.1:0-5521 GCA_910584605.1 uncultured Oscillospiraceae bacterium
CCTGGGCCACCCCCTCCACCAGCAGGTTTGGAATGATGCTGGTGTACAGGCTCCCCGGCCCCAGCAGGATCAGGTCCGCCTCCCCGATGGCCTTCAATGCCGCCGGAGTGGCCGCCGGACTGCGGGGGATCAGGTTGACATGGTGGATGCGGCAGTCCTGCTCCTTTTTGAAGGCAGCGATCTGAGACTCCCCCACCACGCGGGCGTCGTTGGCAAAGACGGCCTCCAGCTGCACATCGGCGCTGGTCACCGGGATCACCTGGCCGGTGATGGCCAGAACATAGCTCATCTCGGCCACCGCCTCCTCAAAGGAGCCGGTGATGCCGTTAAGGGCGGCCAGAATCAGGTTGCCGAAGGACTGGCCCGCCAGCACTCCCTCAGAGAAGCGGTAGGTCAGCAGCCGCTCCATGATGGGTTCGGTGTTGGCCAGAGCCTCCATACAGTGGCGGATGTCCCCCGGCGGGGGGATGCGCAGGTCCTGGCGCAGGGCGCCGGAGCCTCCTCCGTTGTCCGCCACCGTGACGATGGCGGTGAGGTTCTGGGTGTATTTTTTCAGCCCCCGCAGCATGGTGGACAGCCCCGTCCCGCCGCCCACCGCGACAATTTTTGGCCCCCGCTCCCACAGCTGGAGGGTGGGATATGCTTCACTCATCCGTTTTCCTTTCTTCCGGCTCCGGCCAGTCCAGCTGGCGCCGCTCCAAACCATCCAGACTGAACCGTCTCATCAGCTGGTTCAACTCCATGGGAGACCTCCTAATTCCGCCCCAGGTCCCGGTGGCTCTCGGCCAGCGGCCAGCCCTGGGCCTTGATTTTCTCTCCCAGCGCATGGGCTATGGCCACCGAGCGATGGTGGCCCCCGGTGCAGCCGATGGAGATGACCAGAGAGGTCTTTCCCTCCTCCTCATACCGGGGGAGCAGCCAGCCTACCAGGTCCCACAGCCGGTTTAAAAATTCCGTCCCCTGGCCGTTTTGAAAAACATAGTCCCGCACCTCCGCGTCCAGGCCGGTAAGGGGGCGCAGCTTGGCGACATAGAAGGGGTTGGGCAGAAAGCGGACGTCAAAGACCAGGTCGGCCTCCATGGGGACCCCGTGCTTGAAGCCAAAGGAGGTTACCCGCACCTCCATCCGCTCCCGGCCAGTGTCCGCCCGGCCGAACATCTGCCGCAGGACCCCCTTCAGCTTGGCGGTGGACAGGTTGGAGCTGTCGATGATCTTATCCGCCCGCTCCCGCAGAGGGGCCAGCATCTGCCGCTCCAGCCCGATGGCCTCCTCCAGGCTGTCCGCCTCCTCCGCCAGGGGATGGGAGCGGCGGGTCTCCTTATACCGCTTGATGATGGTCTCGCCGGAGGCCTCCATAAACAGGATGCGGTAGGCGCACTTCATCTCCTCCAGGACATCCAGGGCATGGAACAGGCCGTCGAAGTTGGTGCCTGTCCGGACGTCGGTGACCAGGGCCACCCGGTCGTACTTCCCCGGCCCCGCCGCGCACAGCTCCGCGAATTTGGGGATCAGCGGGGCGGGCAGATTGTCTATGCAGAAGTAGTCCATGTCCTCCAGGAACGAGGCGGCCTTGCTCTTCCCCGCCCCGGACAGACCGGAAATGATGATAAATTCCATGGTATCACTCTCTTTTGCAGAACTTTTAACCGGGTTCTCCCCGTTCCTTCTCCACCAGAGGGAGCAGCGCCGCCAGGATGGCCTCTCCCAACTCCCTGGGGCCAATTCCGTCCTGGAGCACTGTGCAGGGCTCCAGCTCTGGCACAAAGCCCCGCTCGGAGCGGCCGTCCCACCGGGTAATGGACAGCTGCGTCCCTCTCAGCGTCACATCAACCGAAGAGGACGCCGCCTGAAATGCCTTCCAACTCCGGAGCCCCGGCTGGAACCAGTAGCCCTTGGCCTCCGGGTCATACTGGATGTTCCCCGCTTTCAGTTCGTCCAGCAGTTCCAGCACTGCCGCCCCCAGTTCCTCCGCCTGGGGCGGCCAGGGCAGCTTTCGGGCCTCGTGGGAGGCGCATTTGATGCCCACCGTGGGCACCAGCAGGGTGGTCTTCTCCCGGACGGCGTAAATGCTCACCGGGTATCGTTCACTCAACTTCATTTCAGCACCTTGACCTCCAGCTCCAGCTCCACGCCGGTCTTCCGGAGGACCCGCTCCTTCACCCGGTCCACCAGCGTCAGCATGTCTGCGCAGGTCGCTCCGCCCCGGTTGACCAGGAACCCGGCGTGCTTTTCCGACACCTGGGCTCCGCCCACGGAGAGGCCCTTCAGCCCGCACTGGTCGATGAGGGCGGCGGCGAAGTGTCCCGGCGGGCGCTTGAACATGGACCCGGCGCTGGGGTACTCCAGGGGCTGCTTTTCCCGGCGCTGGGCGGCCAGCTCGTCCATGCGGACCTTGATGGCGGCGGGGTCCCCCTGGTCCAGGTGAAAGCGGGCCTCTAAAATCAGGCATTTACGGTCAGAGAAGATGCTTTTCCGGTAGCCCAGGCCGCACTCCGAAGCGGGCAGGGTACATATCGCCCCCGTCTCGTCCAAAAAGGTGACCGACTCCAGCACCTGGGCCATCTCCCCGCCGTAGGCCCCGGCGTTCATGGTGACCGCCCCGCCTACGCTGCCTGGGATGCCGCCGGCAAATTCCAGGCCGCCAAGCCCCCAATGCAGTGCGGTCTGGGACAGCTTGGACAACAGCGCCGCCCCTCCCGCATCTAAGAGCGGTCTGCCGCCTTTGGGGGGCGTCTTAAGGCATATTGCCTCGAATTCCCCCGCCAGCTTGACCACAAAGCCCGGATACCCCTCGTCCGCCACCAGCAGGTTGGAACCGTTGCCCAGGAAAAAGGGCTCGACGCCCAGCTCACGAGCAGTATTGATGGATGCCTGCACCTGCTCCATGCTGCCGGGCAGCGCCATCAGCGCCGCCGGACCGCCGATGCGGAAGGTGGTGTGCTTCGCCATGGACTCATCCGTCCGCAGCTCCAGCTCCGGACTGCGCTCTGTCAGCCGTTTTTTCAGTTCCTCCAGTCGTTCCATAGGCCCTCCCAATCTCAGGATCGTTATCGTTTGATTATAGCAGATTTTTGCGGAAATTAGAATAGGGGGAATCAAAAAAACTGCTGCGGATTTGTCCACAGCAGTTGGCCTCTATTCCCCGGCGGCCTGCACCGCCTTTCGTATGTCCTCCTCGGCTTCCTGCAGACAGTTCCAGATCACAAAAAATCCATCCGCATAGGGGTCCCGCACCCGCCCCAGCCCGTACATCATCAGCTCCACTGCGTTGACTGCGCATTTCAGCCGGTGTAACGGCTCCTCCAGGTCCAGCAAAAGTTCTTTTGTATTCACGTTTTCCTCCTTGCTTTTTGCCAGAAGGAATGGTATAGTGAAATTTGCCATTCCTTTCGGCATGGTTCAATAGGGTGTTGGTACAGCTTGTCAGGGCGGCCAACACTCTATTGCTTTTCCAGTTCCTCTTTCAGCAAATCAATCCCTTGCATGATTGCATCGGTTCTTGATACCCCTAATTGCTCGGCACAATCCTGAATTTTTTGTACTTCACCTTTAGAGATGCGCAGATTAATTTTTTCTGTACGGGATTCTTCGCCTTTAGGAGGTCTTCCAGTCCGTGGAGACACCCATTATCACCTCACTTTTGGGCATACATATATCATAAATTATGTATGCCCAAATGTCAAGAGATTTAAATATTAAAAAGAGCGGCAAGGACTACACCAATGAGGAGCTGTGCAATCTGATCGACACCATTGCAGAAGCGAAGGACCAGGAAACCTGAACATGAGCAAGGCCCGGGCAAAAGCCCGGGCCTTAACACGTCACACCAGATTACACAGCAGGGCCGCGCCGACCACACCGGCGTCGTTGCCCAGAGAAGCCTTCTCGATGCGGACGCGGTGGTTTTTGTCAAAGCTGCCGTTCCAAACCAGCTCACGCAGAGGGTTCAGCAGCAGATCGTCTTCGGCATTGCTCACGCCTCCGCCCAAGCAGATAATTTCAGGCTGAAGCATGTTCACCAGGTTGATCATGCCGATGGACAACCCCTGTAAGTAGTTGTTCAGCACCCGCTTTGCGGCGGCGTCCCCCAGGCGGGCGGCCTGGAAGGGAGTGCGGCCCTGGACCTTGTAGCTGTCGCCGTCCACCAGCGTCCACAGCTTGCTGTTCCGCTCCCGCTCCATCTCCAGCCGGGTGAGCTGGATCAGGGCGGTGGCCGAGCCGTACCGCTCCCAGCAGCCCCGGCTGCCGCAGCCGCACAGGATGCCGTTGGGCTGGATGATCATGTGGCCGACCTCCATTCCGGCGTTGGCAAAGCCGGTGAACAGCTTGCCGTCCAGGATCAGGCCGCCGCCGATGCCAGTGCCCAGGGTGATCAGCATCGCCGGGTCACAGCCCTTGGCCGCGCCCGCCCAATACTCGCCCACGGCGGCGCAGTTGGCGTCGTTGCCCAGGAAAACCGGGATCTCCCACTCCTTCCGGAACATCTCCCGCAGGGGCACGTCCCGGTCCCGGAAGGGCATGTTGGGGTTCTGAACGAACAGGCCGGACTTGTTGTCCACCACGCCGGGCAGGCCGATGCCCACCGACTCGATCTGGCTGGGGTCCACCTCCCCCACCTCGCACAAGCGCTTGGCCATCCGCACCAGCTCCCCGGCGAACTGCTCCGCCGTCATGTCCTTAGACACCGGAGTATTGACCTTGTTGAAGATATGCCCCAGCTCGTCCACCAGACCGGCCACCAGGTTGGTGCCCCCCACGTCAATTCCGATATAATACATCAGTTTGCTCCTCCTTCCAGTTGCTCCTGAAACAGTTTATCCATCCGGTCCGTCAGCTCCTGGGCCGCGTTGTGGCCCATCTTCCGGTTGCGGTTGTTCATGGCCGCTACCTCCACGATGCTGGCCAGATTCCGGCCCGGCTTTACCGGGATAGTGGCCGCAGGGACCTTCACCCCCAGAATCTCTGTAAAGTGAGACTCCAGTCCAAAGCGGTCGTACACCGCCTTGTCGTCCCAGGGTTCCAGGTTGACCACCAGATCGATCTCCTGGTTCAGCTTGATGGCGCCCATGCCAAGCAGGCGGCCGATGTCGATCACTCCGATGCCCCGCAGCTCCATGTAGCCGCGGATCAGCTCCGGAGAGGTGGCCATCAGGGTGTGGCGGCTGGTTTCCTTGATCTCCACCGCGTCGTCCGCCACCAGGCGGTGGCCCCGCTTCAGCAGCTCAATTGCCACCTCGCTCTTGCCCACGCCCGACTCCCCCTGGATCAGGATGCCTTCGCCGTAGACCTCCAGCATCACGCCGGAACGGGTGATCTCCGGGGCCAGACGGCTGTACAGGCGGCTGATCAGCGAGCTCATAAAGGGGGCGGTCCGCTGGGTGGAGCGCAGCACGGTCCGGTCGTGCTTCTCCGCCATCTCCATGCACTCGCCGGGCAGGTCCAGCCCCCGGGTGAGGATCAGCGCGGGCACCGGATAGGACATCAGCCAGATCGGAAGAGCGTCGTGTAGGGAAAGAGTGTA
>CAJUAW010000091.1:5531-11482 GCA_910584605.1 uncultured Oscillospiraceae bacterium
CATCAGCCTGTCAAACCGCTCCCGCCGCTGCTCCGCAGGCAGATCGCTGAGGTAGGTGTGCTCCGTCAGGCCGATGAGCAGCAGGCGCTCCGTGTCGAAATGCTCAAAAAAGCCCGTCAGAGGCAGGCCGGGACGGTTGATGTCCAAGGCCCGCAGGGGTACGTTCTCGTAATCGGGGGCGGTGCGCAGGATCTCCAGGTTGAACTCCCGGATGATCTCCCCCAGCTTCACGCTGTTGTGCTGCTCTGACATAGGTCCGTTCTCCTCTCTGCTTGTTGCTTATATTCCATCGATCCGGTCCTCCACGACCGCCAAATTCCGATTCTTCATCAGCGCCGTGAAGCCCCCATCGTTCCGCTTCACAAACGCCGTCCCGCCTACGGCCCAGAGAAGATCGCCTCTATGCGCAAGGGTCTGGAACCCCCTCCCACGATCGCAGCAGGATGACCAAATACTGATATCAGTATAATCGAAACAGGGCTTTTCTGTCAATTCCTTATCTTCGCTTCCGGCGCAAGAAAACATAAAAAATCTCCCGTGCCAGGCACGAGAGATTTTTTATGTTCCATTACACAGCGCGGGTGACCTTACCGGAACGGAGGCATCTGGTGCAGACGTAGACGTGAGTGGGAGTACCATTCACGATTGCCTTAACCCGCTTCACGTTGGGCTTCCAGGTACGGTTGGAGCGGCGGTGGGAGTGGGAAACCTTGATGCCGAAGGTCACGCCCTTGTCGCAGAATTCGCATTTGGCCATGTTGCTTACCTCCTCGCTATGAGAATCTATACATCCAGGGAAAAATCGCCTTCAAAAAAGCTTCGACTGATATCATACCAGATTTTTTTTCGAAATGCAAGCTTTTTTTTCGCGTTATTGGAACATATTCCGCACCCGCTCCACGGCGGTCCTGGTATCCTCGGCGTCCCCGAAGGTGGTGAGGCGGACATAGCCCTCTCCGCTGGGACCGAAGCCGGCCCCCGGCGTGGTGGCCACGTTGGCCTCGGCCAGAATCCGGTCAAAAAACTCCCAGGAGCCCACCCCTTCCGGCGTCTTCAGCCAGATATAGGGGGCGTCCACTCCCCCGAAGCAGGTCAGCCCGGCGGAGGCCAGGCCCTCCCGGATCACCTTGGCGTTGGCCCGGTAGTAGTCGATGTTGGCTCTGATCTGCTTCCGGCCCTCCTTGGTGTAGATGGCCGCCGCCCCCCGCTGGACCACGTAGGGCACTCCGTTGAACTTGGTGGTCTGGCGGCGGTTCCACAAGGTGTTCAGCTTTACGCCGCCCCGCTCCAGGTCCATCGGGACCACCGTGTAGGCACAGCGGTTTCCGGTAAAGCCGGCGGTCTTGGAGAAGGAGCGGAACTCAATGGCGCAGGTGCGGGCGCCATCGATCTCAAAAATGGTGTGGGGCACTTCCTCACTGGTGATAAACGCCTCATAGGCGGAATCGTAGAGGATCACAGACCCGTGCGCATTGGCATAATCCACCCAGACCTTCAGCTTCTCCCGGCCGATCACTGCGCCGGTGGGATTGTTGGGCGAGCAGAGATAGATGATATCCGGAATTTCCTTAGGCGGCTCAGGCGAAAAGCCGTTCTCCTCCACGCAGGGCATATAGATCAGGCGGTTCCACTTGCCCAGCGCCTCCTGGTACTCCCCTGCCCGGCCGGCCATGGCGTTGGTGTCTACATAAACGGGATACACCGGGTCGCACACCGCCACCACATTGTCCACGCCAAAGATGTCGCCGATGTTGCCACAGTCGCTCTTGGCGCCGTCCGAGACAAAAATCTCCCCCGGCTGGACGTCCACCCCCCGGGCGGCGTAGTCACCCTGGGCGATGGCCTCCCGCAGGAACTCGTAGCCCTGCTCCGGGCCATAGCCGTGGAAGCCCTCGATGGTACCCTGCTCCTCCACGGCGGCATGCATGGCCTTGATAACCTCAGGAACTAAGGGGCGGGTCACATCACCGATGGACAGCTTAATGATCTTCGCCTCGGGGTGGACAGCGGTGTAAGCGTTGATGCGCCGGGCCACCTCAGAAAAGAGATAGCTGCCGGGCAGCTTCAGAAAGTTTTCGTTGACTTTTACCATGGAGATCCGCTCCTTTGAGAGAAAATTAAAAAGGAAGACACGCCGCAAGGCGTGTCTTCCTGGTACGGGCGAAGGGATTCGAACCCCCGACCTACTGGTTCGTAGCCAGTCACTCTATCCAACTGAGCTACGCCCGCATACCGTAAAGAGGTGTTCCTCTTGACAGCTTGGTTATTATAGCACAGCTGATTTTGAAATGCAAGAGCTTTTTTCCATTTTTCAAATTTTTTTGCAAAGAGGACCCGGCGCGTCCTTCGACGCGCCGGGTTAGACGAATGCAAATCTGCGGAGATCAGCCGCCGAACACCTTGATCATGAAACCGGCCGCGCAGGCGGAACCGATCACGCCGGCCACGTTGGGACCCATGGCGTGCATGAGCAGGAAGTTGGAGGGGTTCTCCTTCTGGCCCACGTTCTGAGCCACGCGGGCGGCCATGGGCACGGCGGACACGCCGGCGGAGCCGATCAGCGGGTTGACCTTGCCGCCGGTGACCGCATACATCACATTGCCCAGGATCAGGCCACCGGCAGTGGACAGCAGGAAAGCAGTCAGGCCCAGGACAATAATGAACAGGGTCTCGCCCTTCAGGAACTGATCCGCGCTGGCCTTAAAGCCCACAGACAGACCCAGAGGGATCGTAACGATGTTGATGAGGGCATTCTGAGCGGTATCAGACAGACGCTCGGTGACGCCGCTCTCACGGAACAGGTTACCCAGCATGAGCATACCGATCAGCGGGGCGGTGTCCGGAATCAGCAGCACCACGAAGATGGTTACAGCGATGGGGAAAATGATCTTCTCCGCCTTGGACACGGTGCGCAGCTGGCTCATCTTGACCTGGCGGGCCTCCTTGGTGGTGAGGGCCTTCATCAGAGGGGGCTGAATCATGGGGATCAGCGCCATGTAGGAGTAGGCCGCAATGGCGATGGCGGGCAGCAGCTCCACAGCCAGCTTGGAGGCCGTCAAAATTGCTGTCGGTCCGTCAGCGCCTCCGATCACGCCGATAGCCGCCGCGTCAGCGGGGGTAAAGGTGATGATAGGGATAAAGGGCAACATGCCGTTCAGGGCGCTGGTGATGGGGCCCACACACAGGGCCATCAGGAAGGCGGCAAAGATGCCCAGCTGAGCGGCAGCGCCCAACAGCAGAGAGGTGGGGTTGGCCAACAAGGGACCGAAGTCGGTCATTGCGCCGATGCCCATAAAGATAATCGACGGATAGATAGCGTACTGAACGCCCTGATAGAGCACCCACATGAAGCCAACGGTACCACTGTGGGTAGCGGCGTCATAGACAGGCTCAGCAAACAGGCCGGTGATGGGCAGGTTGGCCAGCAGCACACCAAAGCCGATGGGGACCATCAGCAGAGGCTCATAGCCCTTGCCGATACCCATGTACAGCAGCACACAGGCGATGAATAGCATGATAATGGTCTTGACATCCAGAGCGGCAAAGCCGGAGCCGGACGCGATGGCGCTAATTACTCGAGTGAAAAATTCCATACTTTACCCCTCCTCTCAACCGATGGTGACCAGAAGGTCATCGGTGTTTACGGCGGTGCCCACAGCGGCGGCCACAGCCTTGACGGTGCCGGCCACAGGGGCGGACACCTCGATCTCCATCTTCATGGCCTCCAGGACCACGAGGACGTCGCCGGCGTTGACAGACTGGCCCACGGAGCACTCCACCTTGAAGATGTTGCCCGGCATGGGGCTCTTCACAGCGGTCTCGCCGGCGGCGGGGGCGGCGGCCGCCGCAGGGGCCGGAGTAGCCGCAGGAGCGGGGGCCGGAGCCGCAGCCACAGGGGCCGGGGCGGGCGCGGGAGCAGCAGCCACAGGAGCGGCGGCTGCGGCGGGGGCAATGTTGGTGATCTGGAAGGAGCCCAGAGGCATACCAGATTCCTCCGCCACGGCGGCCATCATCACGGCTACCAGCTCGCCGTCATCCACAGCGGGGGCCGCGGGAGCCGCAGGCGCTGCCGGTTTAGGGGCGGGGGCGGACTTCTTGGCGGCAGGCGCGGCGGCAGGCTTATGCTGGGCGTCGATAGCGGCTACCACCTTGGAGATGACCATGATGACCACCATCAGGATGGCCAGCATCATGAACACCACCAGCAGGCCGCAGACAGCCGTCAGCAGAGCCTCGGGCACGGTCAGCGGCTCAAAGGGGTGCAGGATATACTTACTAGGATCAGTACTCGGCATAGTTGAAGCTCCCCCCTATCAACCCAGGGTAACCAGCAGGTCGTCGGTGTTGACGGCGGTACCCACAGAGGCGGCCACAGCCTTGACGGTGCCAGCCACCGGAGCGGACACCTCGATCTCCATCTTCATGGCCTCCAGAACGACGAGGACGTCGCCGGCGTTGACGGACTGGCCCACAGAGCACTCCACTTTGAAGATGTTGCCCGGCATGGGGCTCTTCACAGCGGTCTCGCCAGCGCCGACTGCGGCAGGAGCGGCGGCGGGGGCCGGAGCGGGAGCAGCGGCAGGCGCGGGAGCCGCAGGGGCAGCCACAGGAGCCGCGGCCACAGGAGCCGGAGCGGCGGCAGCGGGGGCAGCGGCGCCGGTCCGCTCAACGGAGACGCTGTAGACCTTACCGTTGACGGTCACATTGTAATTCATAACTTCTTCCCCTTTACATTATTTCTGTTCCGGTCCCCGGCCAGGCCGGATGCCGAAACTCATTCGCGGTCCCCCTCCCGCCGGTTGGACGGGAGGGAGGCCGAAATTGGGAACATTATACCATTTTTTCATAAGAAGTGTCAATATAACAATAGACAGCCTTCTTACAATTGAACGGTTTTTTTACAGCACATCGGCAAATGCCTGAATGGCGGTGCTGGCCTGGCCGAAGTCCCGCATCTGCTGGTCCACGCCCAGCTTGATGTGGGGGATGCCGGCGGCGTCCAGGGCCTTCTTCAGGTAGGGGTACTCCATCTCCTCGGGGTCGCAGAACTGCTGCATAAACAGCACAAGCCCCTGGGCGCCGGAGTCCTTGATCTGCTTGACCACAAAGTCCGCCCGGCGGTTCTGGTTGGAGAACTCGTCGTAGAGCAGGATGTCGTAGTCCTGGTCGGCGTACTGCTGGGCCAAGGCCATCATGGGGTCGCCGGTCTCGGCGGCGTCCACCCGGATGGGACGGCTCTCGTGGGCCACGTCGTCGGCCGCGATGGCGATCTGGTTGTCGTCAAAGATCTGGAGCAGCTTGGGATTGTCGCAGATGATGCCCGAGGTGAGCACCTTCTTGCCCTTCCAGTCGCAGGCGGGCAGGGCCTTCAGCTCGGCGTTCAGGCTCTCCAGCTTGGCGGTGTGGTCGTCCTTGATCATGAACCAGGCGGAGCGAAGCACGGCGGAGCGGGCCACGGCGGACACCACGTCGGGGTGCTCTCCGGCCAGTTTGACGAACTCCCGGCGGGCGGCCCGGCTGCGGTTGTAGACCTTGATGGCCTCCCGCAGGGCCTCGTCGGTGATGGTGTTGCCGGAGATCCTCTCCAGCTCACCCTTCACGTGCTGGTACTGGTCCATCGTGAACTGCAGGCCGAAGGCGGGCTTGCGCTGCTGGGGATGGGCCAGGAAGATGCAGGGCAGCTTGCCCTCCATGGCCACACGGAAGTTCTGGCTCATGGGGCGCAGGGTGTCGCAGATGGTGGGGGTAATCAGGCCGTCCAGGTCGTCCAGGGTGCCGTCCAGCAGCATCTCCAGAGCCAGCTGGGCGATGGTGCAGTAGAAGGTGGCACAGTACTCCTTGGCCATGGAGATGGTCTTCTTGTTGCTGCCCCAGATGCCCATAGGCACCATGCCGGCGGCATAGACCAGCTCCTCGGGGGCGTAGTAGAGATCGGAAGAGCGTCGTGTAGG
>CAJUAW010000092.1 GCA_910584605.1 uncultured Oscillospiraceae bacterium
GCCCTCGGCCAGAGCCTTCACGCGGCCGTGGTATACATAGCCGCCGCGGTCGAACACCACGGTCTCGATGCCCTTGGCCTTGGCCCGCTGGGCCACGTTGACGCCCACCTGCTTGGCGGCGTCGGACTTGGTGCCCTCCACCTTGAAGTCCTTCTCCAGGGAAGAGGCGGAGACCAGGGTGACGCCGTTCACATCGTCAATGATCTGGGCGTAGATGTTCGTCTCGCTGCGGAACACGTTGAGGCGGGGACGCTCGGGCGTGCCGGAAATCTTAGCACGCACGCGCTTATGGCGCTTAAGCCGCTGAGAGCGGGTATCGGGTCGGTTGATCATAAGTGGCACACCTCCTTTTACTTCTTGGCGCCGGTCTTACCAGCCTTGCGGCGGATGACCTCGTCAGTATACTTGATGCCCTTGCCCTTGTAGGGTTCGGGGGGACGCTTCTCGCGCACTTCGGCGGCAAACTGGCCCACCTTCTGCTTGTCGCAGCCGTGGATAATGATCTTGTTGGGGGAGGGGACCTCGATGGTGATGCCGTCCTTCTCCTCCACGATCACCTGGTGGGAATACCCCAGGTTCATGACCAGCTTATTGCCCTCCTTGGCCACACGGTAGCCCACGCCGTTCACGTCCAGCTCCTTCTTGAAGCCGTCGGTCACGCCCACCACCATGTTGTGCAGCAGGGTGCGGGTCAGGCCGTGCAGGGAACGGTTCTCCTTGGCGTCGTTGGGACGGGTGACCTTCAGCTCAGCGCCCTCGACCGCGATGGTCATGTTGGAGCTGAACTGCTGTGTCAGGGCGCCTTTGGGGCCCTTGACGGTGACAACGTTGTTGTCCTCTACCTTGATCTCCACTCCGGCGGGAATGGCGATAGGAGCTCTACCAATTCTGGACATATCCTATAACCCTCCTTACCAGATAAATGCCAGGACTTCGCCGCCGACATGGGCCTCGCGGGCCTTCTTGTCGGTCATGACGCCCTTGGACGTGGAAACAATGGCGATACCCAGGCCGCGCAGGACCTTGGGCAGCTCGTCGGCGCCGGCGTACACCCGCAGACCGGGCTTGGACACCCGCTTCAGGCCGGAGATGACCTTCTCCTTGCCGGCGTTGTACTTCAGGGCGATGCGGATGACGCCCTGGGTGCCGTCGTCGATGAGCTGGAAGTTCTTGATATACCCCTCGTCCAGCAGGATCTGCGCGATGGACTTCTTCATGTTGGACGCGGGCACATCCACGGTGTCATGCTTGGCGTTGTTCGCGTTGCGGATGCGGGTCAGCATATCCGCGATCGGGTCGGTGATTTGCATGCGTGTTTACCTCCTATAAAGATTACCGGTTTTGGCCGGTATAGACGGCAAGGTATCGCAGGTTAGGTCCTTCCTGCGACCTGTTGACCGCCTTCGCGCCTGGTTGGGGCAGGCGCATTGTTCATACGGAAGCCTTGCTGGAGCCTGTACACGTAGGCCGAAGCATACGCTTCCTATCAAAACCGCCGGAGCGGAGTTGACCGGGGTTTGTCCCCCCTGGGATCATGGCAGCCTGCGGCCGCACCTTTATATGTTACAAGGCACGGGCAGTCCAAATCCCGCGGCCACGGCACTTTCCCGGGATACCGGGAGTTTTCATGGGCGCGGGCGGAAACGCACGGCTGCGTGTAAAGCATTTTGCCCATTGGGACACAACGATTGATTATACTCCCACAAAATCAGTTTTGCAAGGAAAATTTCGTAGGAACACACGAGCGCGTGGATAGAGATGTGCCGGAACAGCACTCTTCAGCGCCGTTCCGGACACATAACACTCTCTTTACCAGGACGCCTTGCGCACGCCGGGGATCTGGCCCTTGTAGGCCAGCTCACGGAAGCAGATACGGCAGATACCGTAGTCCCGGAGGTAGGCGTGGGGGCGGCCGCACAGCTTGCAGCGGTTGTAGCGGCGGGAGGAGAACTTGGGCTCCTTCTGCTGCTTCAGAATCATCGATTTCTTAGCCATAATTCTCCTCCTCCTTAGCGGCCGGCGAAGGGAGCGCCCACCAGCTTCAGCAGCTCACGGGCCTCCTCATCGGTCTGGGCGGTGGTGCAAACCACGATGTCCATGCCGCGGATCTTGTCGATCTTGTCATACTCGATCTCGGGGAAGATCAGCTGCTCCTTCACGCCCAAGGCGTAGTTGCCGCGGCCGTCGAAGGCGTCAGCGGAGATGCCCCGGAAGTCGCGGACGCGGGGCAGGGCCACGTTGAACAGGCGGTCCAGGAACTCCCACATCTTGTTGCCCCGCAGAGTGACCTTGGCGCCGATGGGCATGCCCTCACGGAGCTTAAAGTTGGCCACAGACTTCTTGGCCTTGGTGATGATGGCCTTCTGGCCGGTGATGGTGGTCAGGTCGTTGACCACAGCGTCCAGCACCTTGGCGTTCTCCCGGGCCTCGCTGCAGCCCACGTTGACCACGATCTTCTCCAGGCGGGGGATCTGCATGGTGGACTTGTAGCCGAACTTCTGCATCAGAGCAGGAGCGACCTCGTCCTGATACAGCTTCTTCAGGTTAGGCACTTTCTTTTCCTCTGCCATTTCGATTCACTCCTCCTCTCTCAGATTTCAGCGCCGCACTTCTTGCAGATGCGGATGCTGACATTCTTCTCTTTGCCGTTGACCGTCTTCTTCTCCACCCTGTGGGCGGGACGGGTGGGCTTGCCGCACTTGGGGCAGACATGCTGCACCTTGCAGGCGTAGATGGGAGCCTCCTTCTGGAGGATGCCCCCCTGCTCGCCCTGCTGGCGGGGCTTGGTGTGGCGGGAGACCATGTTGACCTTCTCCACGATCACCTTGCGCTGCTCAGGCATGACGGACATGACCTTGCCCTGCTTGCCCTTGTCCTTGCCGGACAGGACGACGACGGTGTCGCCGCTCTTGATACTCAGTTTGTTCATAGCTTACCCTCCCTTACAGCACTTCGGGAGCCAGAGACAGGATCTTCATATAGTCCTTGTCACGCAGCTCGCGGGCCACTGGGCCAAAGATACGGGTGCCGCGGGGGTTCTTGTCGTCGCGGATGAGCACAGCGGCGTTGTCGTCAAAACGGACATAGGAGCCGTCGGGACGGCGCACGCCCTTGGAGGAGCGGACGATGACGGCCTTAACCACTTCGCCCTTCTTCACGGTGCCGCCGGGCTGAGCCTTGCGGACGGAGGCCACGATCACGTCGCCGATATTGCCGAACTTCCGCTTGGAGCCGCCCAGCACCAGGATGGTCTTGATCTCCTTGGCGCCGGTGTTGTCGGCCACCTTCAAATAAGTTTCCTGCTGAATCATGCTGCCGACACCTCCTTATTTCGCCTTCTCGATGATCTCAACCACGCGCCACCGCTTGTCCTTGGACAGGGGACGGGTCTCCATGACCTTGACGCGGTCACCCACGCCGCACTGGTTGTTCTCATCATGAGCCTTCAGCTTATAGGTTCTCTTTACGATCTTCTTGTACAGAGGATGGGCCACGCGGTCGGCGATGGCGACCACAACGGTCTTATCCATCTTGTCCGAAACCACCAGGCCGACTCTGGTTTTTCTGGAAGAAGTTCTGTTTTCCATCTTCTATTCCTCCTCTTAGCGGCCTGCGAGCTGCTGCTCGCGGATGATGGTCTTGACCCGGGCGATATCCTTTTTCACTTCAGCGATGCGCAGGGGGTTGTCCAGCTGGTTGGTGGCGTGCTGAAGGCGGAGATTAAACAGGTCCTTCTTCAGGTCCACCAGCTTGGTCTCCAGCTCTGCGGCGGACATTTTCCGAACTTCCTTAGCCTGCATTACGCTTCACCACCCTTCTCAGTCTCCTCGCGCTTGATGATCTTGCACTTGACAGGCAGCTTGTGGCTGGCCAGGCGGAGAGCCTCCTTAGCGGTCTCCTCAGTGACGCCGGCAATCTCGAACATGACCCGGCCGGGCTTGACCACGGCCACCCAATACTCGGGGGAACCCTTACCGGAACCCATGCGGGTCTCGGCGGGCTTCTCAGTGACGGGCTTATCAGGGAAAATCTTGATCCAGACCTTACCTCCACGCTTGGTGTGGCGGGTCATGGCGACACGGGCCGCCTCGATCTGGTTGCTGGTGATCCACGCGGGCTCAACGGCCTGCAGGCCGTACTCGCCGTAGCTGACAAAGTTGCCCCGGCTGGCCTTGCCCTTCAGGCGGCCGCGGTGGACGCGGCGGTATTTTACGCGCTTAGGGAGCAGCATTACTGAGCGCCTCCTTCCTTCGGAGTGTTGTCCCCGGCAGGACGGGGGCCACGGTTGTTGTTGAAGCTGCCCTGACCGGCGGGACGGGGACCGCGGTCACGGTTGAAGCCGCCGCCCTGGCGGTCACGGTTAAAGCCGCCCCGGCGGTCGTCCCGGCGGCGGGGCCGGTCACGGCGCTCCTGATAGGGCTTGCTGGTGTCCAGGGTGCGGGGGGTGGTGCGCAGGGCCTGGGTCAGTACCTCGCCCTTGTAGATCCACACCTTGATGCCGATGCGGCCATAGGTGGTGGCGGCCTCCGCAAAGCCGTAGTCGATGTCGGCCCGGAGGGTCTGCAGGGGGATGGTGCCGTCGTGATAGTGCTCGGTGCGG
The DNA here is from genome assembly GCA_910584605.1 of uncultured Oscillospiraceae bacterium. Taxonomy (GTDB): domain Bacteria; phylum Bacillota; class Clostridia; order Oscillospirales; family Oscillospiraceae; genus Lawsonibacter. The sequence goes on from CAJUAW010000092.1 coordinate 4,601, forward strand.
GCGATCTCAGCGCCGCCCAGACGGCCGGAGCAGGAGGTCTTGATCCCCTTGGCGCCGGCGCGCATGGCGCGGCCCATGGAGTTCTTCATGGCCCGGCGGAAGGCGATGCGCTTCTCCAGCTGCTGGGCGATGTTCTCGGCCACCAGCTGAGCGTTGGTGTCCACGTCCCGGACCTCCACGATCTTCAGGTCCACGGCCTTGCCGGTGAGCTTCACCAGCTGGGCCTCGATCTTCTTGATGTCCTCGCCGCCCTTGCCAATGACCACGCCGGGACGGGCGCAGTGCAGGTAGATGCGGACCTTGGCGTTATTGTCCCGCTCGATCTCGATCTTGGGGATACCGGCGCCGTAGAGGGTCTTTTTCAGATACTTGCGGATCTTCTGGTCCTCCACCAGCAGATCGCCCACCAGCTCGTTGCGGGCGTACCAGCGGGAGTCCCAATCCTTAATCACACCCACGCGCAGGCCGTGGGGATTCACTTTCTGTCCCATATCGTTCCTCCTCCCTTAGCGCTCGCTCACGGCGATGGTGACGTGAGAGGTACGCTTGTTGATCCGGTACGCGCGGCCCTGGGCCCGGGGCATGATGCGCTTGATGATGGGGCCGGGGTTGGCGTAGCAGGCGGACACGTACAGCTTCTCAGGGTCCATCTGGTGGTTGTTCTCCGCGTTGGCGGCGGCGCTCTTCAGCAGCTTGAGCACGGGCTCAGAGGCGGCCTTGGGGGTCTGCATCAGGATGGCGGTGGCCACACCCACATCCTTGCCCCGGATCAGGTCCAGGACGATCTTCACCTTACGGGGGGAGATCCGCAGATATTTCAGATTCGCTTTAGCTTCCATCTTCGTCTCTCCTCCTTACTTACCGGTCTTGCTGCCCGCGTGACCCCGGAAGGTGCGGGTGGGCACGAACTCGCCCAGCTTGTGGCCCACCATGTCCTCGGTGACATAGACGGGCACGTGCTTGCGGCCATCGTGCACAGCAAAGGTGTGTCCCACGAAGGAGGGGAAGATGGTGGAGGCACGGCTCCAGGTCTTCAGAACCTTCTTCTCATTCTTTTTGTTCAGCTCATCAACCCGCTTCAGCAGCTCGGGGGCGCAAAAGGGGCCTTTCTTAACGCTTCTGCTCATCTTTTACACTCCCTCCCTTATTTGCTGCCGCGGCGCTTGACAATAAACTTGTCCGTGCGGTTCTTGGTCTTGCGGGTCTTGTAGCCCAGGGCCGGCTTGCCCCAAGGGGTGACCGGGCCGGGACGGCCAACGGGGCTCTTGCCCTCGCCGCCGCCGTGGGGGTGGTCGCAGGGGTTCATAACCGAGCCGCGGACGGTGGGCCGCCAGCCCATGTGACGCTTGCGGCCGGCCTTGCCGATCTGGATGTTAGCGTGGTCGGTGTTGCCGACCTGGCCGATGGTGGCCTTGCAGCTCTCCCGGACCAGGCGCACCTCGCCGGAGGGGAGGCGGACCTGAGCCATGCCGTTCTCCTTGGCCATCAGCTGGGCGGCCACACCGGCGGCGCGGACCAGCTGGCCGCCCTTGCCGGGGTAGAGCTCGATGTTGTGAATCATCTCGCCCACGGGGATGTTGGCGATCGGCAGGCAGTTGCCGGGCAGGATGTCGGCCTCGGGACCGGTCATGATCACGTGGCCGGCCTTCAGGCCGTTGGGGGCCAGGATATAGCGGCGCTCGCCGTCCTCATACTCGATGAGGGCAATGTTGGCGGAGCGGTTGGGGTCGTACTGGAGGTTGATGACCTTGGCGCTCCCCTCCTTGTCCCGCTTGAAGTCGATGATGCGGTACTTCTGCTTGTTGCCGCCGCCGTGGTGGCGGACGGTGATGCGGCCGTAGCTGTTGCGGCCCGCGTGCTTCTTCAGCACCTCGGTGAGGGCGCGCTCGGGCTTGGCCTTCTTGTCGATCCCCTCGAAGGCAGACACAGTCATGTGACGGCGGGAGGGGGTTGTGGGCTTATAAGTCTTAATAGCCATTTCTCAATTCCTCCTTACACCATACCCTCGAAGAACTCGATGGACTTGGAGTCGGCGGTCAGGGTGACCATGGCCTTCTTCCAGCTGGGCCGGCGGCCGGCGGGACGGGCACCCATGCGCTTCTCCTTCCCCTGCATGTTCAGGGTGTTCACCTTGGCCACCTTCACGCCAAAGATCTCCTCCACCGCCTTGGCGATCTCGATCTTGTTGGCGCGCTTGTCGACCTCAAAGGTGTAGCGCTTCATCTCAGTCTGCTCCATGGACTGCTCGGTGATGATGGGGCGCTTGATGATATCATAGGCAGTAGCAGCCATTACGCATACACCTCCTCGATGATAGCCAGGGCAGCCTTGTCGATGACCAGCTGCTTGGCGTTGACGATGTCGTAGACGCTGAGGATCTTGGCGGTGGTGGTGACCGCGCCGGGGATATTCCGGGCGGACAGGACCACCTTCTCATTGACCTCGGGGGTGATAACCACCGACTTGGACGCGCCGATGGCGTCCAGGAAGGTCTTCATGGTCTTGGTCTTCACCTCGGCCAGCTCCAGGCCGTCCACCACCAGAACGGCATTCTCGGCGGCTTTGGCGGACAGAGCGGACTTGAGGGCCAGCCGGCGGGCTTTCTTGTTCAGGCTGGCGCGGTAGCTGCGGGGCTTGGGGGCGAACACAATGCCGCCATGGGTCCACTGGGGGGCTCGGGTGCTGCCCTGGCGGGCGTGGCCGGTGCCCTTCTGACGCCAGGGCTTCTTGCCGCCGCCGGACACTTCCGCCCGGGTGAGGGCGCTCTGGGTGCCCTGACGGCAGTTGGCCAGGTGGTTCTTGACCGCCTCGTGGACCACAGCCTGGTTGGGCTCGATGCCGAAGATGGCCTCGGAGAGCTCGATCTCGCCGATCTGCTTACCAGCCATATCATAAAGGTTCGCTTTAGGCATAACTCAATCTCTCCTTTCCTTACTTGTTGCGGGCGGAGGCCTTCTGCGGATTGACGCGGGCAGAAGCCTTCTGCGGGTTGACGCGGCCACCCTCGGCGGCGTGCTTCTCGACAATGGTCTTGACGGTGTTCTTCAGATACACGATGCCGCCCTTGGGGCCGGGGATGGCGCCCCGGACCGCGATCAGGCCCAGCTCCTCGTCCACCTGGACCACGTCCAGCTTGACGACGGTGACCTGCACGTTGCCCATCTGGCCGGCGCCGTCGCGGCCCTTGGCGATGTGGCCGGGGGTGGTGCCGGCGCCCAGGGAACCCTGATGGCGGTGAACGGGGCCGCCGCCGTGGGTGTTGCGCTTGACGGCCGCTCCGTGGCGCTTGACCACGCCCTGGAAGCCGTGGCCCTTGCTGGTGCCGGTCACGTCCACGTAATCGCCGGCGGCGAAGACGTTGGCGGTGAGCACGTCGCCCACCTCATACTTGGAGCAGTCCTTCAGAGGGAACTCCTTCAGGACCCGCTTGTACTCGGTGAGGCCGGCCTTCTTCTGATGGCCCAGCTCCGGCTTGGTGAGCTTGCGCTCGGGGATCTCCTGGAAACCCAGCTGGATGGCCTCGTAGCCATCCTTCTCGGCGGTCTTCTTCTGCACTACGGTGCAGGGGCCGGCCTGGATCAGGGTGACGGGCACCACCCGGCCGGCTTCATCGAAGATCTGGGTCATGCCGATCTTTTTGCCGATGATCGCTTTCTCCATTGGGGATTTTCCTCCTAATTAAAGGTTATTGGTCGGCGTAGTTGGCTCCCATTGGGCTGGGGCCATTGCTCCGGCGACTTGACCCGTCCATCTCAAAACGCGACGGACCGCGGGTACAACAAAGGGAAATGCGCGGGGGGGCTTACAGCTTGATCTCGATCTCCACACCGGCGGGGAGCTCCAGGCTCATCAGGGCCTCCACCGTCTTGGAGGAGGGCTTGATTACGTCGATGAGGCGCTTGTGGATGCGGCGCTCAAACTGCTCGCGGCTGTCCTTATACTTGTGGACGGCCCGCAGGATGGTGACCACTTCCTTCTTGGTGGGCAGGGGAATGGGGCCGGAGACGTTGGCGCCGGTGCGCTTGGCGGTCTCCACGATCTTCTCGGCGCTCTGGTCGATGAGCTGGTGGTCATAGGCCTTGAGGCGGATGCGGATCATTTCTTTCTGAGCTGCCATTGGTTGTTTCCTCCTTGATTCATACGAAGTTGAGTGTTTTTCAGGGGCTTGCTCGTCCTCCGTACGGTGAGCGACGTTTGTACACGCTTTCGTGCGTATCACTCCCGGCCACGAAAAAACCGGCGCAAAAGGGCCGGTTCTCCCCGTACCAGGCGATATACGCCCTGTACGGACCTCGCTCAGCCGCCCGATCTGTCGGACATACTCCGCGGAAGTTACCTCCTTTTTGGAGCAATCTCCCGCATCATCGCAGACTGCGCCCTGTCAGACGCTCCGTTATCATACTACACCCGCCCGTGTGTGTCAAGCCTTTTTTTGAAAAAATCCGGCAGTTTTTCCCCAGTTCGGAGGGGTCCCTTTGTGGACTTTTTAAACAGCCGTGCAAAAGCCCCTCCCCCTAAAGGGAGGGGCCGCGGGTTCATCTCCGGACCCACTTGCCAAAGAGGGTCTTTTTAAAGTTCAGCAAAGCCTCCTGGGCGGGCGCGTAATTCCTGCATTTCTGAAAATACTCCACACCCTTCTTGATGTCCTCCGGGACGCTCAGGCCCTGGGTATAGATGGTGCCCAGGCCGTAGTTGAGCAGGTTCGTGCTGTAGTCCACCTCCTGGAACAGCTGGAGAGCCCGGGCGGGGTCCTTCTGGCAGCCGTACCCAAAAAGGTAGCAACTGCCCAGCATATCGTTGCCCCAGGTGTTCTTCAGGGCGTGGGCCCGCTCAAACAGCTGAACCGCCCGGCCATAGTCCTGCGGGACGCCGTCCTGCCCCAGGTACAGCAGCTTCCCTGCCAGATTGGCGCAGCCAATGGCGTTGGGGTCCTCCAGGCCCAGCTCAAAGCACTCCATCGCCCGGGGACAGTCCTTGGGCACGATCTTGCCCTCCATAAACGCCTTGCCCACGTTGTACCAGGCGTTCAGCTGCCCCTGCTTGGCGGCGGCAAAATACAGGTCCAGCGCCTCCTGGGCCCGCCCGTCCTCCTTTTCGATGAGGATCGCGTACTGCTCCTGCCAGTTGGGGTAGCCCAGCTCGGCCCCCAGCTTGGCCAGCTCCAGCGCCTTGGCCTTGTCCGGCGGAAAGGTGCCGTCATCCCCGTCGTTATACAGGTTATACAGGTTCCGGCCGGCGAAGCCCATGCCGCCCCGGAAGGCCTTCTCAAACCAGGGAATGCACTTCAGCTCGCTTTCCCGCAGCCACTGGCCAAAGGCCTCCTTGCTGGGAAAATCGTTGGGGCCCTGCCCCTCGATGCGCACCACGTCCAGCCAGAAGTAGGTGTTGCCGATCATATTCATGGCGAACAGGCAGCCCGCCTGGGCCTTCTCGTACACCGTGTTCCACGCCTCCTTCAGCGTAGCGAAGGGCATGGCCTCCTCCATCTCCGGCGTGAGCATCCCGCACCGCATGGCGCCCAGCACCCCCATGGCGCTGCCCTGGAGGATGCTCTTGCGGATCAGCTGCTCCGTCACCTCATCGTTCTCCTGGAAGGGGTGGTACTTCCAGCTGTACTGCGGTCCCGAGGTGCATCGGGACAATATGTAGCTGGCGTCGCCGTCCCCGGCGTTGGAGGCATCGGCCAGAGACTGGAGGCACGCTGCCGCCCGCTCCTTGTCATACGTATAGTAAATGGCCTCGATGGCGTTGTCTACTGCGTCGCTGAAATACTTGCCCATACTGGATCTCCATTCCTTTCCATTCTTATTGTTTCTTCTCCAGCTGTTTGGTAATGTCCTTCCACTGGGAAAAATCGGGGTCAAAGGTGCCCTCCGACATCTGGAGCAGCCACTCCTGGGCCTGCCGGCTGGTGCACTTGGTCTCAAAGACCCGGAGCAGATCCGGGTCGGGACGGCTGGCGTTGACGGTGACCCGCCCGTCCAGCTTGTCTCCTGCCTTTAAGTAGAGGTACCGGGGCCCGGCGAACAGGGCCACCACCGTATATTTTCCGCTGGCCAGACCCTCCCCGGCCAGCTCCACATCCCGGCGGGTGAAACTGTCGTAATCCCGGGTGGCGCCGGTGCGGTCGCTGATGGACAGTCTGGCCCGGGCCTGGGACCGGGGCGTCTCCGCCCCCTGGAGGAGCTGCCAGCCCGTCACGTCCGGGACCTGCTTCCGCTCCAGCAGACCGGCGAAGGCTTCCCACGCCTCCGGCTCCCCCACCGGCTTGGCCAGGGCCTGATAGGCGCCGCCGGCCAGCTTCAGGGTGACCACCAGGGTCAGCCCCGTGTTGGAGATCCCTGCGGACAGGCGGGAGAAGCTGGCTCCGTTCAGCCCCGGCATCGGGAGCAGGTCCACCGGCTCCAGCTCGAAGTGCTGGCCCGGACGCTTCAGGCCGGTGAGCTGATCCTCCACCGTCCGCCGGTCAAAGCGGGAGGTCCGCTGGCCGTTCAGATCGATGAGCACAAAGTCGGGGTTGTTCCCGGCGCGGCTCCGGGCCTGCTCCTCCTGCCGGGACAGCCGCTGGTCCTGACGGCGGAGCACAGAGCGGTTGGTAGCCTGCCACTCCTCCTCCGTCTGGTCGGTAAAGCTGGACATATTTTTGTAATCGTCAAAGAAAGCCTCGGGCATCCGCAGGCGCAGACAGTCCACCGCCGCCTTCAGCTCGGCAGGCTTGTGGAGGGTGGTCACCTGAATCTGCCGGCGGTCGTCCACAATCCATAGCTCCAGGATGCGGGTGGTGCGCCGGCGGTTGTTGCT
>CAJUAW010000093.1 GCA_910584605.1 uncultured Oscillospiraceae bacterium
GGCCGTCCTCGTTCAAGCCCACCTCCAACCCGGTGTTGCCAAAGAAGGCGTACACATACCAGGCGGACGACCAGTCCATGGAGACCTGCCGTCCCGCCTCCTCCGCCACGGCCAGGATGCGATCCAGCGTTTGCACGTCATCCTGGCTGAAATACGCCTTGTTGTAATAGAGAAAATACCCGTTGTCCGCAGTCAGCGGGTAGGCATACAGCGTTCCGTCCACACTGGCCGCCTCCACTGCCGCCGAGAGGTTGGCTTCCCGAATGGACGCGGCGTCCTCAATGGGGTCCAGCGCACCGGCGGCGGCCAGCGCGGCCACCTGGTCATCCGCGAAGGTAAAAACGTCCGCCCCGTTTTCCAGGTCGCCCAGCAGAACGTCCTTACAGTTGGACTCGCCCTGCGGCTGGCAGGTGATCCGGAAGCTGGCCTGGTCCGAGTAGTGGTCCTGGAAGGCGGCGGTGATCTCCTGAAGCAGCTCCATGTCCTCCTCCGCGGCCCAGACCGTCAGCTCCACCACCTGCTGTGTCACCGTCTCATCCGCAGGGGGAGCCTGCTTCCCGCAGGAGACCGGCAAGAGAAGCAGTCCGATGGATAAAAGCAGAAAAAAAGCCCCTTTTTTCATATCATCATACCTTTCCTGATCAATTGGCAGTCATATGCAGGGAACCTCAGCGAACGGCCGCGCATGGAATGCGCAGTCAGTGCCGGATTATTATACCACCGTTTCTCCCATTTCGCAACCGGCGATCCGGCCCTATTTTTGATCCGCCGCCCGGCGCCTCCAAAGCGCAAAAAGCCGCTCCGCCCGCTGGATGCTCCCAGCGCGGCAGAGCCGGCTTTTCCGTTTTCGTTTGAATCCGCCCTTTTCGTTCCCGTCATGTAATGGATCAGCAAAATTCCTTTTTCACAAAAAGGGTCTTGCTGGGATGGACGCATGAGCAACAAGACCGCCTGGAATGATTTGTTCCATCTGTCAGCCCAGGTACTTCTTCAGCACCTCCAAAAACAGGTCGATGTTCAGCGGCTTGGCGATGTGCGCGTTCATGCCGTTCTTTAAGGCGGCCTCCCGGTCCTCCTCCATGGCGTTGGCGGTCATGGCAATGATGGGCAGGTTTTTGGCGTCCCCCCGGGGCATGGCGCGGATGGTGCGCGTGGCCTCATACCCGTCCATGACCGGCATCTGCACGTCCATCAGGATGGCGTCGTAGTAGTGCTCCTCCGCCTGGCGGACCATCTCCACTGCGTCGGTGCCGTCCGGCGCGGTCTCCACGGTGAAGCCGGTCTCCTCCAGAATGGACTGGGCAATCTCCCGGTTGAGCTCGTTATCCTCCACCAGCAGGATGCGCTTGCCGTTGAAGTCCGCCTGCGTCCAGGAGGCGCTCTCCTCCTCCTTCTCGATCAGATGGTTGGCGGCCAGCAGGACGGACTTCAGGTCGGACATGAACAGCGGCTTGGCGCAGAAGGCGGTGATACCCGCCTGCTTGGCCTCGTCCTCGATGTCCGTCCAGTCGTAGGCGGTGAGGATGATGATGGGCGCCTCCTGGCCCACTGCGGCGCGGATGCGGCGGCAGGTCTCAACGCCGCTCAGCTCGGGCATCTGCCAGTCCAGGATGTAGGTGTGGTAGGAGTCCCCCTCGTTGCGGGCGCTCTTGGCCCGGTAGACCGCCTCCTTGCCGGAGGTGGTCCACTCCGCCCGCATCCCGATCTGCTTGAGCATGCGGACCACGCTCTCGCAGCTGTCGCAGTCGTCGTCCACCACCAGGGCCCGCAGGCCCTCCAGCTCCTTGATCTGCGCCGCGTTCCTTTCCACGTCCTGGAGCTTCAGGCTCAGCTCCACCCGGAATTCGCTGCCCCTCCCCTTCTCGCTCCGGACCGTGATCTTGCCGCCCATCATATCCACGATGTTCTTGGTGATGGCCATGCCCAGCCCGGTGCCCTGGATGCCCGTCTTGGTGGTGCTGGCCTCCCGTTCAAAGGGCTCGAAGATGTGCTCCACAAACTCCTGAGACATACCGATGCCGTTGTCCTTCACAATAAACAGGTAGTCCCCGTATCCCCGGTGGAAGGTGGTCTCCTGCTGGATGCGGAAGCTCACCGTCCCCCCTGCGGGGGTGTATTTCACCGCGTTGGACAGCAGATTCACAAACACCTGGCTCAGCTTCAGCGAGTCGGCGATCACGTCCTCGTTGTTGACGTCAAAGGTGTCGATGAACAGCTCCAGCTGCTTGGCCTTCACCTGGGGCTGGATAATATTGACCAGATTGTGGGTCAGCTCGGAGATGTTGCAGTCCTGCTCCTTGATCTGGACCTTTCCGCTTTCGATGCGGCTCATGTCCAGAATATCGTTGATCAGGTTCAGCAGGTGGTTGCTGGAGGACAGCACCTTCCGCAGGCAGTCCTGCACCTGCATCTTGTTGTCGATGTGGCTCGCCGCAAGGGTGGTGAAGCCGATGATGGCGTTCATCGGGGTGCGGATGTCGTGTGACATGTTGGACAGGAAGGTGGTCTTCGCGCTGTTGGCCCGCTGGGCCTGCATCAGGGCCTCCTGAAGGGCTCTGGTCTGCTCCCGCTGCTTCTGCACCTGGGCGGTGATGTCCTTGGACACCACCATCACCATGATGTCCCTGGTGCGGTCGTCCTGGGTCATGATGAACGACTGGCGCACGCACATCTGCTGCTTGGCGGCCCCCCAGCCCCAGTAGTCGACGGTCACCTCCGCCTCGCCCTGCTCATAACGCTGCTTCAGATAGTCCAGGTTGACCATCGCGTCGTACTCCTCCAGGGATTCCTCCAGAATGAAGGCCCGCCACGTTTTGAAGCACACGGAAGCCTGGCAGGGCGCCTGAAGGCCAACCTTTTCCAGCAGGGAGACCGGATGCCCGTTGATGGTGCGCACAATGTCCTGCTCGATCAGATCTCGGGTCAGATTGAACTCAAAGGTGGAGAAGGCCGCGGAGGTGATGGCGATCCGGTACTGCCGCTCCTTGCGGTTGGCCAGCAGCTCCTTCTCCTTCAGGCCGGTGATGTGGGCCTGGCTCTCCCGCATCAGCAGGCGGCGCTCCTGCTGAGCCCGCATCAGCAGCACCAGGATATACACCGCGAACAGGCCCACCAGGATCATTTGAAGGATCATCCCGTCGTGGTTGGCGTCCCGGATCATCTCCTGGGTCACGCTCTTGGGATAGGTCTGGACCAGCACATATTCGCTGTTGGGCACATGGAGCACGCACAGATTGTCCGTCAGGCTGCCCGGAGCGCAGATAAAGCCCTTCTCCCCCGCGCCGTTCCGGATGACCTCCCAGGCTCCGGCGGCGGTCTGGCTGTCGATGACCCCGGTCTCCAGCAGCATATCCGGCAGGAGGCGGTCGTCGACGCTGTTGAAGTCGGAGGAGGCGATGACCTGCCCCGCCCGGGTACACAAAAAGACGGTGGCCGCCTCGCCAAAGTAGTTGGTCTCCAGCATCTCCTGGAGATAGTCCTCGGCAAAATACAGCCCCAGCAGCATCCCGAAGATCTCGTCCTGATGGCGCAGGGGGGCGTAATAGACCATGGTCGCCTTTCCGGTAATCCGGGAGTCAAACACCATGTCGTTGCCGCTCTCCCCCCGCATGCCGTTGATGAAGTAGGTCCGGTCGGAGCTGTCGTTGGTCGCTCCGCTGGAAGCCAAATTGACCCCCTCCGCATTGGTGAAGCGCAGGGCGTCGAAATCCGAGTTCATCTCCAGCTGGGCCAGCATCTCCGCAGAGACATTGGGCTCGGACAGCGTGATGCCCAGAAGATAGCTGTAGTTGCGGACCCGCCGCACGGCGTTGGTGAGCTCACTTTCAATCCGCAGGGTGGTCTGCCGGGCAGAATCCATCGCGTAGTTCAGGCTGCGGTTCTCAATCCGCTGGCTGTTTGTGGTGGAATACCACAAAAACAGCAGGCAGATCGCCGCCAGCAGGATCAATATGTACAACATGTTCTGCCAAGTCCCTTTTGCGCTGCGCATAGGACACAGCCTCCCCTTCATGATTCAATACAGCTCTATTGTAACACCTCCCGGTCAAAAAGTATAGCACTTTCCACAAAATAATTGCGCGCCGGCGGAGCTTCCGCTGGCGCGCAGTTCAAATTCAGCTCGCTTGATCACGATTGCAATCATGTCCTTGTGGAAACCGCCGAAGCGATATCCCGGCAGCACGTCCCTTAACAGGGACCACCGGCCCGTCCTCTTGACAAAGCAGCGGCCTCCATGGTACTCTGAACATACCGGCAGACGGCTGTATCCGCCTGTTCGGGCTGACAGGAGGCCCATATCATGAGGGATCAAGACCATTTCGCGGACAAAAAGCGGGGGCATACCGGCGCTCACGGCCATGGGCATCACAGCCATGGGCACGGAGGGGGCCGGGAGGATCTGGCCGGCAAGCTGGAATACTGCGCCCGGGCCCTGGCCCAGTTCGCCGGACGCCGCCACGGCCAGCGAAAGATCCTCCGAATTCTCCGGGATCAGAGCCCCATCAGTCAGAAGGAGCTGCAGACCATGCTGGGAATCCAGTCCGGCTCCATGAGCGAGATTGCCGCCAAGCTGGAGAGCAGAGGGCTGATCGTCCGCGGACGGGACCAGGCGGATAAACGAAAGATTACACTGTCCATCACCCAGGCCGGTCAGGAGTGGATGGCCCAGCGGGACGACGGGGAGATCCAGCAGCGCCGGACCGAGTTCTTTTCCGGCCTGTCCCAGGAGGAGCAGCACGCGCTGGAGGCTCTGCTGGACAAGCTGGCCGATCACTGGGACCAGCGGCCTGAGGCGGGCCTGGGACGGGCGCACCACCATCACAGATAGATCCGGGACCGGCAGACGAAAACCCACCCCCTGAGGGGTGGGTTTTGCGCCGTCCGCCGGACCGTATCATTTCACTGCGGCGAAGCCCTTTTCCAGGTCGGCAATGATATCGTCGATGTGCTCCGTGCCGATGGACAGGCGGATGGTGTTGGGCTTGATCCCCTGGTCCAGCAGTTCCTCGGGGCTGAGCTGAGAGTGGGTCGTAGTCGCGGGGTGGATGACCAGCGACTTTACATCGGCCACATTGGCCAGCAGAGAGAAGATCTCCAGATGGTCAATAAACCGGTGGGCCTCCTCCTGGCCGCCCTTGATCTCAAAGGTAAAGATGGATGCGCCTCCCTTGGGGAAGTATTTCGCATACAGGGCGTGGTCCGGGTGGTCCGCCAGGCTGGGGTGGTTGACCTTGTCCACCTTGGGGTGATGGGCCAGAAATTCCACCACCTTTTTGGTGTTCTCCCCGTGGCGCTCCAGCCGCAGGGACAGAGTCTCCACCCCCTGAAGGAGCAGAAAAGCGTTGAAGGGGGAGATTGCGGCTCCAGTGTCCCGCAGGAGGATCGCCCGGATGTAGGTGACAAAGGCGGCCGGGCCTGCCGCGTCCACAAAGGACACGCCGTGGTAGCTGGGATTGGCCTCCGAGATGGGGGCGTATTTGCCGGAAGCCTTCCAGTCAAACCTGCCGCCGTCCACGATGATGCCGCCCAGGGTGGTGCCATGCCCGCCAATGAACTTGGTGGCCGAGTGGACCACAATATCCGCACCATGCTCGATGGGCCGGATCAAATAGGGGGTACCGAAGGTATTGTCAATGACCAGAGGCAGGCCGTGCCGGTGCGCAATGGCCGCGATGGCGTCGATATCGGGGATATCGCTGTTGGGATTGCCCAGGGTCTCCAGATAGACGGCCTTGGTGTTGGGCTGGATCGCGCCCTCCAGCTCCGCCAGATCGTGGGCGTCCACAAAGGAAGCCGTCACCCCGAACTGGGGCAGCGTGTGCGCCAGCAGATTGTAGCTGCCGCCATAGATTGTCTTCTGGGCCACGATATGGTCTCCCGCCTGGGCCAGCGCCTGAATGGTATAGGTAATGGCCGCCGCGCCGGAGGCCAGAGCCAGAGCCGCCGCTCCCCCCTCCAGGGCCGCGATGCGCTTTTCCAGCACAGCCTGGGTGGAGTTGGTCAGCCGGCCGTAGATGTTCCCTTCGTCCGCCAGCCCGAACCGGGCCGCGGCATGGGCGGAATTGCGGAACACATAGCTGGTGGTCTGGTAGATGGGGACCGCACGGGAATCGGTGGCGGGGTCGGGCTGCTCCTGGCCTGCGTGAAGCTGCAGGGTCTCAAATTTATAGCTGCTCATAATGATGTACTCCTTTTTATGATCTGTTTGGGAAACAAAAAAGTCCGGAACGCGTCCATCCCTCCCGGACAGTCCCGGCGTCCCCCTGGATCAGCGAATGACGCAGAGGGCGGGCACGGCAATGTGCCCGGCTGCGGGAACAGTCCGGGAGCGCCGCATTCGTCCACAGCGGAAATTGCTGCGCAGCAGATCAAAAAACAGCTCCAGCATCCCAGGTCATCCTCCCTCCGTCTATCAACCTATTATCTCGGTTGGTTTATTGGATTATAGCGCCAACGCGTCCCTTTGTCAAGGGGATTTTTATAGTTTCTTCCAGCCGATGCAGAGTCCTGCGGCGGCCGGAAGACGGGAGGGATTGGACACTGATCCGATCACCGTCTGGAATACATTCGGAAGGACACCAGGATTGACCCCAGCGCGGCCAGGGTCATCCCGGCAAACAGGATGTACGCCGGCTGATAGCTTCCGGCGCAGTCAGCGATGACGCCCGGGAGGGGGCTCAAGCACAGTGAGCCCGCGATATGAGCCGATTGGATGCGTCCCAGCGCTTTTTTGCTGCCGCCGCACAGCGCCTGGTTCAGGATCGGGAGTCCCACCGTACACATCGACATCCCCAAGCCCGATATCAGCAGTCCGGCCATCGTGACCCCCAAAACATGAAGCGGGATCAAACACTCGACCATCTGTCCCAGCACCAGAGCAGCGCCAAACAGCAGGCTCGCCTGACGGGGACCAAACCGGTCCGCCGCGCTCCCCAAAACGCATTTTCCAAGCGTCATCGTCAGGCCCAGAGCGGAGACCAGCCAGGCGGCCAGGTCCGACGGATAGCCCTCGCTGGACAGGTAAACCCCCATGTGCCCCAGCGCCGGACCACCGGCCGCCGCCAGAAGAAAGGCCGCAGGGGCCAGCAGGACCACCATCCTTCCATCCTCCGGCTCCGGCGCGGCCAGTCCTGTTTCGTCCGGCTCCCGCGGATCTCCATAGGGACTCAGCCCCGCAGCAGCCGGATCGTCCAATATCAGCAAATAGGCAGTCATTCCAGAAAGGACAAAAAAGCCCGCCGTGCACAGCAGTGCGAAGGAAATACCAGATCGAGCGATCAGCATTTGGAGCAGCGGCGGCCCGACCACAGCCGCTCCCCCGGTCCCCGCCGCGCAGATCCCCAGCGCCAGGCCCCGGCAGCTGACAAACCAGCGGTCCACCAGTATTGTGGCCGGAATAATACAGCACAGCCCGCAGGTAACGCCCGCCAGGGCCGCCGCCCCGCAGCAGCCGGCAAAGCTTGTGCTCGCTGCATACAGCGCCATAGACAGCGCCCCTGGCAACAGGGACAGCGCCATACCCTTCCGGACCTCCACAACCCGGTAATAGCGGACGCAAACCATGGTGGACAGCAGGGTGACGGCCACACGGGTCGTGATCAGCAAAGAACCCTGCCCCTCCGACAAATGACATCGCTGAATGATATAGGGTTGAAAAATGGTGAATACGTTGCAGATGATCCCCACCGAAGTGAACAGCAAAAGGGTGGCTCCCGCACAAACCAGCCAGGCTCGATGAATCCGATGACGCTTGAACATCTTTCTTCCGCTCTCCTCTCTCAACAGACCGTTGTATCCGCCGTGAAAATAGTTTGGAGCTTGGCAAAACGCCAAACTCCAAACCTTTTGCTGTTTCTAACTCTGTGCCCGCAGAAACTCCTCCACCTGCTCCCTGCTGTGCACCCCGTTGGTGGAGCCGGGCGCTCCCACAGAGATGGCGGCGGCGGCGTTCGCGAAGCGGGCCGCCTCCTGAAAGGAGCAGCCGTCCAGCAGTGCGGAGACAAAACCGGCGGCAAAATTGTCTCCCGCCCCGATGGTATCCACCGGATGATCATTGCAGAAGGCCGGGATGTGCTCCTCTGCGGAACCGTCCCAAATATAACAGCCGTGCCGGCCATCCTTCACCAGAAGGTGCTTCACACCGGCGTCCAGCAGAACGCGGGCGATCTCCTCGAGCTTCTCTCTGCCCGTGAGAAATGACGCCTCCTCCAGGTTCGCAAAGAAGTAGTCCACATGACGCAGAGCGCCCGCCACAGCGTCCAGCCTTTGGCCGGTCCGGCTCTTCATCATATCGGCACAGACGATGAGTCCCGCACTGTGAGCGGCGGAAAAGATCCGGGACAGCCCCGCGTCGTCAAACTGGGGCATGATAAAAATGCTGGAGAACACCATCGCCCTGGCCCCGGCAAAGCAGGCGGGGTCCACCTGGTCCGCGCTGAAGGCGAAGGTGCTGCTGCTCTTGCTGACTACAAAGCCCCGCTCGCCGTCGGACCGCACCAGCCCAACGCTCAGCGGCGTGTCCACGGTGCCGCTGCGGACAATGTAGGAGGTATCCACCCCGTTCTCCTGGCAATTGCGGATGAGAAAATCCCCCAGCATGTCCCGGCCCAGCAGGGTGACCAGCTTGACCCGTTTGCCGAGCCGCGCTAAAATGGTGGAAACATTTGTGCCGCTGCCCCCCACTTGAGGAATGATCCGGTCAATGGGGTAGGAGTCGTAGGAAAACACCTCCGGCCCCACCGGACAGAGGGGGACATCCACAGCGGAGTTGCCCACACATACCACGTCAAACTTGCTCATACCAATCTCCCCCAGCGGTTAAAATCCCAGCAGCCCCAGCTTTTCTACCACCTTGTCCTCCACATACTGCATGGGAATGTGGGCGATCTCGGTGAACACGTTGCTCTCCGGATGGCTGGCCAGAGCGGTCCTCAGACCGGTGTCGAAGGCCAGCCGCAGAGCGGTGCCGATGTTGACCTTAGCCACATGGGTGGCGCACATCTGGCGGAAATCCTCGTCGCACAGCCCGGAGGAGCCATGGATGACCAGAGGGATATCCACCTTGTTCTGAATGGCCTGGAGCAGCGCAAAGTTCAGGTGGGCCGCCTGAGTCTCCATACGGTGAAGGGTCCCCACCGCTACCGCCACCGCATCGATGCCGGTGTCGGCCACAAAGCGGGCGGTGGTGTCCGGGTCCGAGGCCTCGGCCTTGAAAGCGTCGGTGCCGGAATAGGCCACAGAGCCGATCTCCGCCTCCACGCTGATCCCCTTCTGAGCCGCCCGGCGGACCACCTCCCTGCTGATGGACACGTTCTCCTCGTAGGGAAGCTGGGAGCCGTCAAACATCACAGAGGAAAATCCCGCGTCAATGGCCCGCTGAATCTCTTCCACGCTCTTGGAGTGATCCAGATGGATGCACATCGGAACGCTGGACCGCTCCGCCATGGTGACCAACAGCTTCCCCCACAGTTCCAGGTCCATGTAGCGGGTGGCAAATCCGCCCACCTGGACGATCACCGGCGCGTTTTTCCGCTCTGCAGCGGTGATAACGGGCTGAGCATCGCAGTAGGTGGTCACATTGAAGGCCCCCACCGCCTTATCGCTGTCCTTGTACTGCGCAAGCAGTTCCTTTAGCGTGACTAACATTGTTTAACCTCCTAAGTATGCCTTCTTCACCTGCTCGTCGGCCAGCAGCGCGGCTCCCGTGCCCTCAAGCACTGTCTCGCCGTTCTGCATGACGTACGCGTAATCGCACATTTCCAGGGTCGCGGAAGCATTCTGCTCCACAATAATGACCGTTACGCCCGATTCCTTGATCTTGGTGATGAAGGAGAAAATTTCTGATACCAATTTGGGCATCAGGCCCAGAGAGGGTTCGTCCAGGATGAGGAGCTCCGGGCTGCACATCAGCCCCCGGGCGATGGCCACCATCTGCTGCTCGCCGCCGGAGAGGGTATCCGCCTGCTGGCGCTGGCGCTCCTCCACCCGGGGGAACATCTGAAACACAGACTGGAGCCGCCGTTCGATCTCCTCTTTGTCCCGGACGGAGTAGGCTCCCATGACCAGGTTGTCCCGAACGGACATCTTTCCGAACAGATGGCGGCCCTCCGGGACCATGGAGATGCCCATCTCCACCATCCGGTAGGACTTGGTGCCCACGATGGACTGGCCCTTGTATTCAATGGCGCCGGCCATAATGGGCAGCGTGCCGAAAATTGCCCGCAGAAGGGAGGTCTTTCCGGAACCGTTGGAGCCCAGCAGTGCCATGATGGTCCCCGCCTTCACATGGAAGGAGGCGTCATGGACCACCGGCATGGAGCCGTAGCCTGTTTTGACATGTTCCAGCTTAAGCATCTTTCTTGCCTCCTCCCAGATAGGCCTCGATCACGGCCTCGTTGGATGTGACCTCCTCGGGAGTACCGATGGTCAGGACCTTGCCCGCATTGAGGACCAGCACCCGGTTGGACACATTCATCACCACGTCCATGTTGTGCTCAATGGTGAGGATGCTGACGCCCTCCCCATTGATGGCCCGGATCAGCTCCACCGAATCGGCCCGCTCTGTGGCGGTCAGTCCGGCCATGGTCTCGTCCAGCAGCAGGAGCTTGGGCCTGGTGGCGTAAGCCCGGGCGATCTCCAGGCGCTTCTTCTGCGCCACATTCAAAATGGAGGCGGGGTACTTGGCCAGAGCGGACAGGCCGCAGAATTCCACCACCTGCGCGGCGTGCTCCCGGGCCGCCCTCATGTTGTCGGTATGGAGCAGGGAGCCGATGAGAACGTTCTCCTCCACGGTCAGCGTGGTAATGGCCTGGGGGATCTGAAAGGTACGGCCGATGCCCAGCTTGCACACCTGGTGGCTGGTCATTTTGGTGATGTAGGTCCCGTTAAAGACGATGGAGCCCCGGGTCAGCGTATGGACGCCGCTGAGGGAGTTGAACAGAGTGGTCTTGCCCGCCCCGTTTGGACCCACGACGCCCAGAACCTCCCCCGGTTCCACCTGAAAGGTGATGGCCTCGTTGGCCATCAGGCCGCTGAATTTCTTGGTCGCGTCATTGACTTCCAGAATATACTTCATTTCGCGGGGGCCTCCTTCCCTTTCCCGCCCTTGCGGGCTATATAGGCCCGGATGCGATGGGGAACAGAAATCAACCCATCGGGGATGAAAAGTACAATCAAGATGACCAGCAGGCCATAGATCACCATGTCCAGACCGCCAAAGCGGCTGAGGTAGACACGGGTATACTCCGAAATAAAGGTGAGCACAATGGCGCCGATGATGGGGCCGTAGACGGTGCCCACTCCGCCCATGACCGTGACCAGCACAATCATCA
>CAJUAW010000094.1 GCA_910584605.1 uncultured Oscillospiraceae bacterium
CAGGTAAGTGTTACTATATCACGCCTGTCCCCCGCCGTCAAGTCCTTTCTCCGCTTTTTTGTTAAAAAACCGTGAAGCTTTCCGGCTCCGGGCAAAATAGGTTTGCATTCCAAAAACAGGTGTGGTATACTTCCTACTTAACTATACCCCGTCCTCGGGCGGGGCAAACATGAAATTGGAGTGATTCTTTCCCTATGGACATAGACAGTGCCAGTATTGCGATGCTGATTACCCTGCTGATCCTGGTGGTCCTGTCGGCCTATTTTTCCGCCACCGAGACCGCCTTCACCTCCCTGAACCGCATCCGCCTGAAAACCCGGGCGGACGGCGGCAGCCGCCGGGCCGCCAAGACCCTGGCCCTGGCGGAGGAGTATGACAAGCTGCTGTCCACCATCCTCATCGGCAACAACATCGTCAACATCACCGCCACCACCGTGTCCACCGTGCTGTGCACCAGGTGGTTCCATCAGTACGGCCCCACTGTGGCCACCGTGGCCCTCACCATCATCATCCTGATCTTCGGGGAGGTCACCCCCAAGAGCCTGGCCAAGGAGCGGCCGGAGGACTTCGCCATGTTCGCCCAGCCCCTGCTGAAGCTGCTGATGGTGGTGCTCACCCCGCTGAACTTCCTCTTCACCCAGTGGAAACGGCTGATGAGCAAGGTCTTTCGGGCCAAGGGGGAGGACGGCATCACCGAGGAGGAGCTGGTGGGCATGGTGGACCAGGCCGAGACCGAGGGCGGCCTGGACGAGCATGAGAGCGATCTGATCCGCAACGCCATCGAGTTCAGCGAGCTGGAGGTGTCCGACCTGCTCACCCCCCGGGTGGACCTGACCGCCGCCGGAGAGGACAGCACCATGGCGGAGCTGGCATCCCTCTTTGCGGAGACAGGATACTCCCGCATCCCCATTTACCACGAGACCATCGACAACATTGTGGGCTTTGTCCACGAAAAGGATTTCTACGCCGCCCGCTACCGGGGGGCGACCGCCCTGTCCTCCCTGACCTCCCCGGTGCTCTACACCACCGGCAACACCAAAGCCTTTGAGCTGCTGCGCATCCTGCAGAAAAGCAAGGTCCACATGGCGGTGGTGGTGGACGAGTACGGCGGGACGGAGGGCATCGTCACCCTGGAGGATATTCTGGAGGAGCTGGTGGGCGAGATCTGGGATGAGCACGACGAGGTGATCGAAACCTTCCAAAAACAGCACGACGGCAGCTATCTCATTGCCTGCTCCGCCGACCTGGACGACATGTACGACCTGTTCCAGGTGAAGGGGAGCTGCGACGCCGCCACCGTCTCCGGCTGGGTGCTGGAGCAGGTGGGCCGGGTGCCCGAGGCCGGGGACCACTTCCAGGCCGAGGGGCTGGATGTCACCGTCACTCAGGTGGAGCAGCGCCGGGTGCTGGAAATCCAGGTGCGAGTTTTGGAGCATACGGAGGAACCATAAGCAGAGCCTCCAGCCGGATCATTGGCTGGAGGCTCTTTTACGCTCATTTTACGGCAACGCGGAGGGGGCCAGGGGGATGGCCACCCCGCACACCGTCACATGGTCCACCTGGGCGGGGTCGATGATGCCGGCGGGGCCGCTGCTGAACCGGGAGTACCTCCGGCAGGCGGAGAAGAAGGGGGTTTCCGCACCCTCTAGCCCCTCGCGCGTTCCATCCCGCTGGCCTACACTGGCAATCGCCTCCACCCTTGTGCCGTCCTGAAGGACCACACCCAGTTCCAGGGCCTCCTCCATCTCCCAAAGCGTATCCTGCCAGGTCACGCTGGTTGGCCCAAACGAGATGACCAATTCGCCGGATGTCAGTTCTCCCGGACGGTTTTCCCCGTCCTCATAGTCGTAGGGGTCGCTGTTGGCGTGGGCCAGGTAGCTGGCACAGGAGCCTCCCTCCAGTTCCGCCAGGATGCTCAGAGGAGACACCTCCAGCCGGGTAACGGTGGCCGTCCCGTCAATCCAGGGCACCTCCACATTGGGGGTCAGGCGGATGGTCTGGTCGGGGAAATCCAGCTTCACATCCTCAAAGACCCACTGGTGGTCTAAAATGGCCTCTGTATGGTATTCGGCCTCGCCGGTCAGCGGGTCGCTCCACCAGCACTCCTTCATGGGGCCTATTTCAATGGTGACGGCCTGTCCCCGCAGGCTTTCGGTCTGCCAGCTGTTTTGGAGAATATAGGACATCTTGTTGTCCCCAGGGTCCTCGTCCGGGAGTTCCTGAAGGTTCATCCCCGCGCCGTCTAAACGATACATGGTCATCAAGCTTCTGCCCTCCTGGGGGGCCAGCACCGTCCCCTCCGGGGCGGTGACGTCCACCAGGATATACACGCTGCTGTCGTCCCCCACGCACTCGCCCAGGGTGACCGTCCAGCCGTTGTAGGTCTCGGAGCGGTCCAGACGGTAGATGCCGTCCTCCAGGGCGGAGGACGCGCCGGGGGTGGCGGCGGCGAACCAGGTGCGCAGACCGGGGTTCAGCACCGCCGCCAGAGTCCCCACCGTCATCACCGCCGCCGCGGCCACGCCGAACAGCATGCCGCCGCTGATGTTCTTCAGCTTCCGTTTTGTTGCGTTTGTCATGGTTTCCTTCCCTTCCGCCGCCCGCTCCAGACGGGCGGTCAAGTCCATTTTTTCCTCGGGGGTAAAGCCCACGTGCTCAAAGCTCTCTTTGATGTTCATCGGGCCACCTCCAATCTTTTGGCCAGCAGCTTGCGGGCACGGCTGAGGCGTTTCCGGGCCGCCGCAGACGTACAGCCGCACAGCCGGGCGATCTCGTCCAGGCTGCAGCCCTCGTAGTAAAAGAGGTAAAGTGCTGTGCCGTAGTGCTTGGGCAGGCTGCGGATGGCCTCGGGCAGGGAGCTGTCCTCCCGCTCCGGAGCGGGGAGCCGCTCGGCCTCTTCAATGGGCACGTTCCGCCGCCGCCCGGCGCTTTTCAGGAGGTCCTTGCAGGCGTTGATCGTACAGCGCAGGACAAATGCCCTCTCATGTTCTTCGTCCGCAAACTGCCGGCCGTCCTCCAGCAGCGTGAGGAAGATATTTTGGCAGATATCCTGGGCATCCTCCCTGGTCAGAGAGTAGGTCAGGCACAGCCGCAGGATCACATCCGCGTAGGCCTCCACGAAGCGTCCTGCCTGCCGCTCGCTGTTCCATTCCGTCATACCCTCGACCTCCTTTCACCCTTAACACGACTGTGAGACCGGAATTGTGACCGGCCGGCAAAACTTTTTTAAAAACGGCCCCCGGCTTTTCAGCCGGGAGCCGCTGCCCTCAGTTCTCCTCCGGTGGGACCGGTACAAAGACCATCCACTCATAGCTGTCGTTCCAGTTCACCCCTACCCGGCCTTCCTCCAGTATCACATAGCGGACTCCCTCCTTGGGGAAGTTAATCTGGCTGTCCTCCTCCGGGATGCCCTGGGTGCGGGACGTGCTCTCCCGAACCTCCAGCCCATCCGGACGGACCACAGCGGTCTCCGACCAGTACCAGTACACCGTGCCGTCCACCATGATCGCGGGGGTCTGGCCGCGCTCCATGCCAAAGAACTCCACCGCCGCGTCGAAGGACTCGCAGCCTATCCCCGGAGCCTCCGAATTGCCCTGGGGCAGGTCCCCGGTGCTGCTGTCCGCCGGCGCGCCGGGCTCCGGCACCCATTCGCCGGAGGGGAACTCCGCCGGGGGGAACAAGCTGTCCTCCGTCTCGTCCCCAGAGGGGCTGCCGGGTGCGCTGGAGGCGGGGCTGGACCCTCCGCAGCTCCCGGCCGGGGCGGTGGAGCTGCCGCCCCCCATGCCAAAATGGCTCACTCCGTAGCCCAGGACCAGCACCACCGCAAAGCTGGCCGCCCAGCCCAGCCAGACCCCGTAATTGCGTCCAGACCGGGGACGGCGGTACTCCTCCGCCTCCTGGATCAGATCGTCGTCCAGCAGGCCCATGGCGTCTAACAGATGTTCTGCCTTCATACCGCGACCCCCTCCCGCTCCAGCTCCTGCTTCAACCGGGTCCGCATCCGGTGGAGCCTGGATTTCGTCTGTCCCATGCTCAGGCCGAACCGGTCCGCCAGACCGTTCAGCGGCTCCAGATAAAAATACCGCCGGACGAACAGCGCCCGATCCTCTGCCGGGTATGTTCGAAGAAAGGCGGAGATGATGGCCGCCGTCTCGCTGGCCTCCAGGTTCTCGTCGGGGCGGCGGTGGTCGGGCAGGCAGTCCTCCAGCTCGTGGAGGGCCACCTCCACCTGACTGCCGCCCCGCTTGGCCGCCTTCAGCCGCCGCCGCCGGTCCAGAGACAGGTTCCGGGTCAGCTTGCCGAAGAAGGCGGACAAGATCCCGGGCCGCTGGGGCGGCATGGCGTTCCAGGCCCGGAGCCAGGTGTCGTTGACACACTCCTCTGCGTCTTCCTCCCGGTCCAGGATGCGCCGGGCAATGGTGTGGCAGTAGGGACCATATTTCGCCTCGCTCTCCGCGATGGCCTGCTGGGACCGGGCCCAGTACAGATCGATGATCTTACCATCCTCCATATTGATATGCCTCCTTTTGCTCTAAGCCTCCCTTCGCAACGGGAGGTGGTATTCGCAACGCCAATGACGGAGGGTTGTCCCCGATCGAAATGCATCTGGTACGATTCAGAGAAATCCTCCCCAGCTCCGCCAGGGTCCTTTTGCGAAGGGGGCCGTTGTCTACCTATACAGACGCAAAACCCGCGCCGAAGGGTTCGCCCCCGGTGCGGGTTTTTGAAAAATTTTATGCCAGCGGCTCAAAGTCGGAGGCGGGGTGCTTGCACAGGGGGCAGATATAGTCGGCAGGCAGCTCGTCCCCCTCGTAGACATAGCCGCACACCTTGCACACCCACCGTTTCTTCTCGCTGGGGGCGGCGGAGGCCCCGGGCTTGGGTTTGATGTGGGCCTGGTAGTAGGCGTAGGTGGCGCTGGGGACGGAGGAGATCACCCCGCCGTCCAGTACGTCGGCCAGGAACAGGGTGTGGGTGCCCAGGTCGGTTGCGGAGACAACCTTGCAGCTCAGCCAGGCGTTGGTCCCCTGGGTGACGCAGCAGATGCCGTCCGCGTCCCTGCTGGTGTGGTCCTCAAAGCCGGCGAATTTGTCCACATCCCGGCCCGACTGGAAACCGAACCGCTGGAACAGGTCGAATTTGGCCTCCTCCGACAGGATGGAGACGGTGAATCGGCCCGTCTCCTTGACCATGTCGTGGGTGTAGTTGCTCTTGTTCACCGCGATGACAATGCGGTTGGGGTCGGTGGTCACCTGGATGGCGGTGTTGGTGATGCAGCCGTTGTCCTTGTCCCCTTGGCGGGCGGACAGCACAAACAGACCATAGCTCAGGGAATACATAACCTTGTTGTCCATAAAAGCTCCTCCTTATTTTGTAGTTTGATGGCTATGGGACCAGTTTACCATAGTCTGTCCGAAAAGTCCAGAAATAAAACAGGAATCAGTCCCGGGCAATCCGCTCCCCGTATGGGACGACCGGCTTGTACAGCAGCAGGGCGCCCGCCGTGTTCAGTCCCCCCTTGATCAGGTTGAAGGGCAGAAAAACCGGGAGCAGCAGCTCTGCCGCCGCCTGCCGGGAACAGCCCATGTAGACCGGCGCGATCAGGTAATTCCAGAGGAGCATCATCACGACCATGCACCCCCAGCCGCACAGGAGCCCGGCGGCCGCGCCCGCGAAGGTCCGTCTCCTCCGGTAGATCAGAGCGGCGGTACACGCGAAGGAGCAGCTGGAGATCACATTCATCAAAAATCCCAGCACGCCGTTTTCGCTGACCGTCAGCAGCTCCGCGAAGGAGACGGTCACGGCGGCGGCACAGGCGGCGGACGGCCCGAAGATCAGCCCGCTGACCGCAAGCACAATGTCCTTGGGGTCGTACTTCAGGAAAAGCACCAGAGGGACCCGTCCCACGGCGGCGGCCCCGTAGGCCAGGGCGCAGAGCATCGCGGCGGCTGTCAGCTTTTTTGTACTGTGTTTCATAGAAAAACCTCCCGAAAAAAATGGACCCCTGAAGGCACGAATGCCCTTCAGAGGCCGATCATTTCGGTGTATGTATAAGGTCAACAGAGCAGCGTTCCGGACGGGCGAAAAAAGTGCGGAAGCCAGCTGTTACGCTGACCGGTTCCATACACCTTCTTCAAATCCAGACTATACTGTCGGTTTTGGAGTTGCACCAAATCAGCGCCTGCGCGCTCGCGGACTGTACCGCCGATCGGGAATTTCACCCTGCCCTGAAGACATTTCATGATTCAGTTGTCCGCTTCAGTATAGCATAGGAGGACGCGGTTGTCAATCGCCCTCCGGCTTCCACAAAATTTTGGTTGACATTGTAGACCAACTGTGCTATGATTGGTCTACAATGTAAACCAAAGGAGGGTTTCCTCATGGACGGCATCAACCTGACCAACAGCGAATGGTACGTTTTGGACTGCCTGTGGGAACGGTCCCCCCAGACGGTGATGGAACTGGTGGGGGCGCTGGGCGAGCGGCTGGGCTGGGCCAAGAGCACCACCATCACCACCCTGCGGCGGATGGAGGACAAGGGCCTGGTCCGCTGCACCGTGGAGGGCCGCGCCAAGCACTACTCCCCCAACCTTCAGCGGGAACAGGCCGTCCAGGGGGAGACCCGCTCCTTCCTGGACAAGGTCTACCGGGGCAGCGTGGGGCTGATGGTGTCCGCCCTGGCGGAGAACAAGGCCCTGTCCAAGGCGGAGATCGACGAGCTGTACGAAATTCTGCGTAAAGCGGAGGAGGGACAGAGATGAAATTATTGACAGAATGGGCGGTCACCTCCGGCGTTCTGATTCTGATCGTGCTGGCGGCGCGGTGTTTGCTCAAGGGCCGGCTGTCCGCCCGGTGCCGCTACGCCCTGTGGGGGGTAGTCCTCCTGCGGCTGCTGGTGCCCTTCCAGGTGGAGCTGCCCGCCGCCGCTGGCGACGCTTTGCCGGTACTGGCCTCCAATCTGGCCCCGGAGGTGGGGCAGTGGGAGGAGCCCTCCATCCCCCTGCTCTCCCAGGGGAGCAAGCCCGTTGCCGAGTTCAATCTTGACATCGAAACCACACTGGAGCCGGGGGATATCGTATCCTACTCAGACGGAGTGGGCTGTCTGCGGCGAGATGGGGAGACAATTACCTGGTACCGCTATATCCTGTCCCCGGAACAAATCCTCCTTGCTCTGTGGCTGGCCGGGACCGGTCTGGCAGGGGCGGTTATGCTGGTCTCCAACCTTCACTTCTATGGTCGGCTGAGAAAGCGGCGGAAGCGGTTGGAGGGCGTTGACGCCCCTATCCCCGTCTATACGGCGGTGGGCCTGCCCTCCCCCTGCCTGGCCGGGGTGCTCCGGCCCGCTGTCTATGTGACCCCCGGGGCGGCGGAGGATGAGACCGCCCTGCGCCACATCCTGGCCCACGAGCTGACCCACTATGCACACAAGGACCACCTCTGGTCCCTGCTCCGGTGCTTGGCTCTGGCCCTTCACTGGTACAACCCCCTGGTGTGGCTGGCGGTGATTCTCTCCAAGCAGGACGGCGAGCTGGCCTGCGACGCGGGGGCGGTGGCCCGGCTGGGGGAGGGGGAGCGTATCCCCTATGGCCGCACCCTGGTGGATATGGTGGCGGCGCGCTCCCCGCGGCCCCGTGACCTGCTGTCCTGCTCCACCGCCATGACGGGCGGGAAGAAGTCCATCCAGCAGCGGGTGGCCGCCCTGGTGAAGAAGCCGGAGACAGTGAAGACCGCCCTGTTCGCCGTGATTGCTGTTGTCGCTCTGTCTGCTGTGTTCGTCTTTGCGGAGCGGGAGGAGCCGGTTCGGAACTTATACGGTCCGTACCGGTATCAGGTAAGCCATACCCAGGCGGTTCAGTTCTCCCCATCCCTCATCTCCAGCCAGATCTACCCCGCCCCCATCACCGACCCCGACCTGCTGGAGCAGGCCCTGGAGATTTTGGACTCAGCCGCCGACCTGATGAATACCCCTGAGGAGCTGGGGCTGGATCTGTCCGACGCCCCGTTTCTCTCTCCCCGCGTCACCCTGCTGGAGAGCCCGGACGACAGAACAAGCGGGCACACCTATCTGCTGTACACCGTCCGCGCCGTCAACCGGGACTGGTGCTTGCTGGTCACACCCGCTGAAATGGGCGCGGAGTCCTACCGTGTGGCAGGGACACTGGACGTCTCCGCCCCGGGGGGCCTGGAGAGCCTGGCCCGGCAGCAGCGCTACCGGGAGCGGGAGGACCTGACCCCGGCCACCTTTGACTACAACCAGTACCACGCCCGCCTGGGAATGGCCCAGGGGATCTGGCTGAACATGCCCATGCTCCACGACGGACGAGTGCTCACCGACCCGGAAGAGCTGGAGCAGATCAGGAATCTGCTGATTCTCTCCCCCATCCCCCGTGACGGCCCGCTGGAGTGGGACGGGGACTGGACCCATATCATCGCCTTTTCCTCCACCCCGCCGGACCCGGACTGGACAGGGGCGGACGCCGCCAGCGTTTACTATATCCTGGCCACAGACGAGGGGTTCTATTACGTCTGCTCTGGAGACATGAAGGAGGGCGGGTACTATATCGGCACCATCTCCACTGAACACTGGGAGCAGGCGGTGGAAATCTTTGAAAACGCCCCCTCGGTCGATGAGCGGCAGCACGCGGCCCGAGATGCGGAGCTGGCCCAGAACGAGGAACCGGAACGGGTTCACCCGGTCACCGGCAGCAAAAGCAACAAAACCCCCGGCGGATTGAATCCGCCGGGGGTTTTGTTGCTTTTGCTCACGGAAAGGCCGTTAACTTCCCGCTTTTCTTCCCTTTTGCCCCGTTAAAAAGCCGTTAATTTCGTTGTTTTTCAACCAAAAAGCCGGTATCATATACCATTGAAAAATAGGCTTCCTACTCCTGAAAGGCGGTTATACCCTATGAGTCTGCGCGTCGGCATTGATATCGGCTCCACCACCGTGAAGGTCGTGGTGCTGGACGAACAAAACAAGCTGCTCTTCCGCTCCTACGAGCGGCACTTCTCCAAGACCCGGGAGCGGGCGCTGGAGACATTGAATTCCATCCGGGATATGCTCTCCGGACAGGACATTAAGGTCACCATCACCGGCTCCGCCGGCCTGGGCGTGGCCACCGCCGCGGGCATCGACTTTGTCCAGGAGGTCTACGCCACCGCCGCCGCCGTGAATACATACATCCCCGACACTGACGCCGTCATCGAGCTGGGGGGCGAGGACGCCAAGATCATCTTCTTCGGCGGCGCTCTGGAGGAGCGGATGAACGGCTCCTGCGCCGGGGGTACCGGGGCCTTCATTGACCAGATGGCTACCCTGATGAACGTCACCGTCAGCGAGCTGGACGAGCTGTCCCTGAAGCATGAGAAGATTTACCCCATCGCCTCCCGCTGCGGGGTGTTCGCCAAGAGCGACATCCAGCCCATCCTGAACCAGGGCGGGCGGAAGGAGGACGTGGCCGCCTCCATCTTCCAGGCGGTGGTGGACCAGACGGTGGCCGGCCTGACCCAGGGCCGGGAGCTGAAGGGGAAAATCGTCTTTTTGGGCGGACCGCTCCACTTCCTCATGGGCCTGCGGCAGCGGTTTGTGGAGACGCTGAAGCTGGACGGAGACCACGCTGTGTTCCCGGAGGACGGGGACTGCTTTGCCGCCATGGGGGCCGCCCTGTGCGCCACCGACTACGCCCCCGCCCCCTTCGAAACGGTGATGAAAAAGCTGGAAGACAGCGCCAACACCGCCACGGTGGTGGACACCATGCCCCCCCTGTTTGCCAGCCGGGAGGAGTATGCGGCCTTTCTGGAGCGGCACAACAGTGCCGGCGGCCCGGACATCCTTCCCATCAACGGGTACAACGGGGACGCCTATCTGGGCATCGACGCCGGGTCCACCACCACCAAAATCGTGCTCATCACGGCCGGCGGCGATCTGCTGTATCAGTATTACCACTCCAACCAGGGCAACCCGGTGGCCATCGTGCTGGAACAGCTGAAGGAGATTTACAGGCAGTGCGAAAACCGCATTGTCATCAAGGGGGCCGCCGTCACCGGCTACGGGGAGGACCTGATCAAAAACGCCTTCAACTGCGACCTGGGGCTGGTGGAGACCATGGCCCACTACAAGGCCGCCGCCTTCTTCGATCCCGACGTGGACTTCATCATCGACATCGGCGGGCAGGACATGAAGTGCTTCAAGATACGCAATGGGGCGGTGGACTCCATCATGCTCAACGAGGCCTGCTCCTCGGGCTGCGGCTCCTTTATTGAGACCTTCGCCAAGGCCCTGGGGTATGAGATTGAGGATTTCGCCAAGCTGGGTCTGTTCACCCAGAAGCCGGTGAACCTGGGCTCCCGGTGTACCGTGTTCATGAACTCCTCCGTCAAGCAGGCCCAGAAGGACGGGGCCAGCGTGGAGGACATCTCCGCCGGACTGTCCATCTCCATTGTGAAGAACGCCATTTATAAGGTGATCCGGGCCGCTTCCGCTGACGATTTAGGGAAACACATCGTGGTCCAGGGGGGCACCTTCTACAACGACGCGGTCCTCCGGGCCTTTGAGCAGGAGATTGGCCGGGAGGTCACCCGTCCCGACATTTCGGGCAGTATGGGTGCCTTCGGAGCCGCCCTGGCCGCCCGGGACCTCCATCTGGAGAAATCCGCCCTCCTCTCCCGGGAGGCGCTGGACAACTTCGCCCACACCGCCAAGCCCGCCACCTGCGGCCTGTGTACCAACCACTGTTCCCTGACGGTGAACTCCTTCGACGGCGGGCGGCGGTTCGTCTCGGGCAACCGGTGCTCCCGTCCGTTAGGCGAGGAGCCCCACCGCCTGCCCGACCTGATGCGGTACAAATACCAGGTGCTTCGAACCCTCCAGGGCCGGGGCCAGGGGGACGGCTCCCGGGGCAAAATCGGCATCCCCTTCGGACTGAATATGTACGAAAACCTGCCCTTCTGGTTTGAACTGTTCACCAAGCTGAACTTTGAGGTGGTCCTCTCCCCGGAATCCTCCCGGAAGGTCTATCTGAAGGGCCAGCGCACCATCCCCTCGGACACGGTGTGCTACCCCGCCAAGCTCCTCCACGGCCACGCAGAGGCCCTGGTGGAGGAGGAGGTGGACGCCATCTTCTACCCCTGCATGCCCTATAACTTTGACGAGGGGGCGGGGGACAACAACTACAACTGCCCCGTGGTGGCCTACTACCCCGAGCTGCTGGCGGCCAACGTCCCGGAGCTGAAGCAGGTGCGCTATCTGTACCCCTACTTCGGCCTCCACCGCCCCAAGGACATGGAGCGCAAGGCGGGGGAG